>DASSUC010000274.1:0-9261 GCA_035707405.1 Micromonosporaceae bacterium | reverse complement strand
TGGCCGCGCTCGCTGGCCTGGCCGCGCTCGCTGGCCTGGCCGCGCTCGCTGGCCTGGCCGCGCTGGGCGCGCTCGCCGGGCAGGCCGGGGCGCGCCTCGGTGAGCGCGGCCGCCAGCCGGGGGACCTGCTCGGCGAGCGCGGCCTCCAGCTGCGGGACCTGCTCGGTGAGCGCGCCGACCCGGCGCCGGGTGAGCAGCAGCTCCCGCACGAGCTGCGGCAGCACGGCGGCGCCACCGCCCCGGTTGGGCCGCCCGCCCGGCGGTTCCGGCACCGGCGCGTCCTCGAAGTAGCTGCGCGTGACCAGGGCCGGGTCCAGCCCCGGCACGCCGTACGCGAGCTGGCAGAACGCGGACAGGTTGTGGTACGGCCGGCAGCTGAAGTACCCGACGAACACGAAGTGTGAGCCGGTGGCCCACCGCGCCCGAGGCCACAGCCGGCCGGCCACGCCGCGCATGCCGCGTTCCACCGGTGGCCCCACCATCGACCAGGACATCGGCGAGAGCCGGTCCGGCGCGACCTCGGCGAAGTTCCCGGCCGAGTAGGTCGTGAAGACCGGGTGCGGGTCGGTGTCCAGGCCGGTTGAGCCGGCCCAGGCCGCTGCGGTGGCCGGCCGGCTCATGCGGCCACCAGCCCGAGGCTGTGGGCGCGCAGCAGCTCACCCGTGCGCTCCACGTACCGCGGCGGGCTCGCCGGCAGCGGCACCGGCAGCTCGTCCAGGATGCCAGCGGTGAGCCGTGGCCACCGCGACAGGTAGTCGCACACCTCGCGCGGCAGCCCGAGCACGGGCGCTGCGAGCCGTACGGCGGAGACCAGCCCGGGGGCCGCGACGATGCGGGGGATGACCCCCCAGGCGCTGCACAACGCGGTGAGCGTGGCGTTCAGCGTCGGCGCGGCAGGGTCGTACCAGGTCCAGGTGCCGCCCACCGGCTCGTGCTCCAGCGCGGCCCGGACCACCTGCGCGGCGGCCGTGCTGTCCGTGACGTAGCACGGGAAGTCACCGCGCCCGGCGACCGGCAGCGGCAGCCCGGAGAGGGCGGCCGGCAGGGCGGTGAGGATGCCGGACCGGGTGTTGGGTGCGACCGGGCCGTCGGCGCCCAGCACCGGGCCCAGCCGCAGCACCCGTACCGGTACGCCGTCCGCCTCCTGCCAGGCCGTCTCGGCGAGGAACTTGCCGTACTCGTACCAGTTGCGGAAAGCCTGGCCGACCTGGAGGTCCGCGTTGCCGACGGTGCCCTGGCAGCGGCCGAAGACGAGCACCGACGAGACGTGCACCACCGCCCTCAGGCGCGGGCAGCCGCGGGCGAACTCGATGAGCCGCTGCGTGCCGCGCAGGTGCAGGTCGACCGCTGTGCGCGGGCCCTCGGCCACGGCCACCGACCCGAAGCAGGACACCACGTGGGTGGCCTGCGCGGACAGGCGCGCGGCGTCGGCCGGGGGCAGCCCGAAGCCGGGCCGGCGGACGTCGCCGGCGACCCACTCCATCTCAGGGCGAGAGGCGGCGCCGGCGGGCGCGCGGCGGGAGAGCACCCGCACCTCGTGCCCGTGCCGGGCCAGGTCGGCGACGACCGCGGCGCCGAGCACGCCGGTGCCGCCGACCACCAGTACGCGCATGGGCCCGCCGCTCATGCGTACCTCGCGAACGGCCGGTCCAGCGCGCGCGGCCGGGAGGCCGGTGCGGGCAGGTCGAAGGCGAGCCGCGCGATCAGCTCGGCGGTGACCGACGGCGGGTCGCCGGGCAGGAAGCGGGCCAGCCGGTCCCGTTCGAACACCCGGTTCAGGCACAGGTAGCGCAGCCCGGTCACGGTGTTGGTCGCGGTCGGCGCCAGCCGTTGCAGCCGGGGCAGCTCGGTCGACAGCCACAGCAGCGGCCGTTCCGGCGCCGGCACGGCGCGCAGCGGCGCGTGCACCCGGTGCGGGTCCAGGTCGGCGAAGGCGGCCAGCACCGAGCGCAGCGTGGGCGCGTGCTCGCCGGCGCAGACGTGGGCGATCTGGGGCCGCGGGTCGGCCAGCCGCAGCACGCCGAGAGCAAAGTGGACCAGGGCGTCGGCCGCTCGGTCCCGCGGCAGCATGTCGACCCTGCCCTGGCTGGTGACCGGCACCCAGGGCCAGCGCCGGTGCCGGGCCGCGGCGAGCTGGTAGAGCGAGCTGAGCTTCGCGGTGTGGCCGGTGGTGGCGTCGCCGAGCAGGCCGCCGATGCGGGCGATGCCGACGGCCACCTGCGGGCCGCGATGGCCGTTGGACCCGGACGCGGGTGCGGGTGCGGGTCCGGCGACCCGGCGCAGCAGGTAGTGCTCGGCGAGCCACTTGCTGTGCTCGTACTCGGTGCGCTGGGAGTCCGGCCCGAACGGCACCTCCGGCACCACACCGACCCGCCCACCGGCGACAAAGACCGAGCTGGCGTGGACGTACGCGCCGCAGCGCGGGTGGCGCTCGCGCAGCCGCCGGGCGAGCGTGAGCCCGTGCAGCGCGCCGACGACGTTCACCTGGTGCAGCCGGCGGGCCGGAGCTGCCCAGTTCGTCTCGGCGGCCACGTTGAGGACCAGGTCCACCTCGGACGCCAGCTGGTCCAGCTGCCCGGGCTCCAGCCCCCAGTGCGGCTGGGTCACGTCACCGGCGACCGCCGCCCCGGCCAGCTCCGGCAGCTGCGGGAAGGTCCGGCGGACCCGGGTGCCCGCCGACCACCGGCCGACCGGGCGTACCACCGGCACCAGCTCGACCCCGGCGGCCGCGGCGCGGCCGGCCAGGCCGTGGCCGAGCTGCCCGGTGAGGCCCGCCACCAGGATCCTGATCACTGGTGCACCCACCGGTCGTAGAGCTCGTCGTCGCTGTTCAGCCCGGTGGCGACCAGCTCCCACATCATCTCGTCGCTGCCGGCGCCCAGCCGGGCCACCCGCACGTCGCGCAGCAGCCGCGGGAAGGGAGTCTCGTCCTCCAGGTAGCCGGTGCCGCCGAACATGTGCGCGCACTCCGCGGTCACCTCCTGGGCCAGCTTGGCGACGACCGCCTTGGCCCCGGCAACGTCCCGCATGGACACCGGCCCGGCGCCGGTCTCCGGGTCGGGGCCGGTCTCCGGGCCGGGGCCGCCCGCCGGCTGGCCACCGGGTCGCTGGCGGTTGGCCCGCCGGGCGCCCAGGCCGCCGGCGAGGCCGTACACGCCGTGGCGGGCCAGGGTGACCTGGGCGCTCAGCTCGGCCAGCCGCAGCCGCAGCGCCTGGTGCTCGAAGAGGGGCACGCCGAACTGCTCGCGCCGGCGCAGCCGGGTCGCTGCCAGCGACACCGCCAGCGCCGCGCCGCCCAGCACCTGCGCGGCCAGGGCGAGCCGCTCGTGGATGAGGCCCCAGGTGACCGCCTCCAGGCCCAGCCCGGGGCGGACCAGGACCGCCTCGTCGGGGATCCGCGCGTCCACGGTGAGCCGTACCGTCTCCAGGCTGCGCAGGCCGGTGGTCTCCAGTCGCTTGTGGACATCCAGCGCGCCGCGGGGGACGGCGACGATCGCCGGACCCTCATCTGCCCGGCACAGGATGAGCGCGAAGTCCGCCTGGCTGCCGGGGGAGACGAACCACTTGGTGCCCTGCACGGTCCAGCCGTCGCCGGCCGGGCGCAGCTGCGTGGCCACCGCGGTCAGGTCCGACCCCGCGTGCTGCTCCGATGTCGCCAGGCAGAGCACCGCCCGCCCGGCCAGGGCCTGGTCGCGGATGGCGCGGGTGTACGGCGTGCGCGCGAAGCGCACCAGCAGCCCGGAGGCGGCCTCCAGGTGCAGGCTCACCCCGACGCCGACCCCGCCCAGCCCGGCCAGCCCCAGCTCCTCGGCGAGCGTGACGCACCGGTGCAGGTCGCCGTGGCCGCCACCGGCCCACCGCTGCGCGAACAGGCCGGCGGCCCCGAACGCCTCGACCGCCTCCCGGGGGAAGCGGCGGTCCCGCTCGGCCGGCCCGACCAGCGGCGCCACCTGCTCGGCGATCACCTGCCGGACGCGGCTGCGGAAGCCCGTCTGCACGGTCCCGGCCGGTGTGGCCAGGTCGCACCCTACCGCTGCGGTGCCTTCGGCGAGCGTGGTCACCGCTGTGCCCTCGCCGCAGGCTGTGCCTTTGCCGCGGGGATGCGGTGCACCGCCTCGGCGCCGAGGTCGCCGGCGACCAGCCGCCACCACAGCCAGGCCCGGCGCGGCTTGCCGCTGGAGGTGCGGCGGATGGCTCCGCGCGGCACCCGGTAGACCACCGCGTCGACCTCCTCCCCGCCCAGCTGCCACAGCTGCTCGCACAAGGCCACGAGCTGGTCGGTCCGGCCGGTCTCGGCCACCGCGGCGAGCACCGGGCCGTCCTCCCCGACGCCACCGAGCACCACGTACGCATGAGCCGGCAGCGGGCAGGCGGTGGCGACAGCGGCCTCCACGTCCTCGACGTAGAGGTTGCGCCCGCGCACCTTGACGCTGTGCGCGATCCGGCCGATGACGTACAGCTCGCCGTCGATGGTGAAGCCGGCGTCCCCGGTGCGCAGCCGGCCGCCCTGGAACGCCTGCTGCCCGGCCGACCCGGGAGCCCCGGCAGGGGCCGCGGTGCGGTAGCCCGTCGCCACCGACGCCCCGGTCACCACGATCTCGCCCAGGTGCCCGTCCGGCACGCGCACCCCGTTCTCGTCCACGATGGACACGTCGGTGCCGGGGTGGGGCCGCCCGCAGTTGACGACCCAGCCGCGCGACTCGTCGCCGCCGGTGCCGCCGGGCACCTGGTGCGCCAGCGCGCGCTCCAGCACCGGCACCGGCGAGCCGAAGCGCAGCGTGGACCAGTCGATGCGGACGGCGTACGGCGGGCGGCCGACCCGCGCGCCGGTGACGAGCAGAGTCGCCTCGGCCAGCCCGTACGCGGGCGCCACCGTGCCCGGCAGGAACCCGGTCGGCGCCAGCAGCCGGTTGACGTCGGCGAGCACGCCCGGCTGGATCCGGTCCGCACCCACGATCGCCACCCGCCAGCCCGACAGGTCCAGCCCGGCCACCTGCTCGGGCCGCACCCGCCGGGCGACGTAGGCGAAGCCGAAGCAGGGGCAGACGCTGGCCGCGCTGCGGCCGTCGTGGAAGCACTCCAGCCACTGCAAGGGGGAGCGCAGGAACTGGTCGGGGCGCAGCACGCGCAGGTCGTACTGGAAGGCCACCGGCCCCAGCAGCGTGCCGATGAGCCCCATGTCGTGGAAGAACGGCAGCCAGGTCGCCACCCCGCCGGCACCGGCGTCGGCCGTCCAGGACCGCATCATGGCCAGGTTGGCCTCGAGGTTGTCCCAGCTCACCTCGACACCGCGGGGGGCACCGGTGGAGCCCGACGTGAACTGGAGCAGGGCCAACCGGGCCCGGGGCCGCCTCGGTCCTCCTGGTGACCCGGCCTCCCCGTCCAGCGCGAGCGCGCGTACCGGGATGGTCAGGCCGCCCTCGGCGAGCGCGGCGGCGATGGTCGGCAGCAGCTCCGCGGTGGTGAGCACGAACGCGGGCCGGGCCACCCGCAGGACGGCGGCGAGGTGCTCGCCGTACGCGCCGGAGCGGAACGAATCCGGGACCGCCAGCGGGCACGGTGTCCCGCCCGCCAGCAGGACCGCGGTGAAGGCGGTCGGGAACTCCGGCCCGTTCGGCAGCACCAGGGCGACCACGTCGTCGCGGCGCAGGCCCCACCCCCCCAGCCGGGCGGCCGCGGCGTGCACCTGCTGCGCCAGCTCGGGGTAGCCGATGCGGTGCCACTCGCGCCCGACCAGGAAGTGCAGCCCGCGGTCCGGCCGCGGGTCGTCCAGCCAGTCCAGCGGCCCGCGCGGTGCGTACGCGCCGATGCGGGCCGCGGTGGCGGGCCACCCGGCGCCCGCGGTCCGCAGCTCCTCAGTGAGGACACGGCTCATCTCGTCATCCACCCCCCGACACGCCGGACCGGAGCCTCGCGGTGCTGCGACCGCCGGACCGGATGCCAGCGGGGATGCTAGGGCGGTGGCTGCACCGCGGTCGGGCCGGCGGCCACCGACCTTCAGATTGCTGAAGGTCGACCGGCGGTCGGGTTCGCCGACCCGACGGTCGACCGCCGCCGCCGGCCGCCGGCCGCTATCTGTGGTCGCATGACCGTTCCGAGTACGGCGGGTACGGACCGCCGGCCGCCGCAGCCGACCCCGACGCCGTCGGGAGCGACGGACCAGCCCGCCGGCCGGCAGGGGCTGTTCGACCCGATCGCCCCGGTCTACGCCTGGCTCATCCCGAAGCTGTGGCACTGGGTCCAGCCGGGCCTGGAGCGGTGGATGGTGGCCACCCTGTCCGGCGCCGAGCGGATCCTCGACGCCGGCACCGGGTCCGGGCACTGGCTGGCCGTTGTGGGCCGGGCCCGGCCCCGTACGGAGCTGGTGGGGCTCGACCTGTCCCCGGCCTTCATCGAGATCGCGCAGCGCAAGACCGCGCGGCTACGGCCGCAGCCGCGGTTCGTGCTCGGCGACATGACCGACACGCCGTTCCCGGACGGGGCGTTCGACGCGGTGATGTGCGCGTGGGTGCTCGACACCCTGCCGGACGTGGCCGGCGCGCTGCGCGAGTTCCGCCGCGTGGTCGCCCCCGGCGGCTCCGTCGCGCTGATCATCCGTGGCCGCAGCAGCTTCGTGTCGAACGCCACCGAGGTGGTCTCCCGCGCCTTCATCGGCTCGCTGCGCGCCATCCGGGCCCGTTCCCTGCGGGCCGCGCGGGTGCCCGGCGACCTGTGGCTGCGCCGCCCGCTCATGCCCGAGCTGCCCGGGCTGTGCGCCGGCGCCGACCTGGAGATCGTCGAGCTGACCGCCAACCGGCTCTTCACCCGGGTGCTGCTTCGCCCGCTCGGCGACCCCACCCCTACCACCCACGACGCGAAGGGCTGAGATGAGCGAGCTGACCCAGGAAGCTGTCGGCACCGGCCCGGCCGTACGGCCGGACCTGGCGACCGGCGCGGGCCCGGTGGCGCGGCTGCTGGGCGTGCTGGGCTCGGCCCGGCCCACCACCCGGCTCTGGTTCGACCTGCTGGCACCGGCGGCCATGATGGCCGCGGTCTACGACGGGCCGGCGCCGGTGCGCAACGTGGTCGCCATGCTGAGCATCGCGGTGCTGTTCCACGCCGCCGCCAACTTCTTCAACGACTCCAACGACGTCGAGGTGGACGCGGCCAGCAGCGAGGCGTCCCGGCAGCTGCGCCCGGTCCAGCAGGGCCGGATCAGCCCGCGCGACCTCAACATCGCCGGTGCCGTGCTGGTCGCCGCGAGCGTCCTGCTCGCCCTGCTGCTGCCGTGGCCGGCCGTGCTGCTGCTGCTCGTCGTGCTGGTGCTCAACGTGGCGTACAACTTCCCGCCGATCCGGCTGGCCGGCCGGCCGGTCGTGCTCCAGGTCTTCTGGCCGGTCATCTGGGCGTTGATGTTCGCGCTGTGCACGCTGGCGATGAAGTCCGGCACCTGGCGCGACGCGCTGCCGTTCCTCGCCTTTGTCGCCCTCTTCATGGGCGTGGGCGAGGGCATCACCCAGGACGTGCGGGACGTGGACAACGACGCGGCCGGCGGCCGGCGTACCACCCCGGTCGTGTTCGGGCTGAAGGCCAGCCTCGTCGTCGCCTGGCTGGCGCAGCTGCTGTCGGTCGGCGCCTGGCTCTGGTACGCCCAGACCGGCGAGCTGGCCTTGGGGTGGACCGTGGCGGGCACGCTGGTGCTGGCCGGCTGGCTGGCCTACTTCCTGCGGCTGGCGTGGCGGCTGTGGCCGGGGCGCGGCTTCGACGGCACCGTGCTGCTGGACAAGCCGGCCGCCAAGCTGACCCACGTCGGCTCGATCTACGTGTTCAGCGTGGTGAACCTCATCGTGGTGCTCGCCGCCGTGCTGCCGCTGGTCGGGTAGGCGGTGGCGGTGCGAACGGTGGTTGGGTCGGGGCGCCCCCGGGAGACGGAGAGCGCCCCACTGGCCCGCATGGCCCGGTGGCTGCGCGCTGAGCAACGTACGGCGCTCGCGGTCACCGGCGCCGCGACGTTCGGGATCTGGGGGCTGGCCCTGCTGCTGTCCCCGGACCGCGCCCGCCGCGAGCTCGACGACCGCGCCGCCGCGTGGTACCAGCGCGAGCTGGCGATCTTCGACGTCGGCCACGCGGCAGGCGTGGCGCTGGCCATGCGCGGGTCGCGCGGCGACCCGCAGCGGCTGGCGGAGAGCCTGCGCACCATGTCGGTCACCACGCTCATGCTCGCCGCCGCTCACGTTGCCGAGCTGGTACGCCCGAACCGGCGGGCGGTCGGCTACCACACCGCCTTCGCGATCCTGGACCTGGCGTGGGCGCTGGCCGCCCTGCGGGCCGCCGGTCCGGCCGGTGCCCCAGCCCCGGAGCGGACAGACGCGACCGCGGATCCTTGGCTGTCAGCCCCAAGCTAGGTCTTTCAGGGAAGAGTCCGGAGAACATGCGCCGCTCGGTCGAGCATCCTCCACTATGTACAGTAAACGTACCAGTCCTGCTTCAGCGTTATACCGGTTCTCAGCAGCTAATAGACGAAGGTGCAGGAGGGTGTCGGAAAGCCGACACGCTCGACCTTCGCCAGGCTCGGGGAGGTGAAGGACAGCAGGCGCGCTCAGCAGCCGTACCCCTGGCCAATGAGGTTGCCGGGCTCCCTGCCTGGAAGGGTGCCCGGCGACAACTCATCGCCCGACCCGTCGTTACCCTGTTCGAGCCACAGTTCACCCGTGCGATGAGGCTGGTATCACGCTCGACAGGGAGGTACAGTCTTGACTGTACTCAACCGCTCGATCTGCGAGGACTGCGGACGCATCCTGTACGAGCGTGGGGGACACCTGATGATCGAGGCAGCGCGAATGGCGACGGGCACCGCCCCCGCGGATACCTTCATGGCGGAACTGGAGCGCAGTGGTCAGCTCGACAAGCTTGCTGATATTGCTATCCGGTTTGAAGATTTCGCCCGCACCGGGACCTTGAGTGTCCCAGTTCAACTAAAGCACATCGAGAACGGGATTCATCAGGTCAAGGCGGTGACCGTACGACTCCTCTTCTATTACACGAACCATTTTAGCCATGAGACCGTCCGCCTTACCAACGGTTACATCAAGCGTGCCCGGGAATGTCCCCCCAAATACATAAGGCTGGCTAGGCGAGTGAGGCACGGTCACGGCAAAGTCGGAGAGTGTGCGCCTGGGAGCTTTTCGTGAAGGTTCAGGGTGGACTTGACAGGGCGGGCACAGCTCCGATGATCTTGAGGTTGTCGACGCCTTCAGATCACACCGTGGAGTACCGTGCCCG
>DASSUC010000273.1:0-3636 GCA_035707405.1 Micromonosporaceae bacterium | reverse complement strand
GAGTCCATTCACGGGTGGGGTGTGACCTGTAGGTCTGGACGTGGTGGGGCGACACGCCGGGGCGGGTGCTTGATTCCCGGGCGTGGGTAACGACGATCATCTCTCGTGTCCGAGGCGTCGGGTGTGGGGCTGGTTGAGCAGCTTCGCCGCGCCAACGCTGCGTTGCGCCAGGCGCTGGCGGTCAAGGACGCTGAGGTCGACGAGCTGCTGGCGTTGGTCAAGGCGCAAGGGCTGCGGATCGCGGAGCTGGAGCGCCGGTTGGGGTCGGGCAGCGACGACTCGGGTACCCCGGCCTCGAAGGACCCGATCGGGGTCAAGGCCCGCCGTAAGGCGGCGCGGCAGGACCGCCGCCAGCAGCGCGGGTCGTCGCGGCAGCGGTCAGCCGACCGCAGACGGGGCGGGCAGCCCGGCCATCCAGGGCATGGGCTCATGCGGGACCCGGACCCCACGCACCGGATGAGCGTGGACCCGCCGGCGGTGTGCCCGGGCTGCGGTGGTGTGTTCTTAGCGGGTTGTCTCGGCACCAGTTAGCGACGAGTTTTGGCGCCACATGTCGATCATTGCGTGGCGCACGTCTCTGCACTCCATGATCAACTGGCGGGAAGTGGCGGCACCACTCGCAACCACCCTCGGTGGCGAACCAAGGGTCCCGGTGGCAAGCCGACCCGCACCGCAGGCGCGGCACGCGCCGAGGAGCGGAAGCGGTGCGGCAGTTTTCCGCGTATCTGTGCATGGGGCTCACGGATCGTGACCGGCGTTCGTGGTGCCGGAGTTCACCGCTCCTTCGGTCATGTCAATTTATCGATGACCGCAGGTGGTGCCAAAACTCGTCGCGAAGTGGCGCCCAAACTACCTGCCAGGAACAGTGGTGACCTGGCCGGCGCGGAGGACGCGGGTACGGCCTGGTCGCAGGTGTGGGACGTGCAGGTCGTCCGGCGGCGGGTGGAGTACCTGCTGCCACGGCGACGCTGCGGCTGTTCGGCGGTCACGACGCCGTGCCCACCAGACGGTGGGGTCGTCAACGGGGTGAGCTTCGGGCCGGTGCTGGGCACCGCGGCGGTGGCGTTGACCGCGTTCGGCAACGTGCCCACCGAACGCGCCGCGATGCTGGTCGAGGTCATGCTGGGGCAGCGGGTGTCGGCCGGGTTCGTCGACCGGGCCAACGCCCGGCTGGCCCGGCAGCTGCAGCGGGGCGGGTTCGAGGCGGCGATGCGGGCGGCGCTGTTGGCCGAGCCGGTGCTGACCGCCGACGAGTCACCGGTCGAGGTCGTCACCCCGGCGGTGGACCCGGATACCGGGGCGGCGGTGTCCGGGTCGGCGCACGTGATGGTCATCCGTACCCCCGATGAGCGCCTGTCGTGGCTGACCGGGCTGGTCTCGCGCTGCTACGACGTGGTCATCGCCGGGCTGCGTGCCTTCACCGGGCACCTGGTCGTCGACGGCTACGGTGCCTACCAGCGGCTGCTGGCCCAGGCCGGTGGGCTGCTGGCCGGGATCCAGCAGTGCGTGGTGCACGTGATGCGCCGGTGCCGGGCGGTGGCCAAGCTCGGCCCTGGTGGCCTGCACGCAGCCTGGACCGGGCAGGTCAGCGCCGCGTTGACCGATGCCCACGCCGAGGTCCAGGCCGCTCGCGCCCGCGGCGAGCCCACCCTGGACCCCGACCGGCTGGCCGAGCTGCGCCAGCGCTACGACCGGGCCGTCGACACCGGGATCGTCCACAACCGCCACCGCGACTGGGACGGTGGTGGCAACCACCCCGGCTACACCCTGGCCGTCTGGCTGCGCGACTATGCCGAGCAGGTCTGGCACTTCACCACCCACCTTCACGTGGACTGGAGCTCGAATGCCGCCGAGCGTGGCGTCAAGCCCGCCAAACGACATCAGGCCGTCTCCGGCTACTGGCAGACCAACCAGACCCTCAACCGCTGGTGCCTGGTCCAGTCCTACCTGACCTCGGCCCGCAACCATGGCCTGACCGTCCTGGACGCCATCACCCGCGCCCTGCACGGACATCCCTGGCTGCCCGAACCCGTCGCAGCGTAACTGCGTCCCTCACGCCCGCCAACCCGTGAATGGACTCCCCCCGACTCTGTCCGCAGTCACAGCCGCTATGGTAGCGGCGTCTTGCCATTGCGCTGGCAGGACGCCACAATCTGGTTGCCTCTGTGACGTTCTGATCACTGGTACGGGCGATCAACAGATCGACGGGAGCCGCAGCTGCTTCCCGCGAGGTTGTCTAGGATGTTCGCTCGGATGTTCGCTCGTTGCGGGTGCAGCGCAGGGAGGTAGCTCGTCATCTGGCACACTGCCAGCCGAGGCGATGTATTGCCAACGTGAGTCTTTAGCGCTGCAATGTAGCGATGGGATCGCAGGCGCCGTCTCCCCCTGGCAAGTATCTGACCTGGCTGAGTCTCTTGGCCGCCGTAGTGTTTTCAGCATGCTTGGGGAGCATTCAGGCTATTGTCGTCAACACCGCATCGAATGGCCGCTTTTCCGGAACGGAAGCGCTAGTATATTCCACGCTCGCCGGAGCTGGAGCGCTTATTTTGACGGCTCTCGCAACGGCAATCCTAGAATCACATCGGCGAAGATGGCGCGGCGACGGTGGTGGAACACCAGAAGCCGCCTGGGGTGCCGACGTAGCCGCCCTCGCCATTCCGCAAGATCCATCCAACGAAACGGCCTCCCAGGAATCCGGCAGAAAAGGGCCAAGGGCGTCTGGCGATGAATCGGTTGCATCCCATCAGCGGGCAGAATCTAACCTCTGCGAGTTCGCTGCCGTTCGATTAAAGCTGCGGTTCAAAGTATTCGCTCTCATTGGCAGTTTAGTGTGGATCGTCGCATTCGTCGTCTGGTTGGCGATAGCAACGTCGTCGGACGATTGGTCGTCTGATTCTGCGGACGCAATTTTTTCTTGTCAAATTCCTGCGATCTTCTTGGGTCTCTGGATTGGAGCGGGCTGCGCGTATAGCCTTATTCAGGCATCGCTTGGCCTCCCTCGTTTACGCATATCGCCACGCGACATTGAATACTGGGAGAACCCCTTCCGCGAGTCTGCAGCATGGCCATGGATCTACATGGAGCAGGTCCACCTTAGGTCTGGAGAGATCGTCGCAGACATCGCGCAGGAATCCCCGCTTGCTAAGCCAATGGCAAGACACTACAAGAGTCGTCTGAGCGGATATCTGATTTGCACCACGGAAGAATTGACAGGAGATCCTTCTGAAATCGACGACTGCCTTAGGCGATTCGGACAAGACCGATACCGTGGCAGAAGCGGCGAATGAATCGGGCTGGAGCACGTAAGCGCATGTGACAACCGACGCGTCAACAGCAATTTTCTGGCGGCCGGCCTAAAAGGTCGGCTCGATCGCCCGCACAGCCGGCAACCGACGCGACAGGGATGGCTCATCTGCCGCTGTCCACGTGGTGTGCCGAGCTGGGCAGGCTCATCGGCGGACGGTGCGGCGGGCGTTTGGGCCGGCCGTCAGAGGTTTGAGCGCCTCCAGTCGTCGGCGCGACGCCACGGGGTTGTGACGTCCTGAGGCATCAGTGTGCCGAGTCCATTCACGGGTTGGCGGGCGTGAGGGACGCAGTTACGCTGCGACGGGTTCGGGCAGCCAGGGATGTCCGTGC
>DASSUC010000272.1:0-2585 GCA_035707405.1 Micromonosporaceae bacterium | reverse complement strand
CGATCCCGCCCGCCCTGGCCAGCAACGTGGTCGAGACCTGGGCCGGCGAGGGGGCACGGTGGCTGGCCGGGCTGCCCGCGCTGGTCGCCGAGGTCGCCCGCGACTGGCAGCTCACCCTCGGCGCGCCCTACCTGCTCAGCTTCCACTGGGTCGCCCCGGTCACCCGGGCGGACGGCTCGCCCGCGGTGCTCAAGCTCGGCGTACCCGCCGGGCACCTGGCCCGTGAGGCGCAGGCGCTGCGGGCCTACGACGGGCATGGCGCGGTACGGCTGCTCGCCGACGACCTCGGCCGGGGCGCGCTGCTGCTGGAGCGCGCCGAACCCGGCAGCCCGGCCACGGCTCTGGTGCCCTACGACGACGAGGAAGCCACCGCCGCCCTGATAGAGGTGGGGCGACGCCTGCACCGGGCCGTGCCGGACGGGTGCACGCTGCCCGACCTCCGCAAGGAGAGCGAGTCGTTCCGGGCCCACCTGCGCCGCTTTCCCGGCGACGACCCGCTGCCCCGGCACCTGGTCGAGCACGCCGGACGGCTCTTCGACGAGCTGTGCGCCAGCGCGCCGGAGCACTACCTCCTGCACGGCGACCTGCACCACGACAACGTGCTGCGCGCCGGACGCGAGCCGTGGCTGGCGATCGACCCGCACGGCGTCGTCGGCGACCCCGGGTACGACTGCGGCGCGATGCTCTACAACCCGCAGTCGTGGCGGCGCGAGGACGACCTGCTCGCGCTCGTTGCGGCCCGCGTCGAGCAGCTCGCCGACGGCTTCGCCATCCCGGTCGAGCGAGTAGTGGCCTGGGGCTTTGTCATGGGCGTGCTGTCGGAGGTGTGGACGGCACAGGGCGCCGGAACGCCAGGGAGCCGCGCGCTGGACGTCGCGAGAATGCTGCACCCGCGCCTGCCATAGACAGTGGCTAGCGGGAGTGGTCGAGCACCACCTTGCCGAAGACGTCCCCGCCGTGCAGCCTCGCGAACGCCTCCTCGACCTCGGAGAAGCCGTACATCCGGTCGACCACCGGGCGGATGCCCCGCGCCACGCAGAGGTCGACCAGTGCCGCCAGCTCGTCGCGGGTGCCCATGGTGGAGCCGAGGATCTCCTGCTGGAGGAAGAACACCCGGCGCAGGTCCACAGTGGCCAGATGCCCGGAGGTGGCGCCGGAGACCACGATCCGGCCGCCCGGCTTGGCGCACTTGAGCGAGTGGTCCAGCGTCGCCGCGCCCACCGTCTCCACGACCACGTCCACCCGCTCCGGCAGCCGCCCACCGGGCTCGGCCGCGGTGGCGCCCAGCTGCGCCACCCGCTCCCGCTTGGCCGGGTCGCGGCTGGTCGCGTACACCCGGGCTCCCAGCGCGGCAGCGAGCACGACGGCGGCCGTGGCGACCCCGCCACCCGCGCCCTGCACCAGCACGGCCCCGCCCTCGGGCAGCCGGCCGCGGACGGTGAGCATCCGGTACGCGGTCAGCCAGGCCGTCGGCAGACACGCCGCGTCCGTGAAGCTCAGCCCCGCAGGCTTCGGTACGAGGTTGCGCCGCGGCACCGCCACCCGTTCGGCGAGCGTGCCCGGATACCGCTCGGACAGCAGCGAGCGCTTGGGGTCCATGGTCTCGTCGCTCGCGCCCGCGTCGCCGATGACCGCGTGCACCACGACCTCGTTGCCCGCCTCGTCCACGCCGGCCGCGTCACAGCCGAGGACCATCGGCAGCTGCTCGGCGCGCAGCCCGACGCCGCGCAGCGACCACAGGTCGTGGTGGTTCAGCGAGCTGGCCCGCACCTCGACCGTCACCCAGCCGCCGGCCGGATGGGCCGGCTCGGGTTGCTCGCCCACGGCCAGGCCGGCCAGCGGGTCGTCAGGATGGAACGCGGAGACGTACGCGGCACGCATGGCGGCACGGTAACAGGACGGCTGCGCCGCCCGAGCGGGAGTCAGGTGCGGCAGACGCCGTCCTGGCGGGCCGCCGCGGCCACCGCGGCGGCGACCGCGGGCGCGACCCGCGGGTCGAGGGCGCTCGGCACGATCGCGTCCGGCCGCAGCTCGTCGGCGACGACCGCGGCGATCGCGTCGGCGGCGGCGACCTTCATCCCCTCCGTGATCCGGGTGGCCCCGGCGTCGAGCGCGCCGCGGAACACGCCGGGGAACGCCAGCACGTTGTTGATCTGGTTGGGGAAGTCGCTGCGCCCGGTGGCGACGACGGCGGCGTACCGCCCGGCGACCGCGGGATGCACCTCGGGTGTCGGGTTGGCGAGCGCGAAAACCACACCCCCCGGCGCCATCGCGGCCACCGCCTCCTCGCTGATCGCGCCGCCGGAGACGCCGATCAGCACGTCCGCCCCTGCCAGCGCGTCCGCGACCGAGCCGGTCACCCGCCGCGCGTTGGTCAGCACGGCCAGCTCGGCCTTTGCCGCGGCCAGGTCGGCGCGTCCACTGTGGATGGCGCCCTGCGAGTCGCACACCACCATCTCGGCCCCGTTCACGCCGCCGGCCGCCAGCATCCGGGTGACCGCGATCCCGGCCGCTCCCGCGCCGGACATCACCACCCGCAGGTCCGCCAGCTTGCGGCCGAGCACCGCCGCGGCGTTACGCAGCGC
>DASSUC010000271.1:0-2602 GCA_035707405.1 Micromonosporaceae bacterium | reverse complement strand
CGCACGAGCAGCGGCTGCGCGAGATCCTGGCCGAGGAGCACCCGGACGCCGTGGTGTCGATCTCCAGCGAGGTGCTGCGGGAGTACCGCGAGTACGAGCGGGCGATGACCACCCTGGTGGACGCGGCGGTGAAGCCGCGGATGGCCGGCTACCTGCGCACCATCCAGGACCGGCTGGCCGGTCTCACCTCGCGGAGGGTGCCGTTCTCGGTGATGAGGTCAAACGGCGGCGTGCGCTCGGCCGAGGAGGTGGTCCGCCAGCCGGTCACCACGGTGCTCTCCGGCCCGGCCGCGGGCGCGCTCGGCGCGGCGCTGGTGGCCCGGGCGGCCGGCTTCGACCGGGTGCTCACGCTCGACGGTGGCGGCACCTCCACCGACGTCAGCGTGGTGCTGCACGGCGAGCCGACGCTGACCACCGAGGGCAGCGTCGGGGCGTACCCGTCGAAGATCCCGATGATCGACGTGGTCACGGTCGGCGCCGGCGGCGGCTCGGTGGCGTGGCCGTCGCGGGAGGGCACGCTCAAGGTGGGCCCGCGCTCGGCGGGCGCGGACCCGGGTCCGCTGTGCTACCGCAAGGGCGGCACCGAGCCGACGGTGACCGACGCGCACGTGGTGCTCGGCACGATCCCGCCGCACCTGCTCGGCGGCGAGGTGCCGCTGGACGTGGCGGCGGCGCGCGAGGGGCTGGCCGCGCTCGGCGGCAAGCTCGGGCTCGACGTGGCCCGCACCGCCGCCGGCATCCTGGAGATCTCGGCGTGGAACCAGGCGAACGCGCTGCGCCAGGTGACCGTCAAGCGGGGCCTGGACGTGCGCGACTTCGTCCTCGCCACGTTCGGTGGCTCCGGCTCGCTGCTGCTGTGCCGGCTGATGGACCTGCTCGACCTGGCCGCTGGCGTGGTGCCCCGCGAGCCCGGCAACCTGTCCGCGTTCGGGCTGCTCACCGTCGACGTCAAGGACGACCACGTGCAGACCTACGTGGCCCGCGACGGTGTCCTCGACCTGCCTGCGGTCGAGGCGCACCTGTCCGCACTGGTCGAGCGCGCGGCTGCCGCCCTGCGCGCTGAGGGGTTCGCGGCCGCGGAGCAGCGCTTCGCGCGCAGCGCGGACCTGCGCTACTACGGCCAGGCGTTCGAGGTGCGGGTGCCGGTGCCGGACGGGCCGGTGGACCGGGCCCTGGCCGACGCGACCGTGGCCGCCTTCCACGACGCGCACGAGCGCACCTACGGCTACTGCTTCCGGGACCGGCCGGGCCAGCAGGTCGAGTGGGTGAACCTGCGGGTCACCGGCGTCGGCCCGATCCGCCGCCCGGAGCTGGGTGAGCTGGCGCCCGACCCGGCGGCCGCCTCACCGGCCGGCACCCGGGAGGTGAGCTTCGGCGGCGGCGAGGCCCGCCCCACCCCGATCTACCAGCGCTCCGCGCTCGGCCGCGGCGCCGTCGTGGCCGGGCCCGCGGTCATTGAGGAGTACGGGTCGACGCTGCCGCTGCACCCCGGGTTCGCGGCCGAGGTCGACCGCTTCGGCAACCTGGTGGTGACCCGTGGCTGAGCCAGCGGGGGCGGGCCGGGACCGGGCCGTGACCGACATCGACCCGATCCTGGTCGAGATCGTCGAGGGCACGCTGGCCGCGATCGAGCGCGAGGTGGAGACCGCGATCGGGCGTACCGCGAGGTCGCCGATGATCCGCGACGCGCACGACTTCCGGGCCGGCATCCACGACCGGCGGCTGCGCAAGCTGACCGGGCGGTCGTACTCGGCCCTTGTCCACCCGGTCGTGCGCGACTACCCGATGGCGACGATGCGCCCCGGGGACGTGTTCTTCCACAACGACGTCTACCTCTCCGAGGGCGGCATCGGGCACCTGCCCGACCTGTGCGTCACGGTCCCGGTCTTCCATGAGGACGAGGTCGTCGCGTTCGTACAGGCGTTCGGGCATCACGACGACATCGGCGGCGCGGTGCCGGGCTCGATGCCGTCCCACGCGACCAGCGTCTTCGAGGAGGGGCTGCTGGTCCCGCCGATCCGGCTGTGGGACGCGGGCGTGCCCAACGAGGCCGCGCTGAAGATCATGACCCGTAACTCCCGGATACCCGACTCCCTCGCCGCCGACCTGGACGCCGAGTGCTCGGCCTGCCTGATGGGCGCCGGCCGGCTGGCCGAGCTGTTCGCCCGCTACGGCCGGTCCACGGTGGAGGGCTGCTTCGACGCGGTCATCGACAAGACCACGCGCACCTTCCGCGACGAGATCCTGGCCAAGATCCCGGACGGGACGTACGCCTGGGAGGACTACGCCGAGCATGACGGGGTCGACCCGCCCCGGCTGCACGCACAGCGGATCACCCTGACCAAGACGCCGGAGAAGCTGGTCCTCGACTTCACCGGCACGTCCCCGCAGGCGCGGGGGCCGATCAACCACGCGGGCAACTACGCCGGGGGCAACTTTCTCGCCAAGTGGCTGGCGCCGGTCCTGCGCAACCTGGCCGACACCCCGGAACGGATGGCCGAGCTGGACGTGAACGAGGGCGTGGTGCCCCTGCTGGAGCTGCGCTTCCCGCCGCCGGGCACGCTGCTGACCCCGGTCTTCCCGGCGCCGACGAACGCCCGTA
>DASSUC010000270.1:0-5510 GCA_035707405.1 Micromonosporaceae bacterium | reverse complement strand
GAGGTAGAGAAACAGGGGTACGCCGAGCAGCCGCGCGAAGCTGATCGCGTTGGGGACCGTGAGGACCTGACCCGACGGCGTCACCGAGGCTCCTCCCCACCTGGCTCTCCAGCCCGGCGCACGGGGTGGGCGGAAGCCCGTTTCGTCAACGTGCGGTGCCACTATAGCCAACCGCGCACCTTCCGACCTGGCCGGCCAGGCCCAGGCTGGGGGCGCAGTCCCGCAGCCGGCTTCGGCGCCGGTCCGACCCGGTGCGCTCCCCATCTTGTTACTCCCGCGTACCGTTGAAGCCCAGTCGCCCAGGAGGTCCCATGGACGCTGCTTCCCCGGCGGCATCCGCCGCGGCCTGGCCGGACCAGCTGCTCGATGTCGCCGCCGTGCGGGCGGGCGGGCGGCGTCCCACCCCGTTCCGCGACTTTGTCCTGAAGGTGCACCAGCGCTGCAATCTGGCCTGCGACTACTGCTACGTCTACACAAAGGCGGACCAGTCATGGCGGACCCGGCCGGTGGCCATGCCGGACGCCGTCGTGGACGCGGCGGCGGCACGTATCAGTGCGCACGTCCAGCGGCACCGGCTCGACGAGGTCCAAGTGGTGCTGCACGGTGGCGAGCCGTTGCTGGCCGGGTGGCAGCGGCTGGTGTCGCTGGCCGGGCGGGTACGGCGGGCCCTGCCGGCCAGCACCGCGGTCCGCGTCTACGTCCAGACCAACGGCCTGCTCCTCGACGAGGCGAGCCTGGACGGGCTGCTGGAGGCGGAGATCCATGTCGGGGTGAGTCTGGACGGGGCGCGCGCGGACAACGACCGGCACCGCCGTCACGTCAACGGGCACAGCAGCTACTCGGCCCTGCACCAGGCACTGACCCTACTCTCGGCCACGCCGTACCGGTCGGTGTTCGCGGGGCTGCTGTGCACGGTCGACCCGCGGGCAGACCCGGTCGCGTGCTTCGACGGGCTGCTGCGCTACGCGCCGCCCGCAGTCGACTTCCTACTGCCGCACGCCAACTGGTCGAGCCCGCCGGTGGGGTCGGGCTACGGGCGGTGGCTCGCCACCGCCTTCGACCGCTGGTACAGCCCGGGTCCGCCGCCGACCCAGGTCCGCCTCTTCGAGGAGGTCGTCCACCTGCTTCTCGGCGGCGCGAGCCGCACCGAGCAGGTGGGACTCAGTCCGGCCGCCGTCGTGGTCGTGGAGTCCGACGGGGCGATCGAGCAGTCCGACGCGCTGAAGTCCGCGTACGCGGGTGCCACCGCCACCGGACTGAACGTGATGACTGACGGGTTCGACGCCGCGTTGGAGCATCCGGGTGTGGTGGCGCGGCAGATCGGCCTGGCCGCGCTGAGCGCCACCTGCCTGCAGTGTCCCGTGCACGAGGTGTGCGGGGCCGGCCACTACGCCCACCGCTACCGCGCCGGCGCGGGATTCCGCAACCCCTCGGTATACTGCGCCGACCTGCGCCTGTTCATCGACCATGTGCGGCACCGGGTGACGAGCGACCTGGCCGCCCTGGCCCACCGGACCGACCGATGACCCGGCCCGGCGCCCGTCGCGGCAGCTCCTGGCCGACCGTCGGCATCGTCACCGCGCTGCCGCACGAGTGCTTCGCCGTCTGGGAGCTGCTCGCCGACGTTGTCGAGGCCGACCGGCCGGACGACCCGGGTCACTACTACCTCGGCTGCCTGCCCAGCGCCGACCCGGACCGGCCGCACCGGGTGGTGTTGACCGTCCTCGCCGAGGACGGCGGGATCGCCGCCGCGCACGCCTGCGCGAACCTGCGGCGCAGCTGGGTGGCGGTGCAGGAGGTCGTGATGTGCGGGATCGGGTGTGGCGTGCCGGCGCCCGGGGACCCCGACCGCCACGTGCGCCTCGGTGACGTGCTGGTCGCCTTCGACGGCGTCGTCCCGTACGGCCACATCAGACGCGGGTCGTCGAGTGAGCAGCTGCGCCGCCATGCGGCCAAGCCGTCGGCGACTCTCAAGCGCGCCGCCCAGAAGGTGCGGGTGGACGAGGAGGGCGGAGCACACCCGTGCCAGGCGCTGCTGAGCCTCGCCGGCCGCCCGCGGCTACGCGACTACCAGCGCCCGACCCCCGGCACGGATCTGCTCTACCAGAGTGACCACGCCGACGCCCAGCTGCTGGCCCACCCCGACCAGCCTCGCCGCCGCCCCGACCTGCCAATGGTCCACTATGGACTTCTGGGCAGCGGCGGGAAGCTGCTGCGCGACGCCGAGGAGGTGAGGCAGCTCGCGGCGAGGTACCAGCTCATCGGGTTCGACATGGAGGGCGACGGTGTCTCGGACGGCAGCTACCTGCAGGGCGTCAGCTGGTTCATGGTCCGCGGCGCGTCCGACTACGGTAGCCGGCGTAAGGCGGACCGCTGGCAGCGCTACGCGGCGCTGGCGGCGGCCACCTACACATGCACCCTGCTGGCGCGGTGCCGGCCGATAGGCCGGCCGGAGGACCCCGCCACACCCAGCCCGGCCGGCGTGGCAGGCACCCGCACTGGGCGGGCCCCCGTGCAGCGGACCGGCCCTGTGACGGCCTGGGCCGGGGAAGCCGCAACCGCCGCCGACGGGCCGGCGCCCGTCCGCGGTGGTGCTGCCGTACCGGCGCAGAGGCACCCGCCCGGGACGCTCTCGTTCAGCGAGCGGTCCGAGCTGGTCGATGCGCTGCTGGCGATCGATGACATCCAGGACCCACACCGCCGCAACGCGGTGATCCTGGAGCTGCCACCGCCCATCCCCGCGGTGATGACCCGGTACTCCGACTCCAGGTCGGACACGGCAAGCCTGGTCCAGACGGTGCTCCACTACCCGGACGGGATGGCCGGCCTGGTGCGCGTACTCCGCGCCCGGACGTACCGGCCGGGACCTGGCCGGCAGAGGCTGAGCACCGAGGACGTGGCGAGCATCGTCGACGCGTTGCTGCGCGTCCACAACGCCAGCGAGCCCGGCGCCCGGCAGCTGTGGGTCAGCGAGCTGGAGAAGGCCTTCCCAGGGCTCGCGCCGAACCGCGCCGCAGACGCCCGGACCGACCTGTTCCACCTGGTACGCGCCTGCGAGAGCCGGCCGGGCGCAGCACGTCAGCTCGTGGCCGTCATCGATGCACTGATCGGGTCGAGCCGGTCCGTTCAGGAGCTGGCATCGCTGGTGGACAGCCTGCTGCCCACCTCGCCGGGTGCCGGCAACGGGTCGACGCGGCCGCCGTCCGGCACGCTTGCAGCGAACCGCGCGGTGCAGCTGGTGGCGATGCGGTACCTGGAGGAGACGGTGGACCGGCTGTTCCCGGGTCGAGGCTGGTGACGCGCGCCCGAGTGGGCACCCCCGAGTCGCTGGCGCGGCGGATCCGTTGGGCTATAGGAGAACAACAGGCGGTGCACGTACCGTGGTGGGAACTCTCAGGAGGTCTCGCATGGAGGAGTCGCCGCGCCAGCCCGAGACCGAGCTTGTCGATGTCACCGAGATCGCCCTCGGCAAGCTCAGAAGCCTTGACGACTCGACGCTCAGCCGATCGCTGCGGCGTCTGGTCCGCGAAGCGCACGACGGTCGCGAGGCGGTTGCCGGGTTCCAGTCCGCCCTCTGAAGGCGCCGGGAGGCACCATTAGCCTGACGCGGTACCGCCCGACGCGGTGAGCACCCCGACCCGCCTGCACCGCCTGGACGGTCACGTCTTCGACGCGCTCGCCCGGGGCGGCGGTGGCCCGCAAGCCGTCTCCATCCTGCGCACTGTCCAGCTGAGCAAGCACCTGCTGCTGGTCCGGGCAGTGCTCGACCTGGCCTTGGAGACGGCGCCGGAGCAGGCACGCAGGGCGGCGCTGGAAGCCAGCTTCGAGGCGCTGGTCACGGCCGACGACCGGGACCGCGCCGGCACCCGTGCTGTCCTGGCCTATCCGCACGTGGGCGCCTGGGCCACCCACTGCCTGCGCCGGCTGGCCCAGCCGGCGGACCACTCGGGCCTCCCGCTCTGGGCCGACCTGGCCCACCTCGGCGCGGTCGCCGCCGCGGCGGCCACCTGCGCGGGCGCGGACGTCGAGGTCCTCGTGCCCGTTCTCGGCGGGACGGTCACGCTGCCCTCGCTCGGCCAGGTGCTGCTGCGTGAGCTGGACGGGTCAGGTGTGGCCAGGCTCGCGGTGCGGGGCGGGACCGTCGAGGTGCTGGGCAGGCCCGACGCCCGGCTGGACTGCCGTGAGCCGACCGCGTCATCCCCGGCCTGGCGGCGGGTGCGCGCGCTGAAGCTGCGCTGCGACGGCCTCACCCTCCGGGTCGACCTCGACGATGTCGACCCCTACCGGGACTGCCACGGGCTCGGCGCCGCCGCCCGGCTTGACGACGCCGACGCGGAGGTCTGGCGCCAGCAACTGGCCCACGCATGGCAGCTGCTGGTACGTCGCCATAACAGCCGGGCCGAGGCGATGGCGGAAGGGATGCGGGTGATAGTGCCGCTGGCCGACGGTGACCCCCTCGCCCGGGGCAGCAGCGCCACGTCGCGGCACGCCTTCGGTGCGGTCACGCTGACCCGACCGGCCACGGCGCTCGCCCTTGGGCTCGCCCTGGTCCACGAGTTCCAGCACACGAAGCTCAGCGCCCTGATGGACCTGGTGCCGTTGACGACGGGCCCGCTCGACGGCCGCGGTGGCGGGCGGGCCGGTGAGGAGCACCGACGGCGGTTCTACGCCCCGTGGCGGGACGACCCGCGGCCAGTGGACGGCCTGCTGCACGGCGCGTACGCATTCCTGGGTGTCACCGACTTCTGGCGGTACGAGCGCGCCGGCCCGGACAGCGCCGGTGACCGCATGGCCGGGTTCCACTTCGCGGTGGCACGCCAGCAGGTCGCCACGGCCTGCCGGAGCCTGGCGGAGTCCGGCGAGCTCACGCCGGCCGGCCGGCGTTTCGTCGCCGCCATGGCGGCCACGCTCGGGGAGTGGCTGGCTGAGCCGGTCTCCGGCGACCTCACCCAGCTCGCCGAGGACGCCAACGCCGAGCACCTGGCGCGCTGGCGGCTGCGCAACGTCGTACTGGACGAGAACACGGTCGGCCGGCTCGCGGAGTGCGCCGCAGCCACCGGCGCGGCATGGCCCGGGGGCCAAGGGCCGCCGCAGCTCGTAGCGGTGACGGTGGCGACCGAGCGGCTGCGCCTGGATGGACCCCGTTTCACCGGGATGCCCCTGTGGCGGCAGGCCATGCTGGCCCGGGTCGGCGACCCGGCCGCGTTCCGGCGGGCCGTTGCCGAGCCGGCCGGGTGGGCAGACAGGTGGCCAGCTGCCACGACGGCCGATCTCGCCCTCGCCGCCAGCGAGTACGCCGAGGCGGCCCGCCTGCTGCGTGCCCAGGTCGAAGGCGGCGACTGCTCCGACGAGGTATGGGCGGCGCTCGCGGTGGCCACCCGCCGGCAGGTCCCGCCCGGACTGACCTCGGCCGGCTACAGCGGCTCGGTTCTGCTGCTGGCCGAGCGGCCCGAGATGGCCCGAGCGCTCTACCGCCGGCTGGCCGCCGCGATGCCCGCATCATCGGCGTT
>DASSUC010000269.1:0-5563 GCA_035707405.1 Micromonosporaceae bacterium | reverse complement strand
GCGTGATCCACGCCGTCCGGCAGCCGAGCAGGTGGGCACCGAGATGGAGCAGCGCGGCCTCGGGCGGGTTGCCGACGAGCACGCCGACCCCGCTGCCCGGCCGCACGCCGTGCCGGAGCAGCGCCTGTGCCATGGCGAGCGAGCCGGCCCGCACATCGGCGTAGGTCAGCCGCCTGCCCCCGGCGACGATCGCCTCGTCGTCGCCATACTTTTGGAAAAGCTCCAGCGCCTGCCAGGCATAGCTCGGCGCCGGGGTGGCCTGCTGCTCCATAGCGCGGCGTCCCTTCCGAAGAGGCCTCGTGGGCAGTCCCTGACACGCCGCAGGACTCCGGTAGCGAGCACCATACCGCCGCCGGTACGTCGGAGCCACCGTTTCGCCTCGCTCGCCCGGCCGATCCCGCCGCTGCTCAGCCGCTGTCTCTACTGTGGACGAGGAAGCCGCCGGAGCGCCGGTTACCTCCCCCTACCATTCGATTGTGTAGATGGTGCCGGTCGCTGCGTTTCGCGGGTCCGGTGGTCGTCGACGGTACGGTGCAGGGTGGAGACTGTGCTCGTGGAGACCGAGCCGACGACCCGTACGGGTGAGCTGCTGGACCGGTGGCGCCGGGACCTGGCCGCCTGGGCCATCCCCGACGAGATCATGGCCGGCACGACCGACTCGCCGTGGGTGCTCCCCTGCCAGGTCTTCGCCCGCCGGGCCGACCGGCAGGTGGCCACCCCGGGCGGACCCTCCTTCGCCCGCGCCTTCGAGGCCCTCGACCCGCCGGGTGAGGTGCTCGATGTCGGGGCGGGCGCCGGAGCGGCCTGCCTGCCGCTGGCCGAACGGGCGTCGAGGATCACCGCCGTGGATGTGGAGCCGGCGATGCTGGCCGCCTTCGCCGAACGGGCCGCCGCGCTGCGCGTACCCCATGGGGTTGTCGCCGGGCGGTGGCCGCAGGCCGCGGTTGAGGCGCCGGTGGCCGATGTCGTCACCTGCCACCACGTGCTCTACAACGTCGCCGACCTGAAGCCGTTCGTGGCGGCGCTGGTCCGGCACGCCCGGCGGCGGGTGGTGGTCGAGGTCACCGCGTGCCACCCGCTCAGCTCGCTGAACCCGCTCTGGCTGCGCTTCCACGACCTGCGGCGGCCCGAGGCCCCGACCGCCGACGACCTGCTCGCAGTCCTCAGCGCGCTCGGGCTGCGGCCGGAGCACGAGCGGTGGCTGAGGCCGGCAGAGCCCGAGCACGGCGACTTCGCCGACCTGGTCGACGTGACCCGGCGGCGGCTGTGCCTGCCTCCGGAGCGGGCGGAGGAGGTCGCCGCCGCTCTGGTGGAGTCGGGCGTGCGGCCGGGCCAGCCGCCGGACCTCGGCTCGTCCGGCCGCGAGCTGGTCACGATCTGGTTCTCCCCGCCTTAGCCGCGCCGGGCCAGAACGCGCTGCACCTGGCCGCGGGACCGGGAGGGCGCCGTCCGGCGGTGCCCTCCCGGCCGCGGTAGGCGCCGGCTACGGCCGTCCGGCGTCGCGCTTGGTGTAGTCGCAGACCCCGGTCGGGAAGATCTGTTCCAGCCGCTGCCGCTCGGCGGCGCTCGGCTGCCACGAGCCGTAGACGCCACGGGCGACGGCGGCGGTCACGCTCTGCCGGTCACAGGCGAAGATCCCGCCCTCGATCGGCCCGCCGGCGACGATCCGGGAGGTGCTGTAGAGCTTGAAGTACGCCGTACAGGGGCCGGCCGGCTGGTTGTCGAGGATGCCGGCCCACACGTGCGGGCCGGAGGCGATCTCCGTACCGGTGGTGGTGAAGCACCGGTCGGTGGCGAGCGCCGGCTTGCTGCCCTCGACGCCGAGCTTGGGGTTGGCCGCGAGGTTCGCCAGCCACTGGTCGATCACGGCGAGCGCCTGGGGGGTCTGGTCCGAGGCGCGTGCCGGCCGGGCGTCGGTGAACCAGATGACGTGGTTGCCGGCCTTGCCGTCGAAGTTGAGCATGCGCTGGCGGCTGGCGAACGACTGGTGCGAGTTGTGCATGTCCAGCTCGTGCTCGAGGTAGTGCCGCCAGTCGATGACCGGGATGTCGATGTCGCCATCGAACACGATGCCCGACTCGTACGCCGCGGCGATCGCCTGCCGGTCGCCGGAGCGGCGCGGCGCCGGGGTGGCTCCGCCGTCCGGTGACAGCCGTATGTTGCGCGAGCTCCACGGGTCGAACTGGGCCGGGTCGGTGCAGGTCGAAGGTACGAACGGGCAGCCCTCCTGGACCATCTCGCTCGACTCCTTCCAGCTGCCGACCTTGGCGTTGAGGTCGAGGAACTCGGCCGGGGTGAGGTGCCCGTCCCGCATCGCCTGAAGGCCGTACTGCACGCCGGCGTTGTCCCACGGCACCCGGGCGTAGCCGTTGGGGCCTACTCCATAGATGTTGCGCAGGTCGTCCCAGTGGGTCCACTTCACCGTCAGCATGACCCCGGGCGGGTCCATGATGCTCCACAGTGGATCGGGTGACTGCCACATCGGGTTCATCGCCAGCGGAGTGAGCCCGCGCCAGCCCCTGATGCACTCGGTCGACCCCGCCGTGCCGGTGTACGGGTTGGCCACGCTGGCGCTGGCGTTGAGCCCGATCAGCCAGGTGCGGTTGGGCCAGGAGCGCCACTTGGGGTTGGCCCGGTCGGTGACGTCCATGTAGTACTCGAGCAGCTCGCAGTCTCCGATGTGGATGGTCTGCGTGACCATGTCGGGGTAGGAGTACTGCGGGATCGCCGCGTCGATCACCCGGCTGCCGTAGTTCTGCCCGTAGACATACTGCTGGATGGCGCCGCCGGAGCCGCCGACGCCGACGGTGTATCGGGGCACGCCGTGGCCCTCGATGAAGTGCTCCTTGACCATCAGCGCCGTCTCGCCACCCACCACCAGGTTGTAGTGGGTGGCGGCGCGGGTGCCGGTGGAGTAGAGGATCGCGTACCCGAGGGAGAGGCCCTCGTGGTAGAGCGCGCCGCCCGGCAGCCGGCCCTGGTCGTGGCCGATGGCGACGCCTCCGTCGAAGCGGTAGACGACCCGGCCGTTCCAGGCCGAGTCGTCGGGGTTGGCCAGCCCCCCACCGGTCGCCGCCTCGGCGAGCGGCGCGAGCATGGCGATGCTGTAGATGAACCGGTTGATGGTGCCGCGCTCCCGGCGTACCACGTAGTCCACGGTGCGCCCGTCGAGCGTTGTCGTGGTGGTCAGGTCGGCGGGGCGGGACCCGTCGGCCGGCAGCGGCTTGAACGTGCCGTTGGTGGCCCGGTAGAGATAGTCCAGTGTGGTCGGTGCCGCGCAGTCGCGGCTCCAGCCGACCACGGTGGTGGTCTTCGCGCCCGTCTCGTCGAGCGCGAACACGCGCATGCCCTGGCCGTCGGAGTTATCCACCAGTGGCTGGCCCAGACCGGCCTGCTCGGTGCGGCACAGGAACGGGTACTGCTGCGGCCCGGAGAAGACGGGCCCGGAGATCGGGTGGTTGGTGAGCACGACCTCGGCGGTGGGGCTGTCCGGCGCGGTGGCGCGCAGCGTGTTGGGCCCCAGGCGCAGGCCGTCCAGCACCCCGCTGCGCGAGCGGGAGCCGGCGTCGGGGGCGAGCCGGGCGGTGACCTCGGCGCCGTTGAGCTCGACGCGCAGGGCGGCCGGGTCGACCTCGGCGCCGAAGCGCACCCGCACCCGGGCGTCGCCGCCGCTGACCTCGCCGGGCAGGCTGGACAGGACATCGATCTCTATTTTTGCTCCGGTGAGGGAGTCGGTGTTCGCGGTGGCCGAGGCCGGGGTGGACGCCAGCGCCAGGACCGCCGCGCCGGCCAGCGCGACAAGCCGGGTACGGCGGCCGTACCGGCCCGTGCTCCGGCCCGTGCTCCAGCTCCTGCTCCGGCCGCGGGCGGCCGGTGGTGGCGCCCCGATCGTGCCAGGATCCATGATCGCCTCCGAGGGTCGACGAGGCTGGTTCGCGTTTCCTGACCATGGCACGGGGTCCAGGGATTGTCGATAGCCGTCATTGCCGATCCCGGGCCCCGGCCCGGGCCCAGCCCGGCGGCTGCCGGGTGGACGCGGCGGCCGGGGTTGCTAGCGTGCCGGGGTGACCGTTGCGTCCAACGACGACCTGATCGACTCGGCCCAGGCGGTCCTCAACCCGCGGGTCGTCGCCGGCCGGCTCTTCGGGGACGTGGGGTCCACGCTCGTCACCGCGGGTGGCAACAGCTACTCCGGGGTCTGCATCGACACCGGCAGCGGGACCGGCTTCTGCGCCGAGCACAGCGCCATCGCGGCGATGGTGACCGCTGGGGAGCACCGGATCGCGAAGATCGTGGCGGTCTGGCGCAGCGAGGACGGCGTCCTGTACGTCATCCCGCCCTGCGGCCGGTGCCGCGAGTTCATCCGCGCAGTGGACCCGGGCAACCTGGACACCGAGGTGGTCCTCGGCCGGCACCGTTGCGCGCCGCTGCGGGAGCTGCTGCCGCTCACCGAGTGGCCGGACCCGCTCGACTGATGCCGCCGCCGCTTTCGCTGTCGCCGCGGCCGGGGCCGGGGCTCGCGCTGGTGCGCCGGCCCGGCCGCCGGCTGGCTGAGGGCCTGGTCACCTACGTCGAGCGCAGGCCGGTCGATATCGGCCTCGCCGCGCGCCAGCACGAGGCGTACGCCGCGGCGCTCGCCGGCTGCGGTTGGCGGGTACGCCACGTCGCGCCAGCGGACGCCTGCCCCGACTCGGTCTTCGTGGAGGACACCGTGGTGGTCTGCGGTGACCTCGCCGTGCTCACCCGGCCCGGAGCCGCGCAGCGCCGGCCCGAGCTGGCCGGGGCCGAGGAGGCGGTGCGCCGGGCCGGGCTGCGGGTGGTGCGCATCGAGGAGCCGGGCACCCTGGACGGGGGCGACGTGCTACAGGTCGGCGACGTCGCCTACGTCGGCCGCGGGTCGCGTACCAACGGTGCGGGCATCCGCCAGCTGCGCCGGCACCTCACCGCCGAGGGGCGCACCGTGGTCGCCGTACCCCTGGGCCGGGTGCTGCATCTCAAGTCGGCGGTGACCGCGCTGCCCGACGGCACCGTCCTGGCCTGGCCGGGCCTGGTCGACACCGGCGTCTTCCCCGCGGTCCGGACAGTGCCGGAGGAGCCGGGCTGCCACGTCGTACCGCTGGACGAGGACCGGGTCCTCATCGCCGCGTCGGCGCCGCGTACCGCGGAAATGCTTGACGACCTGGGCTTCCGGCCGGTGGTCGTGGATATCGGTGAGTTCGAGAAGCTCGAGGGGTGCGTCACCTGCCTGAGCGTTCTGGTCCCGGCCGGGCTGAACGGACCCATTTCTTAAGGGGCCGCCGCCAGTCTTCGCCGGCCAGCCGTTATCAAGGTCATCGCAACTTCGCGGAAACTGTGCTTATGCAAGCGCTTGGGTTCAATTTCGCGGAAGTTGATTTGATCAACGGCTGGGGCGGACTCGGCGCTACAGGTCTTGAAAGGTCAGGGTTGGCCGTAGCGCCGGCCACGCCGGGGTGGCTGTGGCCGCGCTCCTGCCCGCCGCCCCGGGGGGCACGGCATCGCGTCGGGGCCGTGCCCGAGAGGTGCCCGGGGTATGCCCGCGGGG
>DASSUC010000268.1:0-34289 GCA_035707405.1 Micromonosporaceae bacterium | reverse complement strand
CCAGTAGAGCAGCACCGCGGAGTGCCCGTCCCCCACCTGGTCGTAGATCTTGAACACCTCGCCGTACGACTGGAACGTCACCCGTGCGGCGCAGGTGCCAGACGGCACGCTGCACTGGCTGCTGTCGGCGACCGCCTCGCCCGGCGACACCATGGCCAGCACACCCACCGCACCCACGACGACAACCATGTTGCGAAGCCTGCGTCGCACGCGTCCTCCGTCAACCGAAAATAATCGATAGTTTTACATAGATCTATAAAAATCTCAAGATCCCAGCGTACGGCGGCCGCCCGCGAACGCGTCGTGCGGTATGCAGGCAGTCCGGGGCGAGGCGCAGCACCTCGCCCCGGACTGTCCAGGTCAGGCGAACTCGAACAGGGGCGGGAGGATGAGGACGACCGCCCAGGCCCAGAGGGCGTACACCGGGACGTAGCCGGTCTGCCAGCGTTCCAGCAGCGTGAACGGCGCACGGCGGCGGAGGAACTGGGCGGACAGCCACGCCGACCAGGCCAGGTTGGCCAGGAGGATGACGTTCTCGCCCAGCGCCGCGACCTTGTTGGGCGTGGAGCCCCACTCGGTGATCCGGCCCGTGATGGCCACAAGCACCAGGACGTCGATGGCCAGCGCACTGAGCACCAGGGCGAGCTGCAGCCGGTCGAAGAGCGTGGGCGGCGTCTCGGGGTCGCGGGCGGAGATCGCGTAGAGCAGCAGGCCGAGCACGATGACCAGCAGCACGTCGAAGAGGATGAGCACGTCCCGCTCCACGTCGATCCCGCTCTGGGTCCACAGGACGGCGGCCAGGAAGGCCAGCAGGACCCCGGTGAACAACGGTGTGAACACCCGGGTCAGCACCGGCGCCATGTTCTCGATGACGCTCTGCTTGGCCTCCACGAGCCAGGCGGAGACGACCACGGCCGCTGCGGCCCCGCACGGCAGCAGCCACTCCCCGATGAACGTCGACGCGTCAAGGCCGATGGCCGAGAAGGTCCCGGCGGTGATGCCGGCGAGGACACCGCCGCCGAGGGCCATGAGTACGAAGTAGACGAACCATTCGCCGGTGAACCGGACGAAGTCCATGCGCCGGCGGTCCGAACGCCAGTCGCCGGCCGCGTACGCCACGCCGACCACCAGCCAGAGCGCGAGCGGCAGGTGCAGCGCGGTGAGCACCGTTGTCTGCGCCTCCTCCGCCAGCGGGTACGCGTTTGCGGCGACCGCGCCGAGGGCGAACAGCAGCGCCAGCACCCCGACGACCCAGGGGCGGACACGGCGTCGCCAGGCGAAGTACGCGGCCAGCGGCGCCAGCGCGAGCAGGCTGAGGTTGCGCATGTAGAAGAGGCCGTCGTCGTCGAAGTCGTACCCGAACGCGGCGGGGACCTTGATGGCGACCGCGCCGGCTGCCGCACAGCAGGCCATGACCAGCCACTCACGGCGGGAGCCTGCGGTCGTGGGCGCGGCCGGCCCGCCGGTCAGGACCAGCTGCTTCCACAGCCGGTCGGAGTGCTCGCGGGCGAACTCCCGCGACAGCTCGTCAAGGCCGCCCATGCGCTTGACGGCGACGAGGAACGCCTCATCCGGCCGCAGGCCGGCCCCGGTGAGCTCGCTGACCATGCTGCGCAGGTGGTCCTCCAGCTCCTCGACGTCGGTGTCGTGCACCTCGCTGCGGCGGCGCACGTAGCCTCGCCACTCGGCGATCTGGCCTTCCAGGTCCTTGTCGCTGTCGGTTGTCACCATGACCCCTCCATCTGTCCCGCGGTGACCGGGCGCAGGGTCCCGGAGATGTGCCAGACGCCCTTGAGCGCGTCCACGACAGTGGTCCACTGCTGTCGCTGGCTGGCCAGCTCGGCCCGGCCCTGCTCGGTGATGCGGTAGTACTTGCGCCGGCGTCCGCTGGGTGAGGTGTGCCAGGTCGACTCGACATAGCCGAGCCGCTCCAGGCGGTGCAGCAGCGGGTAGAGAAGGCCGTCGGTCCACTCGAGCTCGCCGCCGGAGAGCTCGCTCACCTGCTTGAGGATGGCGTACCCATAGCTCTCGCCCTTGGCGAGGATGCCCAGCACCATGGGGGTGGCCGAGGCCGCGACAAGATCCTTGGTGACACGCATCCGGCTCTCCCTCCAACACCTAGGACTACCATGGATAGTACATCTAGGTATGGTGCCCGTGGACCCGGTGCGGGAACGCCGCTACGGCGGAGGTCAGGGGTGGCGGGTGATCGCGGCCATAGCGGTGGAGGGACTCGATGGCCGCCGCGGCCCAGGCGCGGAGCGGGCGAGCCGGTCATCGGCCTCGCCCGCCTGGTGGCAGCCGCGGCGCCGTCGAGGTGCCGTGATGACTACGGCACCTCGACGGCGCGGGCTGCGGAGGACGACCCGGGCGGTGGCCCGGCCGCAGGGGTCAGACCGGGCGGGTGTAGCCGGAGACGCCCAGGTAGCCGAGGGACGAGGTCAGCTGCCGGTAGACCTCGTTCGTGTTGGGCCCGGCGTTTCCTGAGATGACGAGGCTGTTGCCGACGTAGATCGCCACGTGTCGCGCGGTGCCGGGCCCGTAGGCCCCGATCCCGTACACGATGACGTCCCCAGGCTGGATGCCGGACAGGTTCCCGCCGTGCCAGGTGCCGTGGTTGACGCCGTAGGCGTAGAAGCTGTACGCAGCCGGACTGAGCTGGCCGGTGTACGCCACACCGGCGCGTCCCCAGACGAACCTGGCGAAGTCGGCGCACCACTCCTGCGTCCGCCAGCCGTTCGTGCAGCCGGGGCTGCCGGACACGAAGTAGCTGGTGAAGAAGTTGCAGTTGTACCCGCCGATCTCGTGGTTGTGGCTCGGGTCGGACCACTGGTTGTAGGCGACATCGACGATGCGGGCGCGGTCCGCGGCGTACGCGGCGGTCGGTACCGCGGCGACGGCACCCACTGTCAGTAACGCCGTGACCAGGACTGCGCGAAGCAGCCACCGGTGACGATCACGCATGGGACCTCCCGATGAGCTCGTTGATCGTTAAACACCAATATAGTTAAGTATATATTGATCATAATAAATTGATAGATATTAACTAAGATTCGTCAACATCATTGGATCTACTCGCCACGGGCCGCCCGTGGATGCGGTTGCCGCCGTCCGTGAGGCTCAGGGTCATGATCGCGTGGCAGTGGTCATGATCGTGTGGCTTGGTGGATGGCCGGGTACGCGCGTTCGTCGCGGCCGCGGTCCGGCAGGGCATCTGCCGTCTGCTCCGCAACCGGCCGGCATGCCCGGCCGTGGCCCAGCCGGTCCGCACGCAGGCGGGCGCCGACTGCCCGGTGCGTCAGAGTTGAGCGCCGCCCGGTCCGGGCATCCCTATCAGATAGTGCGGCTCCGAGTTGACCGCTCAGGGTCAATGTCCTTACGAGCATCACGGGGCCGCACGCTGAATGCACTTGGGTACAAGCTGGGCAATGTAACTCTCATGTGGGGAAACAGCAGCTTCTGGGAACCGGTCGTCGCTCAGCCGCCCTGACATGCGGATGCGGTCGGCGGCACCCGGGACGTGGATACACATCCGGCCGGTTACTGGCCATACTCGAGGGATGGGTCTACGGGCGGTCGTAAGCCGCTATGTCAGGGTGACCGTGGCCGACCTCAACGAGGTCCGTCCCACGGTGTGGACCACCTCGGTCGGCCCCGACGACTACGGCGAGGCCGGCGACAGGTACCGGGCCGCGATCCTGGACCAGTACAAGGTCTATGTTGAGATGACCGATCGGATCAGTGCGCGGCGTGGCCTGACCAACACATTTTTCCTGAGCTTCAATACGTTGGTTGTCGCGACGGTCGGAGCGTTTATAAAGGACTCGTCTGTCAAAAGTATCTATCTGGAGTTCCCGCTGGCGGTGCTCCTGCTGCAGTGTGTCGCGTGGTTCTGGCTGCTACGGTCGTACCGCCAGCTGAACCTGGCGAAGTTCGTCGTCATAGGTGCGTTGGAGGAGCGGCTGCCCGCCTCGCCGTACTGGCGGGCGGAGTGGAAGGCGCTGGGCGAGGGGCGCGACCCGGCGCGCTACTGGCCGCTCACCCACCTGGAGCAGTGGATTCCGGTCTCGTTCGCCGTCGTGTACGCGTCAGCGCTCGCCGTCGCGCTCGTCGGGTAGCGGAAGGCTCTCGGATGCTCTCGCTCGGCATAGTCGGGAGGTATCGTGCCGGTGCATGTCTTTCTTTCCTACAACCACGCGGAGGAGCTGCAGCGGTCCTTCGTGCAGAAGGTGTGGTCGTACCTGGGCCTGCAACCAGATATCGAGCCGTTCTTCTACCCGGAGGCCGAGCCGGAGCACCAGGTCGGCAACTTCTGGGAGACCGTCAGCCAGAAGCTGGTGACAATCCGGGACAACGGGGGGCTGTTCATCGCGTTTGTCGGTAGGAAGCTCGGCGCGACCCAGCTACGGGAGATGACCGAGGCCCAGTCGGTGCTCCCCAACAACCGGCGCATCTGGGTCTGCCTTGCCGAGCCTGACGAGTGCGACCCGGACGCGGAGTTCTTCTGCGCCGACCACCACTCCATCGACGCGCGGAGCACGCAGGACCCCGCCGCCGAGACATGCGCCTACACGATAGTGGGGAAGCTGGGCCGGCCATGGCATCCCCCGCGGGGGATCCCGCCCGGCTACCCGTTCGCGTTCGAGAAGGAGATCATCCGCATATACGGGAGCGGTCAGGAGCATCGATGGCTGCCCGCCGGGTGGCCGCAGCCGACCAAGTGGCCGGGCGAGATCTCCAACCCGATCGACCCAGCGCACATCGGCGCCTACCGCAGCGAGGACGCTGCGGTAGTGGTCCACGCCAGGATGGAGCAGGGACGGACCGGAGCGGCGGCAGCCGATGGGCGGCCGTTACTCACCTTTCCGGAGGCGGGACCGCGTGCGTTGCTGCGCTTTCCCCGTTCCAGCAGGCACGGGCTACCCGTCGGGCTACGCGTCGGGATTCTGGTGTCGGGCGGCATTGCTCCGGGGATCAACGCCGTGATCGAGGCTGTAGTCGCCCGCCACAGACAGTACATGAATGCGCATAACGAAAAACACCCGAGCCAGAAGTACCGGGTCAAGATACACGGGTACCTGGACGGGCTGAAGGCGCTTACCGCGGACACCCGGGGCCACCGCGACCTGCACGACGATGCCGGACGTGAGGCGGTTCTGGCAAGGGCGCAGCTCGGCGGGTCCCTGCTCGGCACCTCCCGGGTCGAGTCGCTGCTCGAGCTGTCCCCGGAGAGCATCAGAAGGATGCGCGGCATTCTCGACCGGGTCGGTGAACAGAAACTTGACATCCTTTATGTCATCGGAGGCGACGGCAGCATGCGGGCCGCGCACGCCATCAGCGTCGAGGCCGCCCGCCACGAGGACAGCCGGGTCCGGCAGCTGTGCGTGATCGGCATCCCCAAGACCATGGACAATGACATTCTGTGGGTGTGGCAGTCGTTCGGGTTCCACACCGCCGTCGACGAGGCGACCAGGATCACCAGAGGACTGCACACCGAGGCGACCTCGAACCCGCGCCTCGCCGTGATCCAGCTGTTCGGCTCCGACTCGGGGTTTGTCGTGAGCCATGCCGCACTCGGGAGCGGTGTCTGTGACGCCGCGTTAATCCCGGAAGTTCCGTTCAGCCTCCAGAAACTGTCGCGCTATATGTGCAGTGTGCTGTTGGAGCGGTTGGACGCGCCGGATGCCGACGCACCGCATGGGCTCATCGTGATGGCGGAGACCGCCATACCGACGGACTTCGAGCTTTACCTGGACGACCGTGACGTCGCGCTCAGCCCCGAAGAGCGGAACGCGGTGCTGCGGTTCGTGAACGACGGCCGGCGGGTCCGTGGGCAGACGCCAGACCTTCTCCGTACGGCGGCGCTGAAGATGGTGTCACGCGTGCTCGAAAGAGACGTCCGCCGGATAGGTGAAGGGGATGAGCAGTACTGGCGTATGTTCCGGGTGTTCACCAACGAGCCGCGGCACATCATCCGGTCCTCGGCACCGACGGTTGTCGACACGGTGCTGGCCGGGCGGCTCGGTACGCTGGCCGTCGACAGCGCCATGGCGGGGTACTCGGACGTCATGGTCAGCCAATGGCTGACCGAGTACGTACTGGTGCCTATGGAGCTGGTCGTTCTCGGGCGCAAGCGGGTGCCCCAGGACGGCATCTTCTGGAAGTCCGTGCTGGCGAGCCTCGAGGCCCACTCGACCAAGCCAGCAGACTTCTTCCAGCCAGTCGAGACGGTGGCCCAGCCATTGCCGCGGGATCCGTAGAGCGATAGGTGGCAGCGGCGGCGGTCGAGGGTGCGGGATGGCTCGCGAGGCCTGGCACCCGCCGCACCGGACAGCTCACGGCGGGCGTGGGGGAGGCTCACGGCGGACGTCTGCGGCGCTGTGCGAACCGAACCACCTGCCCAGCTGCCGCACCTCGGCCTCCAGCTGCTCGATCCGCTGGCCGCGCCCGCGGCGGGCGGCACCCATCCGGTCGCCGGCCGGGCTCAGCCTGATGGTGCGCAGCGCCTGCGCGACGGCGCCCGCGCGCGGCACGTAGACTCGGGGCTTGCCCCGCTCCGCGGCCCGCACCAGCGCCTCGGCACAGGCCTGCACCGTGGAGACCGTGGGGCGCAACGGTGGCGGCAGCCGGCTCGGCGCGTTCCGGAACGAGGGCAGGTCGCCGGCGAAGTCGCGGACCAGGTCGGTGTCCACCCAGGACGGATACGCCACGCCGACCCGTACGCCGCGGTGGGCGGTCTCCAGGCGCAGCACGTTGCCGAACTGCTCGATCCCCGCCTTGGCAGCGCTGTACCCGGCCATGCCGGGCAGCGCGGTGAACGCGGCCGCCGAGGAGACGAGCAGGTAGTACCCCCGGCTGGCGAGCACGTGCGGCAGGGTCGCGCTGACCGTGCGGATCACCCCGCCGAGGTTCACGTCGACCGTGCGCAGGACCGCGTCGACCGGGGTGATCGCGACGGTGCCGAGGTTGGCCACTCCGGCGTTGGCCACCACGACGTCGAGGCCGCCCAGTGCGGCTGCCGCGCCGGCCACTGCCGCGTCCACGGCTGCGTGGTCGGTCACGTCGGCCTCGTACCAGACGGCGTCCACATCGGACGCGACCGCCTTGAGCCGCGCCGGCTCCAGCCCGACCAGGGCCAGCCGGGCGCCGCGGGCGGCAGCACACCGGGCAAAGTGCTCGCCGATGCCCCGGGCGGCGCCGGTGACCAGGACCGCCTTCCCCGCCAGTGGTGAGGCCACCTCACACCTCCTTCAGGACCGGGACGGACTGGTAGTCGGCCGGCTGGAAGCGCCGCAGCCGTTGCCGGAAGCTGGTGGCGAAGCCGGGCCAGATCCCGGGGCTGTGGCCGTTGGCGTCGAGATACCAGCTGGTGCACCCGCCGGAGGTCCATACCGTGCCGGCCAGCTTGGCGTCGAGGTACGCGCTGAAGCGCTCCTGCGCCTCGGGTGTCGGCGTGATGGCGCGCGTGCCGGTGCGGCGCATGTGCCGCAGCGCGGCGACGATGTGGTGCAGCTGGCTCTCCATCATCAGCACCACGGAGGTGTGCCCCAGCCCGGTGTTCGGGCCGAGCATCAGGAACAGGTTGGGGAAGCCGGCGACCATGGTCCCCAGGTACGCCCGCATCGTCGGCGTCCACGCGTCCGCCAGCGTGCGCCCGCCCGGGCCCCGCATGTGCCGTGCGAACGGCGGGTCGACGACGTGGAACCCGGTGCCGAAGATGATGGTGTCGACCGCGTGCTCGGTGCCGTCCGCGGTGACCACCGCGTGCGGGCGTACCTCGCGGATCTGGTCCGTGACCACCTCGACGTTGTCCCGGGTGAGGGCCGGGTAGTAGTCGTTGGACAGCAGCACCCGCTTGCAGCCGATCATGTACGTCGGGGTGAGCTTGTCCCGCAGCGCCGGATCGGCTACCTGCTGCCGCAGGTGGGCGACGGCCTTCTGCTGCACCCTGCGGCTCAGGTTCGGGTAGAGGAAGCCGAGCGCCATCAGCTCCCGTCCCCAGTAGAGCGCGGTCCGGACCAGCCGCTGGGCGCCGGGCACGTGGCGGTAGATGTGCCGCTCCGTCGTGCTGACCGGGCGACCGCGACGCGGCACGACCCACGGCGGCGTGCGTTGGAACACGGTCAGCTTGGCCACCTGCGGCGCGATCTGCGGGATGAACTGGATCGCCGAGGCGCCGGTGCCGATGACCGCCACCCGGCGACCGGTCAGGTCGTGGTCGTGGCGCCACCGGGATGAGTGGAAGGCGGTTCCCCGGAACGAGCCCAGGCCCGGGATGTCCGGGATGGACGGGTCGGAGAGCGCGCCGACGGCGCTGACCAGGACCCGCGCGGTGAACTCTCCGTGCGAGGTCGAAAGCCGCCAGCACTGGTCGCGCTCGTCCCAGGCGGTCTCGTGCACCGTGTGTCCCAGCCGCAGGTGCGGCCCCAGGCCGAACCGGTCCACGCAGCCACTCAGGTAGCTCCAGATCTCCTGCCGGCAGGAGAAGGTGTCCGACCAGTTGGGGTTGAGCGCGAACGAGAACGAGTACAGGTGCGACGGTATGTCGCAGGTCAGCCCGGGGTACGTGTTGGCGCTCCAGACGCCGCCGACGTCGTTGGACTGCTCGAAGACGCCGAAGTCGTCGAACCCGGCCTGCTTGAGCTTGACAGCGGCGCCGAGGCCGCCGAAGCCGGCCCCGACGATGGCGATGTCGAGTTCGCTCACCGGCGCTCCCCTGGCTGCCCATTCGACGCGCTGCCGCCGTCGAAGGGATAGGCGATGTCGCACGCGCCTTCGTCGTCTCCGATCGCATCCCAGGCGAAGTAGACCTCCCGTGGGGGAGCGGTCATCACGTGGCCGTGGCTGGCCAGCCATTGCTGTACCGCCTCATGCGCCTCCCGGTTCTTGCGGTTGGCCACGTCGCCCTTGACGGCCGTCGTGTACGCCACCCGGTGTGCCGCCTCGGTCCGTACGGACATATCGTCCGTGGGCTCGACGGTTCCGGAGAACGGAACGCACAGCTCCACCGGGCCGTCCGCAACCTCGTCGACCGGACCGTGGTATATCACCGTGAACGGGCCGGACTTCGTCGCGCCGGACGCCCTGATATGTTTGATTATCGTGTGTTCCTCGTCGTAGAAGTCGAACAGCTCATTGATAGATACCCGCCGCTGTAGGCAGAGAACCTTCTGCTCCGGTAGCTCGCGAGTGCGGATCTCGTACATCGTGGTGGCGGTCCCTTCGACGAGTGCGTTGGAGAGGTACGGGACGGGCAGCCGCCGGTTCTCGTTTCCACCTCTCGCCGTCCATCTCTGCGGCCTGCCTCATCTCCTGGTCGCGGGTGTTCTGGGGGCGCTTGGCGGCAGCGGCGAGGGGTGGGGCCAGCTGGTCGGCCTCGACGGCGCCGTCGATCACGCACTGAGCGAGGTCACTCAGCCGCAGGTTTGTTCGCCGGGCATGGTTACGTAGCGTGTCGAAGGCCATGCTCATATTGATCTTGAAGCGTTCGGCGACGACGCCTTTGGCTTGTTCGATCAGCACCCGACTGCTCAGCGCGTTCTGCAGCTGCTCCGCGACGCCCTGTAGCTCCTGGATCGTCCGCTGCCGCAGGACCGTGACCGTGGCGAGCTTGGCCAGGGCCTGCACGATGCGGGCATCGCCATCGCTGATGGGGCGCGCAGCGGTGGAGAAGAGGCCGAGTACGCCGATGATGTCCTCGTGCTGCCGTAGTGGGAGCGCGTGCATGGACGCGAACCCGTCTCGCCGCGCCCGCTCGCTGAAACGCGGCCAGCGCGGGTCGGGGCGGCCGAGGTTGGTGGCGGACACGGGCCGCCCGGCGCGGTAACAGCCCAGGCTCGGCCCCTCACCCGTCTTCAGCTCGAACAGCGCCAGCAGGTGCGCCTGGTCGGAGGAGCCCGCCATCACCCGCAGCTGGCCGCGCTCGTCAGGCAGCATCAGGACGGCGGCATGCACCCCGAGCAGCTCGACGCATCGGCTGGTGAACACATGCAGCAGGTCGACAACATCGAAGTCGCTGACCAGAGCGTCGGCGAACTCGACGACGGCGAGGGCCAGGTCATCTTCGTGTGCCACATCCCACCACCCCTCCCAGTCAGGGTCAGCCAGAGTCCTGCGCTGCAGTTTCCCTGCGTGCTCATACTGAGATTCCGCGTGGCGACGTCATCGAACGGCCGAGTGACCGGTACGTGTCTCACGCCGCGGCCGGGTGACCGCGAACGTATATTCGTGGTGCGCGGCCAGCGACAGCCGCAAACGGCATCTTCCTGGCTATGTGGACCAGCTAGTCGCCGATAACTAAGACAAGCGTCAAAGCATTCTGGGTCGGTCACATGCCGCCGGGGGCTGGGGCGGCATCAATGTCCGTGGATGAATGATAACCGCTGGATCGCCCGATCTGTCAACGGTCGTCGGTGGCCGTGGTGAACTGACCGATCGGTCTCTGTGCGTACGGTGACAGGATGGGTGCTGTATGTAACAGGGAGTGGCCGCGCCCTACCCTTCTCAGCCGTCTCGTGCAGCGCCGAGCCAGCGCCGAAGGGCCGTGGACAGCTCGCCGCTGCCGGGTGCGACCCATGCGACGTGACCATCAGGACGCACGAGTGCCGCATCGGTGCCCGCCAGCTGGTCACCCGCCGCAACGGCGTACGGCCGCGCCGTCGAGACACGGAGACGGTCAGCCCACCCCGCCGATACGCGACGCAGCTGCGCACTGCCGGCAAGGTCCAGGAGCACCGCTCGTGCCGGGTGCAGCAGCTCCGTAGTGCTGGTCCGGTGCGCTCCGTCGAAGAGCTCCCGGTGCGGCATGCGCCGACCCAGCAGGGGATGGTCACCCGGACCAACGTCATACCGGATGTCCAGGCCGCTCAACATGCCGACAAGGTGGCGGCTCACGGCCTCAAGTCCAATGAGCTCGGTCAGCAGGTCGCGTACCGGCTGCACCTCGTCGCCACCGAGCATGAGAACGCCCTGTGCCCGGGTGTTCATCAGCAGCCGGGCACCCACCGGGTGCCGCTCGCTGTGATAGGTGTCCAGAAGACCGGTTGGCGCCCAGCCCTGCACTGCCGCGGCAAGCTTCCATCCGAGGTTCACCGAGTCCTGTACGGCGACGTTCAGCCCTTGGCCGCCCGCAGGCACCTGGATGTGGGCGGCATCGCCCGCGAGCAGCACCCTGCCGCGGCGGTACTCGGTCACCTGGCGAGCCGCATCGCCAAAGGTGCTCACCCATACGGGGGTCGCCGCATGGATATCCTCGCCGGTGAGACGCAGCCAGGCGTCTGCCACCTCCACAAAGGTGGGTGGCGCTTCGCGTGCCTGTGGTGTGGCGGCGCGTTCGCAGGCGAAGATGCGGACGACGTCGTCCTCCAGCGGGCTGGCCATGACCATGCCGCCCGGTACCGTCTCCCCGAGGACGCGCAGCCGCAGGTCGCAGTCCTTCACATCGGCCAGGAACATCTCCATGGTCGGGGCGGTGCCGGGGAAGTCGAAACCGGCAGCCTTCCGCACGGTACTCCGCCCGCCGTCACAGCCGACCAGGAAGGACGCGCGTAGCCGCACCGTACCGTCCGGGCCGTTGGCGTCAGCCGTTACGCCGTCGCCGTTGTCGTGCAGGCCGACAAGCTCCCACCCCCGCCGGATACCGGCACCGAGCTCTGTGGCCCAGCCCGCGAGCATCGCCTCGGTCCGTGACTGTGGTACACCTTTCGCTCCAAAGTGGGCACCGGAAAGCACACTGAAGTCCAGGGGCAGGCCGCCGAAGTGGCCGAAGTCCCTGGTCTCGATCTTGCCGTACCGGGGCAGCAGTCCGCGCTGGTCCAGCACCTCCATCGTCCGTGCCGTGAACCCCAGACCGCGGGACTCCCGGCTCGGCTCCGGAAGGCGTTCGAGGACGACCACGTCAACGTCCCAGAGCCTCAGCTCACCAGCGAGCATCAGCCCCGCGGGGCCAGCACCGACGACGATCACCTGAGTGTCCACGTACCTGCTCCTTCGATGACGTCGTACCCGCCAGGTCAGGGGTCCCCGTCCGGGACGGCAACGCGTTCGCCGGCGGCCTGTCGAGCACTGGCCGCCTGCTGCATCCCGCTCGTCGTACGCAGCTTGTACTCACGCAGGAACCACGCGAGAACGAATGCGGCGAGCGCGACCGGAGCAGCGATGAGGAAGACCTCATGCATGCTCGTGGCGTACGACACCCGCACTCCCTCGCGCAACGCGAGGGGCAGGCCGGCGACGCGCTCAGGCGTGTCAATGATGCTGTTGACCCCGCCGTGAAGGCCGGGCACGTGCTGGGGAAGCCGGGCGTCGAGCCGGGCGATGAGCACCGCACCGAACACCGCCGCGCCGATCGAGCCGCCGAGGGAGCGGAAGAAGACGATCGCGGAGGACGCTACTCCGAGGTCCTGGAACTCCACGGAGTTCTGGACCGCCACGGTGAGGATGGGCATCGTCAGCCCCATCCCCACACCCAGGAGCGTGATCGGTAGGAGGAGCTCGATGTAGGGGATGCCGGCGTGGACGCGGGACAGCAGCAGTAGCGCGGTGGCCATGGCCGCCATGCCCCCGATGGGAAAGATCCGGTAGCGGCCGTGCCGGCTCACCATGCGACCGACCACTGTGGACGTGACGACCGCACCACCTAGCATCGGGGTCATCATCAGACCGGCCTGCGTGGCTGTGTCGCCTCTGGCCAGCTGAAGGAACTGGGGCATGAACGCCAGCGCGCCGAATATCACCGCGCCGATCACAAAGGACAGTGACATGCTGACCAGGAAGACCGAGTTGCCGAACAGGCGCAGTGGAAGGATCGGCTCCCGGGCATGCCGTTCGCGGAACGCGAAGCAGCCGATCAGCACCACCGCGCCAGCCAGCATCCCGGCGACCTCCGGCGACGTCCAGGCATAGTGGCGGCCGCCCGTCGAGATGGCGAGAAGCAGCGCGGAGACCCCGCTGAACACGAGACCGATACCCCACCAGTCGACCACGGCCTTTCCCCGGTGCGGCGGCATCTGCAGCAGCCGGCCGGTCACCGCCATCGACAGCAGGCCGAGCGGCACGTTGACGTAGAACGCCCAGCGCCATCCGGGGCCGTCGACGAAGAACCCGCCGACCAACGGGCCGACGAGGCTTGCCAGGGCGAATGTGCTTATGAAGTAGCCCTGGTAGCGGCCGCGCGCGCGGGCGGAGGTGATGTCGGCGACGATCGCCAGCGCCGAGCTGACCAGCCCACCGGCGCCGAGGCCCTGCAGGCCGCGGAAGGCCACGAGCTGCCACATGCTCCCGCTGGCACCACACAGCACCGAACCGACGAGGAAAAGCGCGATCGCCACATGAAGCACGCGCTTGCGCCCGTAGAGGTCACCGATCTTCCCGTACAGCGGGACGGACGCCGTCTCCGTCAACAGGTAGGCCGTTACCGCCCAGCTGTAGAGGTCTGGCCGGTGAAACTCCCCGACGAGGGTCGGCAGCGCGGCGGCCACAATGGACACATCGACGCCGGTCAGGAAGATGGCTGACATCAGGGCCAGCATGACGAGCTGGATCTGACGGTGGCTCAGTTCCCCGGCCGGCCGGCCTTGGGGCGCTTGAGAGTGCATTACCCGGTACCTCCGCGCAGACGCAGCCGGTTGTGTCACCCGTGGGTGGGTTCCGAAGCAGGGCGAGGGGTGGGGAGGCAGAGTGAGGGTGCGGGCGCGGTGCGTGCCGGTCGGCAACCCGGCGTGGGTCGACGACGCTCGATGAGATACCTAATGCTGCCAGCACAGCCTGCTGCCAGCAAGGGCCGGCGTCATGGCCGCGCGGCAGGCCCGAGGGCTGGACACCGCAAACCCCGCCGCGTATCGTCACGGGTACCGCTCAGGACCTCGGCGGTGTGATGGGTGCCAGACTCGATACAGTGAGTGGCCGGTTCACGCTTGTCGTTCGTCGCCGCCGACTTGGCGTAGCAGGATGTAGCGGCTCTGCCTGGTGTTGCGGCGCTCAGATATCTTCCCGTGGGCGGGGTTGAAACGACTTCTCGCCGGTGTATTCGGCTGTGCGCCAGGCTTTCGGCCAACTCTCCCAGGCGACTGACCAAGATGGACGTTCGCATCGGTGACACGCATAGCGTGGGCTGCAGGAGTGATAATGGAAGAGCGGCTCGAGTTCGGGTCGGACGGGTCGACCATCCCCACACACTGGTACAACATCGTTGCCGATCTCCCGGAACGCCCACCCCAGGCGCGTGACCCCCGTACCCACCAACAGGTGTCATCCCGGGACGCGGGCTCGGTCGTGGCGGCGGCGCTGCTCGCTCAGGATGCCGCGACGGACCGTTGGATCGAGATCCCGGACGATGTGCGCCGGGTGTACCAGCGCTGGCGGCCAAGCCCGCTGTACCGGGCGCGGCGACTGGAGCGGGAGCTCGGAACTCCGGCCCGGATCTACTACAAGTACGAGGGTTACAACCCGACCGGCTCGCACAAGACGAACACCGCCGTTGCTCAGGCTTACTACAGCGCGCTGGAGGGCACCAGGCGGCTCGTCACCGACACCGGGGCAGGCCAGTGGGGGGCTGCTCTCGCCTTTGCATGTGCCCAGTACGACGTGGCGTGCGAGGTCTTCTGGACCGGGTCGTCGTACGACCAGAAGCCCTACCGCAGGGTCCTCATGGAGGCCTTCGGGGCGCGGGTGCACCGTAGCCCGTCGGGCGTGACCGAGTCCGGTCGCAAGGCCACGGCCAACGGCGACACGCAGGGCAGCATCGGCCTGGCGGTCAGCGAAGCCATCGAGGTGGCCGCCACCAACGAGGACACCGGCTACGCGCTCGGCAGCGGCGTGGGCTTTGTCCTGCTCCATCAGACCGTGATCGGCCAGGAGGCCCTGGCCCAGTTCGCACTGGCGGAGGACTACCCGGATGTCGTAGTCAGCTGTGTGGGCGGAGGCTCGAGCCTGGGCGGTCTGGGTTTTCCGTTCCTCGCCCAGAACATCGCTCACGGCCGCGAGACGCGGGTGCTCGCGGTGGAACCGACCGCCTGTCCCACGCTGACCCGGGGCCGGTACGCCTGGGACCACGTGGACCAGGAGGGACTGACGCCGCTGGTGAAGATGTACACCCTGGGGCACACGTTCGTTCCGCAGCCGATCCATGCGGGCGGGCTCCGCTATCACGGTGTCTCGCCACTGCTGTCCTACGTCCGGCATCTTGGCATGGTCGACGCTGTTGCCAGGCCGCAGACGGAGTGCTTTGCCGCAGGCCTGAGGTTCGCCCGCACCGAGGGGATCCTCAGCGCCCCCGAGTCCACGCACGCGATCGCCGCGGCCCTCGACGAGGCGGACCGCTGCACGCAGACCGGGGAGGAGAAGGCGATCCTGGTGCTGGTCACCGGACACGGGCAGCTCGACCTCGCCGCCTACGACTCCTACCTCGCCGGGGAGCTGGTCGACCCAGAGCTCACCGACGAACAGCTCGCCTCCTTCCTAGCCCGGCTGCCTGCGGTGCGGGACTAGCCCACCGACGGCCAGGCGGAGGTCGAGGAGATGAGGGCGTTTGTCTTCCCCGGCCAGGGCTCCCAGGCCCGCGGCATGGGGGGTGCGCTCTTCGAGGAGTTCCCGGAGCTCACCGCGGCGGCGGACGAGGCCCTCGGATACTCCATCGCCGACCTGTGCCTGCGGGACGCGGACAACGTGCTCGGCCGGACCGAGTACACCCAACCGGCGCTGTTCGTCGTCAGCGCCTTGTCCTACCTGGACAGGCAGCGGCGCGAGCCGGTGGAGGTCGACTTCTTCGCGGGTCACAGCCTGGGCGAGTACACCGCGCTGTACGCCGCCGGCGCACTCGACTTCATCTCCACGTTGCGGCTGGTTGCACTGCGTGGGCGGCTGATGGCCACGATGACCGACGGCGGCATGGCGGCCGTCGTGGGCATGGCGGCCGATGAGGTACGCGCTGCGCTGGACGGCGCCCGGCTCGACGGGCTTGACCTGGCGAACCTCAACACGCAGGACCAGGTCGTCATCTCCGGCCCGGTGGACGTGGTCAGGGCGGCCGGCCCGGTCCTCACCGCGGCCGGCGCCGGCGGCTATACCCCGTTGCGCGTCAGCGGTGCCTTCCACTCCCGCTACATGCGGGCGGTGAGCGCGGCGTTCGCCGAGGAGCTCTCGCATGTCGACTTCGCGCCGCTCAAGAAACCGGTCATCGCCAACTGCACCGGTCTGCCCTATGCGGACGGTGCGGTCCGCGAGACGCTCGTGGCTCAGCTGGTCGAGCCCGTGCGGTGGGAGCAGAGCGTACGTTACCTCCTCGGGTTGGGCGTGGACGCCCTTGAGGAGGTCGGCCCAGGGCGGGTGCTCACCCGGCTGATCGAGAAGATCCGGAGCCGACCCGCACCGAGCGCGGCCCCAGCACGGACCACGTCCGACCACGGACGTATGGCCGGCGCCGGCACCACCTTGGGCAGTGCCGAGTTCCGCCGGGCCTACGGGCTCCGTCATGCGTACGTATGTGGCTCGATGTATCGAGGGATAGCGTCGACGGACCTCGTGATCCGGGCCTGCCGGGCCGGCGTGCTCGCCTTCTTCGGCGCCGCCGGCCTGAGCGCCCCGCTCGTGGCCGGCGCAGTGGCACGGATCCGGGCGGTGGTGGGTGAGCGGACCACCTTCGGTGTGAGCCTGGCGCATGACCCGGTCCTGCCCGACAACGAGCAGCGTCTCGTGGAGACGCTGCTCGCCACCGGGGTACCGGTCGTTGAGGCGTCCGCCTTCGTCAAGGTCACGCCGGCGCTTGTCCGCTACCGGCTCAGCGGCCTGACCAGGGCAGCTGACGGCTCGACCGTGGCCGGCAACCGGATCATCGCGAAGCTGTCCCGCCCCGAGGTGGCCGAGGGTTTCCTCGCGCCCCCGCCGCAGCAGATCGTCGACGCGTTGCTGGCCAGCGGCGCGGTGACCCGGGAGCAGGCCGGTCTCGCCGCGAACGTGCCCATGGCAGATGACATCTGTGTGGAAGGGGACTCCGGTGGCCATACCGACCGCCGCGACCTCCTGGTGCTCCTGCCCGTGATCCGCAGGCTCAGCGAGCGGACCAGCGCGGCCCGCGGATACCGCCGTCCGGTCAGGGTCGGTGCGGCCGGCGGGATCGGGACGCCGCAGGCGGCCGCGGCGGCGTTCCTGCTCGGAGCCGACTTCATCGTCACCGGGTCGGTCAACCTGTGCACGGCCGAGTCCGGGACGAGCGCCGTCGTCAAGGACATGTTGCAGCGCGTCAACATCCAGGACACCGACCACGCACCGGCCGGCGACATGTTCGAGCTCGGCGCCCAGGCGCAGGTCCTCAAACGGGGCGTCTTCTTCCCGGCCCGGGCACGCAAGCTGCACGAGCTCTACCGCCGCTTTGACAGCCTCGACGACATCGACGCGGACACCCGGCAACAGATCGAGGAACGGTACTTCCGCCGCACCCTCGACGAGGTATGGCAGGAGACGCGCGCCTACTTCGCGGCCCAGGACACCCGGGCCGTGGCCAGAGCCGAGACCAGCCCGAAGCACAAGATGGCGCTGGTGTTCCGCTGGTACTTCGAGCACAGCCAACGCGCGGCGATGGAGGGGCGCGAGGCCAACCGCCTGGACTTCCAGGTCCACTGTGGTCCCTCGCTGGGCGCGTTCAACCAGTGGGTCGCCGGCACCGAGCTGGAGCGGTGGCAGGACCGCCACGTCGACGACATCGCCGAGAGGATCATGGCTGGTGCGGCCGCCTACCTGCGGCAACGTTACGACGAGCTCGGTCTCGCGGGTGACCAGCCATGACCGGCACGCGACCCGATGGCGTTGCGGTGGTCGGCATCGGCTGCCGGCTACCGGCCGCTGCGGACCACCGCCAGTACTACGCCAACCTCCTGGCCGGGCGCGACGCGATCCGTGAGATCGGCGCGGACAGGTGGGACCCGGCCCACTACTACTCGCCCGACCCGCTGGCTGCCGGGCGCAGCAGCAGCAAGTGGTGCGGCACCATTGCGGACCCGTACGCCTTCGACCACGCGTTCTTCCAGATGTCGCCCAAGGAAGCCGCCTTGACCGACCCGCAGCAGCGGCTGCTGCTCCAGGAGGCGTGGCGATGCGTCGAGGACTCCGGGACGGCCCTGGCCGACCTGCGCCGGCTCCGCACCGGCGTCTTCGTCGGCGTCATGGGGCGTGACCACCTTCAGCAGGTGTCGGCACCGGTCGCGCAGGTGCACAGCCACTCGGCAGCCGGCGCCTACGACAGCATGCTGGCCAACCGGGTCTCCCACGCGCTCGGGCTGTCCGGGCCGAGCATGTCGGTCGACGCGGCCTGCGCGTCCTCGCTGGTCGCCATCCAGCTGGGGGTACAGGCGCTGGTAGCCGGCGAGGTCGATGCCGTCCTCGCCGGAGGGGTGAGCCTCAACCTGCACCCGTGGAAGTACATCTCGTTCTCCAAGGCACGGATGCTCAGCCCGCACGGGCGCTGCCGTACGTTCGACAGCCGGGCCGACGGGTACGTGCCCGGCGACGGGGTCGCGGTCGTCATGCTGCGCCGCCTCACCGACGCCGTCCGCGACGGGGACCACATCTACGGAGTCATCGCCGGCGTCGCGGTCAACCACGCCGGCCGGCGCCAGACCATCACCGCCCCGACGATCGAGTCCCAGCGCTCGGTGGTGCGCGCCGCGATGACACGCGCCGGGTTCGACCCGAGGTCAGTGACGTATGTGGAGGCCCACGGGACCGGCACGTCACTCGGCGACCCCATCGAGATAGCCGCGCTGGGTGAGGCGTTCGCAGCAGGCCCGGTCGACCAGCCGTGGTGCACGGTCGGCTCGGTCAAACCCAACATCGGCCATCTCGAGGCCGCCGCTGGTGTCGCCGGGCTGATAAAGGTCCTGATGATGCTGGACGGCGGGCAGGTACCGCCAAGCATCCACCTGGACGTGGTCAACCCGCTGATCGAGCTCCGGGGCACTCCGTTCGCCGTGACCCGGCAGGTGCAGCGGTGGCGGGCAGCCGAGCCCGGCGCGCCACTGCGGGCCGGCGTCAGCTCCTTCGGGATGGGCGGGGTGAACGCGCACGCCTGCGTCGAGCAGTACCGCCCAGCGCGGCGGGTAGGTCCGGCGCCCGCAGCCCTGTCCACTGTGGCTCGATCCGCTGCGGCACCACCCGCCCAGCTGCCGTTCGTCCTGTCGGCGAAGACGCCGGCCGCGCTCGGCCGGCTGGTGGGTCAGTGGCGTGCGGCCGGCCCGCTGGACCCGCGGCTCGACCTGGCCTCCGTGTGCCGGACCTTGACGATGGGGCGGGAGGCGTTCGACGTACGGTTCGCGGCCCTGGTGGGCTCGGCGCGGGACATCACCGCCGCGTTGGCCGGTGTGGAGCCCGATGCGCTGGTCCCGGCGCCGGCGAAGCCGTGGTGGGTCCGGGTGGGCGCGGCGCGGGCACCGACGGCGACCGGCCTGCCCGCCATCCTGTCCGGGGCGCTGTTCGCCCCGGTGCTCGCCGAGGTCGCCGAGGCCGCCGGCGTCGCCACCGGAAGCCTGCTGCCCGGCCTCGCCGGCACACCGTCCGGCGGGGTGCTCCTCACCTACGTCGTGCTAGAGGTGACCGGCCGGGTCGGCGTCCAACCGCGCGGCATCACCGCAGCCGGTGACGGCATGCTCGCCGCACTCGCCTTCGCCGGGGCGGTCACGTTGCCGACCGCGCTGGAGCTGGCCGGCGGCGCAGACGTCCAGGCGCCGGACCTGCGCGCCCCACGGGTGGGGCTGGCCGGCCCCGACGGGCATGGCCTGCGACCGTACACGTTGGACAGTGCCTACCTGCGGCGCCTGACCGACGGTGCCCGCCCGGAGGATGCGGACCTGACGGCGGCGTTGGAGGCCGGCGCCGGTCTCGTCGCCGCCCAGTACACGTTCCGGAACAACCTGCAGGAGTGGAACGCTGCCCTGAGCGAGGCCGGGCTCGCCCGGCTCCGGATACCGATGGTGGCGCAGGAGCTGCGGGACACCCACCTGTCCCGGCCGGCAGACCGGCTCGTCTGGCTGCTCGCGGTCACCCACGCGCACGAGCGGCTCAACCGCAAGTGGGGGCTGCCCCGGGCCGGACGCATCCGCGACCCGTACACGGCAGAGCTGTTGGACCTCCTGGTGGAGGGTGTCTGCGAGCCGGCAGAGATGGTTGCCGCCCTCACCGGTGCACCGGCGGCGGTGGAGACGGCGGCCAGCGCCATGGCGGAGCGCGCCACCTCCGTGATCGGGGATGTGCACCGCTTTCCGCTGCTCGCCGCATGCAGCAACGCAGCGGCCCGGCAGGCATGGGACTGGGTCGACGCACAGCGCCGGCCAGAGGCCCGGCCGGCGCAGGCGCCAGCCCTCCACCACGTCCTCGACCTCTTCGTGCCCACCGGGACCCCGGGTACGTCGCCGGGACGGCTCGCGATACGGGACGCGGGAGACTTCGGCGCCGGCCTGCTGGTCGACCTGTGGCGCCTGGGTGTCAACGTGGACTGGACCCCCTTCTGGGCAGGCGGACCCGGCGGCAAGCTGCCGTTGCCGACATACGCTTTCGAGTCGACGGTGCACCGCTCCAGCGCGCGACGCGAGGCGGAGCCGGGCGAGGCCGAGCTCGTAGACATCGACCACGAATGGTGCGACGCGGAGCTGGCGCCGGCCGGGACGGACACCCCGACCACCGTGGTGTTCCTCGTCGAGCCCGCCGCCGGCGTGGCGATGGCGATGAGCGCCGCTCTGGCCTCCGCGACGGTGGCGGTGGTCGGGTCCGCGGCGGAGCCGGCCGTCGGGCTGCCGGTGCGCCACGGCGTTGCGAACGACGTCCGGCATGTCCTGGACGCCGTCCAGAGCCGCGAGGGCAGCGTCGACGCGGCGGTCATCGTGGCGCCGGAGGAGACCGCCGGGCCCGGTGCGGACCTGGTGGTGGACACCGCCTTCCTGGTCGCCCAGTCCCTGCTGCGGGTGCGCCGCCCGGCCCGGCTGGTCATCGCGCAGCCTGGCGGGCACGTACCGGCCGCGGTCGGCGCACTCTCCGGGCTGGCCGCCTGCCTGCCGTACGAAGGCAGCGTGACGGCGACCGTGCTGCGCCTCGGCGGTCCCGCGACCGCCGAGGCGACATGGCACCGGGTCGCCGCGGAGCTACGGGCGCCGGTAGCGGAGCGCGATGTGCGGTATCTCGCCGGCCGCCGACAGGTGCGGCGGGTCCGGCCCGCCGGCCCGCCGGCCCAACCCGAGCCGGCCGCGGCTACGGCGGTCACCGTCCGGCCGGGCGGCACCTACCTGGTCACCGGTGGTGCGGGCGGGCTGGGCCGTATCATCGCGACCCACCTGCTGCGGGTGCCCAACACCAGCGTCGTCCTCGCCGGTCGCTCCGCGCGCCCGGACGACCTGCTCGCCGAGGTCTGCGCCGCGGCGGGCGCGGACCCCGACCGTGCCGACTACGTGGCTGCCGACATCACCGACCCCGCGGCGGTCCAGGCGCTGGTGACCCACACGACGCAGCGGTTCGGCCAGCTCCACGGTGTCGTCCACGCCGCCGGCCTGGCCCGCGACCGGTACCTGACCGGCAAGTCCCTCGCCGAGATCCACGCGGTCCTGGCCCCGAAGGTCGCCGGGACGCAGGCACTCGACGCCGCGACCGCCGACATCCCCCTGGACTGGGTCGTGTTGTTCTCCTCCACCGTCGCCGTCACCGGAAACTTCGGTCAGGCAGACTATGCGGTGGCAAACGCCTACCTGGCCGAGTTCGCCGAGGACCGGCAGGCCAAGGTCGCCGCAGGCGTGCGGCACGGCGTGACCGTCACCATCGACTGGCCACTGTGGGCGCAGGGCGGCATGGCCGTCGGCGACCAGGTGGCGTCGGTGTTCCGGGCCGGTGGCGGCCTGGTCGCGATGCCGACCGCCCGTGGGTTGGCGGTGTTCGACGAGGCGCTGGCCCGGGCCGGCCGGCGCACCGTGCTCTACGGCCTCCGGTCGCGGATCGACAGCCTGCTGGCCCTGCCACTGCCGGACCGGTCCCGACCGGCCGACCCGGAACAGTCCGATGTGGACCGGCGATCGGTGCCGGTCGAGGCCGCCACCGCCTACCTCAGGTCGGTCTTCGGCGGGCTGCTCGGCATCGCCGAGCAGGACCTCGACGAGCAAGCCGGGCTGGAAGCCTACGGTCTCGACTCCATCTTCATCGGCCAGTTCACGTCGCGCCTGGAGCGGGACCTCGGCGCGGTCTCCCACACGCTGCTGTTCGAGTGCCGCACCCTCGCCGAGGCGGCGGCACGCATCGCGGCCCAGTACCCGGACGCGCTGCCGTCGCTGGCCACGCCGCCACCGGTCAGCCCGCCGGCATCCGCCGTCCCACCCGGCGACCCGGCGCCGGGCCCGCGCCGGTCGACCGGTCCGGCGGCCACGGCCGGTCCGGCGGCCACGGCCGGTCCGGTTCCGGTCGCCGTCATCGGGCTCGCCGGCCGCTATCCCGGCGCGGATGACGTCGCCGCCTTCTGGCGCAACCTGAGCGGCGGGCGGGACTGCGTCACATCCATCCCGACCGGACGGTGGGAACAGTACCGGCGTGCGCCCGCCACCCCCGGCGGCACCGACGAGATGTACTGCCCGTGGGGTGGGTTCCTCACCGGTGTGGCGGAGTTCGACCCGCTGTTCTTCCAGATCTCCCCGCGTGAGGCGGAGCTGATGGACCCGCAGGAACGGCTGTTCCTGCAGACCGCCTGGCACGCGTTCGAGGATGCGGGATACCCGCCTTCCCGCCTGGGCGACCCCAGTCGCCCCGGCGGACGCGGCGTCGGGGTCTTCGTCGGCGTGACGACCCAGACCTACCTGCTGTGGGGCCCGGACCTGCACCGGTCAGGCCAGGACGCCATCCCCACGTCCACGCCGTGGTCGATCGCCAACCGGGTGTCGTACGCGTTCGACCTGCACGGTCCCAGCATGCCGGTCGACACGGCGTGCGCCTCGTCGCTGACCGCCATCCACCTGGCCTGCGCCAGCCTGGCGGCCGGCGAATGCCGGATGGCCCTCGCCGGCGGGGTCAACCTCTACCTGCACCCCAGCAAGTACGAGTGGCTGTGCCAGATGCGGATGCTCTCGCCCACCGGCCGGTGCCACCCGTTCGGTGCCGGTGCGGACGGCTTCGTGCCCGGCGAAGGAGTGGGCGCGGTGGTGCTCAAGCCACTCGCGGATGCGGTGGCTCACGGCGACAAGATCCTCGGCGTGGTACGGGGCACCGCAACCAACCACGGCGGGCGTACCAACGGGTTCACGGTCCCCAACCCCAACGCCCAGGCGCGCCTGGTCGAGGCGGCTCTGCGCTCGGCCGGCCTGGCCGCGTCCTCGGTGACCTATGTGGAGGCTCACGGCACCGGAACAGCGCTGGGCGACCCGATCGAGGTGGCCGGCCTGAGCAGCACCTACGGGGCGGCCGCCGACGGCACGGCGCCGTGCGCCATCGGCTCGGTCAAGTCGAACATCGGGCACCTCGAGTCAGCGGCGGGTATCGCAGGCGTGACAAAGGTCCTGCTGCAGATGCGCCACCGCACCCTCGCCGCCTCCCTGCATGCGCAACGGCTCAACCCGCGCATGGACCTCGCGGGCACGCGGTTGCGGGTCCAGCGCGAGGCCGCCGCGTGGGCGCCGCTCGACCACGCCGGGCAGCCGATGCCACTGCGGGCGGCGGTCAGCTCCTTCGGCGCGGGCGGTGCCAACGCCCACATCGTCGTCGAGGAACCACCGCCGGCCGCCGGCATGGACACCGGGCAGGAAACGGGCCTGCCGTCCGCCGTACATCTGGTCCCGCTGTCCGCCCGCGACGGGCAGCGCCTCCGGGAGCATTGCGCGAACATCGCCAGCCACCTGCGCCAGGACCACTCCGCCGGCCTGGCCGACATCGCCTACCAGCTCCAGGTGCGCCGCGAGCCGATGCAGGAACGGATCGCCTTCCTGGTCGGCACGGTGGACGACCTGGTGCGCGCCCTCGGTGAGGCCGCCGACCCCGACGGCGTGACCGACCCCGTCCGGACCTGGCGCACCTTCCGCCCAGGCAAGGAAGGCGCGGGTGAAGGCCGGATCCTGCGCGACAACGTGGACCGGGCGCTGCGCGGACAGGACCTCGCCGGGCTGGCCGAAGCGTGGGTGACCGGTGCCGACGTGCCATGGCAGGAACTGCACGCACGCCCCCGCAGGCACGTCGAGCTGCCCGGCTACCCGTTCGCCCGGGAGCGCTACTGGCTGGCCGACCCGCCGCCGGCGACCGATCCCTGCGCCGGTGCGGTGGTGGGGCCGGGCGCGCGCGCCACGACCACGTTGCGGGCGGACGAGCCCCTCCTGGCCGACCACCGGGTCGACGGTGTGCCGATCCTCCCGGCGGTCGGGTATCTGGAGCTCGTGCGGGCCGCTATGGGGGTGCGCCCGCAACCACCGGACCGGGCGCTCGTCTTCCGCAACAACGTGTGGTCGCATCCGGTCACCGTGCCCGCAGCGACCCAGGTGCACGTGCACCTCGATGCCGCGGACGGGCCCACCGCGTACCGGGTGCACGGGCTCGACGCCGGCCAGCCCGTCACCCATGCCGAGGGGCGCGTCGAGATCGCCGCCGCTGCGGCACCCGGCACCGTCGACCTCGCCGGGGCGCGGCGGCGGTGCCCGCGGTCGCTGGACCCGGTTGGCTTCTATCGCCGCATCCACCAGCTGGGCCTCCAGCTCGGCCCCGGCTACCAGGGCATCCGGCAGCTCCGGGTCGGCGACGGCGAGGCGGTCAGCGAGATCCGCCTGCCCGAGCAGCTCCGGCCGGAAGGCCACGACCTCGTCCTGCACCCCGCGATGTTCGACGCGATGCTCCAGGCCTCGTTGTGGCTCATCGACCAGCGCAGCGGCCAGCTGCACCTGCCGTACATGATCGGCTCTGTCGAGGTTGCCCGGCCGACACCGGAACATGCCTTTGCACACGTCCGGCTGGTGTCGTCCACCGGCAGCGCCCACAAGGTCGAGGTCGATGTGGTCACCCCACAGGGCGCACCGGTCCTCGCCGTGCGGGACTTCTGGCTACGCCCGTGGCAGCCGCCCACGGCGCCTGCGCACCCGGCAGGCGCCACGCTGTTCCGGCCGCAGTGGCAAGCTTCGCCAGCTGTGCCTGCGCAGGTGGTGGGTGGACGGCTGGTGGTCCGGGCAGCGGACGGCGCCACGGCGCGCGCGATCGCGGCGGCGGTGGCCGACCTCGACCCGGCTGGGCCGGTGGTCGCGCCGGCGGGCTCTGTGCACGTCGCGACCGTACCGGCGCAGGCTCTGACCGTCGTGTACGCACTGCCCTGGACCGGCTCCGACGATGCCGTCGCCGCGGTCGACCAACAGCTGGTGCACGGCCCTGAGGCGCTGCTTGCGTTGGTCCAGGATGTCCTGGCGGATCCGGACAGGCGACGGGTGCGGATGCTCTGTGTCTTTCCGGGCGCCGCCACAGGACAGCCCGCCTACAGCGCGCTCGGCGGGTTGCTGCGGACGGCGGTGCGGGAGAACCGGCGGCTGTCCTACCGGGTCGTCGAGGTCCCTGCCGGCACCGGTGCCGCGTCACTGGCAGAGGTGGTCAGCGCCGAGCTGAGGTCGTGCTGGGAAGCCGACCGAGAGGTCCGCTACGTCGACGGGGCACGGCACGTACGGCGCTGGCGGCGCACTCCGTTCGTCCCGTCGCGGCGGCGTGCCCAACCGTTCCCTGTCTATCTCATCACCGGCGGCCTGGGCGGCCTGGCCCGCTTGGTGAGCGAGCACCTGGCCCGCACCGAGCAGGCACGGATGGTGCTCGCCGGCCGTAGGCCAGGGGAGGCCGCAGCCGCCGCCATCGACGCGGTGGTGCGTGCCGGCGGCGCGGCCCGGTACGTGCGAGCCGACATCGCAACCGAGGAGGGCGCGGCCGAGGCGGTGGCGACGGCACTCGCGGAGTACGGCCGGCTCGACGGGGTGGTGCACTGCGCCGCCGTGCTCGCCGACGACTATCTCGTCAGGCTCGATCCGGCCCGGCTGCGGGAGGTCGTCGAGCCCAAGGCGCTGGGCGCGCTGCACCTGGACCAGGCGACCCGACACCTCGACCTGCGACTGTTCGTGGTCTTCTCCTCGGTTGCCGGTGCCGTCGGCACGGTCGGCCAGGCCAACTACGCGTACGCCAACGCGTTCCTCGACGGCTTTGCCTCCTGGCGCGAACGGCTGGTCGCCGCAGGGGAACGGTCCGGCACCACCATCGCTATCGGCTGGCCACTGTGGCGCGACGGCGGCATGAGCGCGGACACCGAGGTACGTTCCGCGCTGCGGTCCACATTCGGCATCGAGCCGATGACGACGGAGCTGGGGCTGGCGGTCTTCGAGGCGGTCCTGGCCGGACCGGGCGGTCCGGTGGTCGTGGTCCCGGGGGACGGGGACCTGATGCAACAGCAGCTCGGACCACCGGCCGCCGATGATGACGTAGCTGCTGGCGGCGTGGTCGGCCCTGACCTGCGGCAGGCGGTTGTGGCCGCGGTCGCCGCACGGGTCGGCGCAGTGGTCAAGCTGGACCCGTCCCGGATCGAGGAGTCCGCAGACATCGGGTCGTACGGATACGACTCCCTGGCGTTCGTCCGGCTGGCCAACGACCTGAACACGGGCCTGAAGGTCGACCTCACCCCTGCGACGTTCTTCGAGTACACCACCGTGGCGGCCGTAGCCGACCATCTCCTGGCTGAGTTTCCCGACGCAGTGGCATCCCTGGCAACGCCCGACCCGGCCGGCTCGGACACGAGCACCGCGCCTGCCGCACCACGCTCCACAGTGGTGGTCGAGCCGGTGCGCGGCGAGGGCCCGGGAGCCGCGCGGTCGGCGAGCCAGCGGGAGCCGGTCGCCATCATCGGTATGGCGGGCATGCTGCCCGAGGCCCGGGACCTGGACGAGTTCTGGAGCAACCTGGTCAGCGGCACCGACGCGGTTCGGGAGGTTCCGGCGGACCGGTGGGACTGGCGGCGCTACTGGGGCGACCCGCACAGCGGGCCGAACCTGACCAACAGCAGGTGGGGTGGGTTCCTGCCGGAGGTGGACACGTTCGACGCGCACTTCTTCGGCATCTCGCCGAGGGAGGCCGCGCTGATGGACCCGCAGCAGCGGCTGTTCCTCCAGACGGCGTACGCGGCTGTCGAGGAAGGCGGTTACCAGCCGGCCGACCTGGCGGCGGTGCGTACCGGGCTCTACGTAGGGGTCGCCACCCACGACTACCACGAGCTTCTGCGCGAGGCGGGAACACCCGTCGAGGCCTACACCACGACAGGCATGTTCCACGCGATTCTGGCCAACCGGGTCTCGTACCTGCTCGACCTGAGCGGGCCCAGCTTTCCCATCGACACCGCGTGCTCCAGCTCCCTGGTGGCGGTCCGCTCGGCGGTCGAGGCGCTCTGGTCAGGCAGCTGCGACGTGGCCATCGCCGGCGGCGTCAACCTGCTGCTGGCGCCGATGGTCTACATCTCGTTCGCCAAGGCCGGCATGCTCAGCCCGACCGGCCGGTGCCGGACCTTCGACGCAAAAGCCGACGGGTACGTGCGCGGTGAAGGAGCCGGCGCCATCGTTCTCAAGCCTCTGTCGCGCGCGGTCGCAGACGGCGACCACATCCACGCGGTCATCCGCGGCAGCGCCGTCAACCATGGTGGCCGGGTGAGCACGCTGACCACCCCCAACCCCAACGCGCAGGCCGAGCTGGTCGTCCGCGCCTTCCAGGAGGGCGGCGTCGACCCGGCCAGCGTCGGCTACGTCGAGATGCACGGGACCGGAACGGCGCTCGGCGACCCCATCGAGGTCAACGGCCTGCAGAAGGCGTTCCGGGACCTGCGGGACGCGGCCGGCCAGCCCCGCCTTGCCGGGCAGGAGACCGTGGTGGGGTCGGTGAAGTCGAACATCGGCCACCTGGAGGCCGCGGCCGGCATGGCCGGCATATTCAAGGTCATTCTCGCCATGAGGCACGGCCTCATCCCGGCCAACCTGCACCTGGACGAGGTGAACCCGCACATCAAGCTCGACGGCGGCGCGCTCCGGCTGGCCCGTTCCCACGAGCCGTGGGCCCGTCAACGCGACGGCTCCGGCTGCGAGCGGCCGCGGCGCGGCGGGGTGAGCTCGTTCGGGTTCGGCGGGGTGAACGCTCACCTGGTGCTGGAGGAGTACCTCGAGGCGCCACCCGCGCCGGCGCCGCATTCCGGCCCCGAGGTTGTCGTTCTCTCCGCCCGGTCGGAGGACCGCCTGCGGGCCCGGGCCCGGGCGCTCGCCGACCACCTGCGCGGCGGACAGCCGGGGGAGACGACAGATCCGCAGGTCCTGACCGTGGTCGCCGACCTGCTAGGCGTCGACCCAGATGAGGTGCCGACGGACGAGTCCTTCGACGACCTCGGCCTGCAGGCCCGCGACCTCGCGCGGCTGCGCGCGGCCGTACCCCAGTCGGCCAGGGAGCTGCACGGCGGCCATTCGGTGGACTCGCTGAAGGCGGTCCTCGGCGCGGGCGGGCGTCGGGATGATCCCGGCGCGCCGGCCGCCTCCCTCGCCGACATCGCCTTCACATTGCAGGTCGGCCGGGAGGCGATGGCGCACCGGCTGGCCGTGGTGACCGGCTCTGCCGACCGGCTCATCGCGCTGCTCGACGACTTCGCCACCACGGGCGCGGCAGGCGCGGGTGCCTATGCGGGGGGCTGCGGTGGGCAGCCTGATGCCGGCCTGGCCGGACCTGATGCCCTGGACGGGCTGGCCCACCGGTGGGCCAGCGGCGGCACAGTGGACTGGCTGGCGCTGCATGGCGGCCGGCACCGCCGGCGGATCTCGCTACCGACCTACCCGTTCGACCGTACCCGGCATTGGCTGCCGACCGGTGAGACTTCCGACAGCAGCGCGCAGACCCCGGCGGCGGCCATCCCGGTGGGCAGGAACGGTGCGGACGCTGGCGACGCGACGCGGATGTGGCTGGGTCACCTGCCGGAAGGCCAGCGCATGCGGTTCCTGCTCGACCTGGTGTGTGCCAAGGTCGCCGGCGTACTCGGGCACGCCTCCCCGGAAGCGGTCGAGGACCGGCGACCGTTCCACGAGATCGGCCTGGACTCAGTTATGGCACTCGAACTACGGAACCACCTGAGCACCGACACCGGGCTGCAGCTACCAAGCACGCTGATCTTCGACTATCCGACGCCCGAGGCGCTCGCCGACTACCTGCGGTCCGAGCTGTCACCAGAACGCGGCATCTCAGTGGAGCGAGCGGTTACTGATATGGACCGCTTGACCGCCCTCCTGTCCTCGCTCGAACCGTACTCCGTAACAACCGGCATGCGTACGAAGGTTGCGCTCCAGCTGCGGGAGCTTCTGGTCCGGTGGGACAGCCTGGAGACCGTCGACGGCGAGGACGTCGAAGCCCGCTTGGAGGCGGCGACCGCCGACGAGGTCTTCGACTTCATCGACCAAGAGCTAGGAACGCAGTAGTGGCGTGGTGGCCGCTCACCAACCAGCCCCGAACGGAGAGGCATGGCTGACGAAGGGAAGCTTCTCGAGTACCTCAAGCGGGTGACCGCCGACCTGCACCGGGCGCAGCGACGCCTGCGTGAGGTGGTGCCGGCGGGGGTGAACGACCCGGTTGTGGTGGTGGGTATGGGTTGTCGTTTTCCGGGTGGGGTGGGTTCGCCGGAGGAGCTGTGGGATCTGGTGGTGTCGGGTGGGGATGGGGTGTCGGGGTTCCCGACGGACCGGGGTTGGGATGTGGAGGTTGACCCGTCGGGGCAGCGGGTGGGTGCGTCGGTGGTGGACCGGGGTGGGTTCCTGTATGGGGCGGATGAGTTTGATGCGGAGCTGTTCGGGGTCTCGCCGCGGGAGGCGTTGGCGATGGATCCGCAGCAGCGGTTGTTGCTGGAGGTGTCGTGGGAGGTCTTCGAGAGGGCGGGGGTTGACCCGTTGTCGTTGCGGGGGCAGCGGGTGGGGGTGTTCGTGGGCATGAGTGGGCAGGACTATGCGGGGTTGCTGCGGTCGGCGGACCTGGCGGTGGTGGGGGGTTACGTGCTGACGGGGAATGCGGGCAGTGTGCTGTCGGGTCGGGTGGCGTACACGTTCGGGTTGGAGGGTCCGGCGGTGACGGTGGATACGGCGTGTTCGTCGTCGTTGGTGGCGTTGCATCTGGCGGCGCAGGCGTTGCGGGGTGGGGAGTGTGATCTGGCGTTGGTTGGTGGGGTGACGGTGATGGCGACGCCGGCGGCGTTTGTGGAGTTCAGCCGGCAGGGTGGGCTGGCGCCGGATGGGCGGTGCAAGTCGTTCGCGGCGGCGGCGGATGGTACGGGGTGGGCCGAGGGGGTTGGGCTGCTGCTGGTGGAGCGGCTGTCCGACGCCCGGCGTAACGGGCGTGAGGTGCTGGCGGTGGTGCGGGGCTCGGCGGTGAACTCCGACGGTGCGTCCAACGGGTTGACCGCGCCGAACGGCCCGTCGCAGCAGCGGGTGATCAGGCAGGCGTTGGCCGCGGCGGGTCTGCCGCCGAGCGAGGTGGATGTGGTGGAGGGTCATGGGACCGGGACCCGGTTGGGTGACCCGATCGAGGCGCGGGCGCTGTTGGCGACGTATGGGCAGGACCGGCCGGTGGATCGGCCGTTGTGGTTGGGTTCGGTGAAGTCGAACATCGGCCATGCTCTCGCGGCGGCGGGGGCAGCTGGTGTGATCAAGATGGTGTTGGCGATGCGGCACGGGGTGGTGCCGGCGACATTGCATGTGGATGAGCCGACGCCGCATGTGGACTGGTCCGCCGGTGGGGTGCGGTTGGTGACCGAGCCGGTGCCGTGGCCGCAGACGGGGCGACCGCGGCGGGCGGCGGTGTCCGCGTTCGGGATGAGTGGCACCAACGCGCATGTGGTGCTGGAGGCGGCACCGCTGGACGACGGTGACGCCGCGGGTGCGGACGGGTTGGGTTCGGGGTTGGCGGGTGCTGGTGTGGTGCCGTGGGTGGTGTCGGCCCGGTCGGCGGCGGGGCTGCGGGAGCAGGCCAGCCGGTTGCGGGAGCTCGTCGCGGCCAGGGACGGGGCGGACGGGGTGCGTGTGGTGGATGTGGGGTGGTCGCTGGTGTCGTCGCGGGCTGCCCTGCCGTACCGGGCGGTGGTGCTGGGCGCCGATGTGGGGCAGCTGGTGGCCGGGCTTGACGCGGTGGCCCAGGGGGTCGGGTCGAGGCTGGTGGTGTCCGGGGTGGCCGGTGGTGGCGGGGTGGGGATGATGTTCGCCGGCCAGGGCTCCCAGCAGGTCCGTATGGGTGCGGGGCTGTACCGGGTGTTCCCGGCGTTCGCGGCGGCGTTCGACGAGGCGTGCAGCCAGCTCGACCGGTGGCTGCCGCAGCCGCTGCGTGAGGTGGTGCTCGCCGGGCCGGAGCAGGCCGGCTCGAGCCTGCTGGACCAGACGGTGTTTGCGCAGGCGGGGTTGTTCGCCGTGGAGGTGGCGCTGTTCCGGCTGCTGGAGTCGTGGGGGGTCCGGCCAGACCTCGTGCTGGGCCACTCGGTAGGAGAGGTGACGGCGGCGCATGTGGCGGGGGTGCTGTCGTTGGCGGATGCGTGTGTGGTGGTGGGGCAGCGGGGTCGGTTGATGCAGGCGTTGCCGGCGGGTGGGGCGATGCTGGCGGTGCGCGCCGGTGTGGCGCAGGTGCAGGCGGACCTGGACCGCTATGCCGGCCGGTTGGAGGTCGCCGCGGTGAACTCACCCACGTCGGTCGTGGTCTCCGGTGACGCCGACGCGGTGGACGAGTACGCCGCCTGGTGCGCTCAGGCGGGTCGTAGGACCACCCGGCTGGCGGTCTCACACGCGTTCCACTCCGAGCGGATGCAGCCGATGCTGGCCGAGCTTGCCCAGGCACTGGATGGGATGTCCTGGGCTCCGGCGGTGGTGCCGGTGGTGTCCACACTGACCGGTGAGGTGGTAGAGGCTCAGCAGCTGGGCTCGCCGGAGTACTGGGTGCGCCAGGCCCGCTCCACGGTCCGCTTCGCCGACGGGGTACGGGTCCTGCGCGACCGCGGGGTCCGCACCCTCGTGGAGATCGGCCCTGATACGGCACTGTCCACACTGGCCGCCGAATGCATGGATGACGGGGCCGGGGTCAGCATTGTGCCGGTGCTGCGACCCGGCCGGGACGAGCCAGCCTCGGTGCTGGCCGCAGCGGCACAGGTCTACGTGGACGGCGGACCCGTGGACTGGACCGCGGTGTTCGCCGGTACCGGGGCGGTGCGGGTGCCGCTGCCCACGTACGCCTTCCAGCGGCGCCGGTACTGGCTGGCGGGGGAGGGGACCGGTGCCGGCGGGCCTGGCGCGGCGGCACCGGTGGATGCGCAGTTCTGGGGGGCGGTGGAGCAGGGGGACGCAGCGGGGGTGGCCTCGCTGCTCGGGCTGGACACCGGTGGTGCGGCCGGTAGCGAGAGCTGGTGGGGGCAGCTGCTGCCGGCCTTGGCGTCGTGGCGGCGCCGTCGCGGCGAGCAGCTGATGATGCAGGGCTGGAGCTACCAGGACCGTTGGGTCCGGGTGGCGGGCGACGGCGGTGGGGTGGGTGACTGGCTGCTGGTGGTGCCAGCCGGCCAGGCCGGACCGGGATGGGCGCCACTCGTACGGCAGCGACTCGGCCGGCGGCTGGTGCAGGTGGAGGTGGGGGTCGGGGATGGTCGCACGGAGATGGCGGACGCGGTCAACCAGGCGGTGGCGCATGCGGTAGCGACTGGGATGGATGTGTCGGTCGTAGTGTCGTTGCTGGGGCTGGTCGAGGGGTGCGGGCCGGCGGGGGTCCCGGCAGGCCTGCTGGCCACGGGCGTGCTGGTGCAGGCACTGGGCGACACCGGGCTGGGTGCGCGGTTGTGGCTGGTGACCCAGGGCGCGGTATCGGTGGACAGCTCCGATGTGGTGGGTGACCCGGTGCAGGCCGGGGCGTGGGGGCTGGGTCGGGTGGCGGCCCTGGAGCTGCCCGACAGGTGGGGCGGGCTGGTGGATATGCCACCGGTGGTGGACGAGGACGCGGTGGCCCGGCTGGTGCAGGCGATCGGCGGTGGGGAGGGCGAGGTCGCGGTCCGCCCGGCGGGGCTGTGGGGACGCCGGCTGGTCCCCGCAGCCGGACAGGGGATGGAGGGCGGACCACGGTGGCAGCCGCGGGGGACGGTGCTGGTCAGCGGCGGCACGGGGGTGCTGGGCGGACACGTGGCCCGGTGGCTGGCGCAGGGCGGCGCGTCGCATGTGGTGCTGGCCAGCCGGCGGGGCCCCGCCGCGGCAGGAGCAGCGGAGCTGGCAGCAGAGCTCCGCGGCTACGGAGCCAAGGTCAGCGTGGCAGCCTGTGACCTGGCCGACCGGCAGGCCGCGCAGCAGCTGCTGGCCGAGGTCACCGCCGCAGAGCCGCTGACCGCGGTGTTCCACACCGCCGGCGTGCTCGATGACGGGGTGCTGGACGGGCTGACCGCGCAGCGGTGGGTGCGGGTGTGGCGGGCGAAGGTCGACACCGCGATGGTGCTCGACGAGCTCACCCGAGACCTTGACCTTTCGGCGTTTGTGCTGTTCTCCTCGGTGGCCGCCACGTTGGGCTCGGCCGGCCAAGGCAGCTATGCGGCGGCCAACGCGGTGCTTGACGCGTTGGCCCGGCGGCGGGCGGCGGCCGGGCTGGCCGCCACGTCGGTGGCCTGGGGGCCCTGGGGCGGCGGTGGCATGGTCGACGAGGCGGTCGAGGCCCGGCTGCGCATGCGAGGGGTTACCCCGATGCCGCCGCAGCTGGCGGTGGCGGCCCTGGACCAGGTGGTGCGGCAGGGCACCACCACGGTGATGGTCGCCGCGGTGGACTGGGACCGGCTGGTCCCGGCCACCACCGGTGCTGGTCGCCTGCTGGACCTGCTGCCCCAGGCCCGCGATGCCCTGCAACGTCACCGTACCGGGGCCGCCGGGCCACAACTGGTGGCGCGGTTGGCCGGCCTATCCCGCGATGAGGCCCACCGGCTGCTGCTGGACCTGGTGCGGGGCCTGACCGCTGAGGTACTCGGCCACCCTGATGCGGAGCCGGTGCTGGTGGACCGGGCGTTCAAAGAGCTGGGGTTCGACTCCCTGACTGCGGTGGAGCTGCGTAACCGGCTGGGTGCGGCCACCGGGCTGCAGCTGCCCGCGACCTTGGTCTTTGACTACCCAACTCCGGCAACGTTGGCCGGGCACCTGGGTGACCAGCTCATCCCGGACACCGCGGTGGTGGAGCGGATGGCTGGTGGGATGGTGGCGGTGCCGGTGGGTGATCCGGTTGTGGTGGTGGGGATGGGTTGTCGTTTTCCGGGTGGGGTGGGTTCGCCGGAG
>DASSUC010000267.1:0-4362 GCA_035707405.1 Micromonosporaceae bacterium | reverse complement strand
CGTGCGGCGTACACCTCGTGAACCTCCCCAGGGCCGGAAGGCAGCAAGGATAAGCGGGCTCTGACGGGTGCACGGGGGGCCTCATGCTGTCTGACCCGCGTGAGAGGCTGGGAGCCGCGCGAGGGGGTGACGAGGTGGCGCTGGCGCTCTACCGCAAGTACCGGCCGCGGACGTTCGCCGAGATCATCGGCCAGGAGCACGTCACGGAGCCGCTGACGGTGGCGCTGCGCACCGGGCGGCTGCATCACGCCTACCTCTTCTCCGGCCCGCGTGGCTGCGGCAAGACGTCCAGCGCCCGCATCCTGGCCCGTTCGCTCAACTGCGAGAAGGGGCCCACCCCCGACCCGTGCGGTGAGTGCGACTCGTGCCGCAACCTCGCCCCCGAGGGGGCCGGCTCGATCGACGTGATCGAGATCGACGCGGCCAGCCACGGCGGCGTCGACGACGCCCGTGACCTGCGGGAGCGCGCCTTCTTCGCCCCGGTGGCGAGCCGTTTCAAGGTCTACGTCATCGACGAGGCCCACATGGTCACCACGGCCGGCTTCAACGCGCTGCTCAAGCTGGTTGAGGAGCCGCCGGAGTACGTGAAGTTCGTCTTCGCGACCACCGAGCCGGAGAAGGTGCTCGGCACGATCAAGTCGCGCACGCACCACTACCCGTTCCGGCTGATCCCGCCGGGCGTGCTGCGGCCATACCTTGAGGAGCTGGCCGGCCGCGAGGGGGCCGCCGTGGAGCCCGCGGTGTTCCCGCTGGTGGTGCGCGCCGGCGGGGGCAGCGTGCGGGACTCGCTCTCAGTGCTCGACCAGCTGGTCGCCGGCGCGGGACCGGAAGGGGTGACCTACTCGCGGGCGGTCGCCCTGCTCGGGGTCACCGACGTCGCCCTGATCGACGAGGTGTGCGACGCCCTGGTCGCCGGTGACGGCGCGGCGGCGTACGCGACGATCAACCGGGTCGCCGAGGCCGGCCACGACCCGCGGCGCTTCGCGGCCGACCTGCTCGAGCGGCTGCGGGACCTGATCGTGCTCCAGCAGGTGCCCGACGCCGCGGAGAAGGGCCTGCTCGACGCGCCGACCGACCAGCTGGAGCGGATGTCGGCGCAGGCCGCGCACTTCGGCCCGGCGACGCTGTCCCGCTCCGCGGACATCGTCCACAATGGACTTGTGGAGATGCGGGGCACCACCGCGCCCCGGCTCCTGCTGGAGCTGATCACCGCCCGGCTCCTGCTGCCGGGGGCGGAGGCGTCGACCGGCGCGCTGCTCCAGCGCATGGAGCGGCTGGAGCGCCGGCTGGGCGCCGCGTCCGATCCCGCGCCGCCGGCCGCCGCCGGGTCCGCGGTGACGCCCCCTCCCGCGGCGGTACGCCCACCAGCCGCCGCCCCTGTGGCGTCCCCGCCACCCGCTGCGGCACCGGGGAGCCACACTGCCGTGCCCGGGCCGGCAGCGTCCCCGCCGGCGGAGCCGGGGCCGGTGCAGCCCGCCGGTGCGGCTGCCGCCCAAGCCCCCGGCCCTGGTTCCCCGCTCGTGTCGCCGGACGGCCCGGCCGGCGTGATGGACGCGGCTGCCGTCCGGCGGGTCTGGGACGAGGTCCTGGCGGTGGTGGGTCGCCGGAGCAAGCGCGCCGCAGCGGTGGTCCGCGAGGCGACCGTGCGCGACGTGGAGGGCGACACCCTGGTGCTGCTGTTCCGCCACCAGGTGCACGCGGACATGCTGGCCAGCTCGCCGGACCTGCTGCTGGACGCGGTGTACGAGGTGCTCGGCGGGCGGTGGCAGGTGCGCTGCGAGCACGCCGGCCGGGCTTCGGCGCCCCGCCCCGCGGCCAGCGCCGGGGCCCCGCCCGCGCCGGCTGGTGACGCACCTGGCCGGGCGGGAACGGCGCCGACCGGCGGGTCCACGGCCGCGGCGCCGACCGGCGGGTCCATGGCCGCGGCACCGCCCGCGGTCCAGGCGCCGAAGGCGGATCCGGCCCCGGCCGGAGGTCCGGCGTTGCCGGTGGCCGCGGGGCCGGTGCCGGATGCGGTAGGGGCACCGGCCGGGCCGGCGGCACCGGCCGCCGCGCCGGAGGAGGACTGGCCGACCCCGGCCCGCCCCGGTGGCGGCGCGCCCGAGCCGGCGGCCGTACCCGGTGCCGGCGGCCCGACCCGGTCCGGAGAGGGGCGTGCCGGCCGGGCCGGTGGCCGGAAGGCGACCGCCAAGGCCGGCCCCGACGCCCCGAGAGCTGGGGGAGCTGGGCGACCCGCGGCCCGGGCCGGGAGTCCGGTGCGGGCACCGGCCGGCGGGCCCTGGAGTGACGGAGCCCCGCCGGAGGAGCCGCCGTACGACCCGGACTATGACGGCTCGCCCCGCGGCGTGCCGGCATATGAGGGGTTCGACCCGGGTGACGAGCCGCTGGACGAGGGAGCGGCCGAGCCGGCCGCCCGGCGTAGCAGCGAGCAGCAGGCGCTCGCCCTGCTCCAGCAGACCTTCGGGGCCGAGAAGATCGGCTGACCGGTGGCGCGTCCCGGTGGGGTCCTGGTGTCCCGCGAGGCCCGCTGCGGTGGAGCGCGGCACGGGACGGCGTTGCCGCCGGCCAGCTGCACGTGCTGCGCCGGCCCGACGCGCGCTGCTTACTGGTCCTGCGCGACTGCGCGCCGCAGGCGTACGGGCCGCTGCTGGATGCCGCACTCGACGCTGTTGACCAGGACCTCTACGTCGACGTGGAGGAGAACGCCGACGACCTCCAGCGGGAGCTGGTGGGGCGGGGCTTCACCGGAATCGACCCCGGGTTCGACCCGGCGACGTACCTGCTCGCGGTCGACACCGTCACGGACGGGTACGCCGGCCTGGTCCGGGTCTGGGCCGCCGGGAGCCGGCCGCGTCTCGGGCTGGTGGCCACGGTACGGGCGTACCGGCGGCGGGGGCTGGCCACCGCGCTGCTCGCCCGGGCGTTCGCCGTGCTGCACGCGCGCGGCCAACCGGCGGTCACCTGCGAGGTGGACCAGGCCAACACCGCCTCCACCGCCCTGCTGACCGGGCTCGGCGCCCGCCGTACCGGGGGCGGGGTGGAGCTGGTGCGGCGGCGGCCTCCACCCTGACCCGGGTCCTGACCCCATGTCGGGCGGGCGGGCGGCCCGCGCGGGAGCCCGGCTCCGGCGGGCTACGCTGCGACCGAGACGTCAGCGGACGAAGGAGAGCACCGTGCGCCCGGGTGGACAGCCGAACATGCAGAAGCTCATGAAACTCCAGCAGCAGCTGCAGGCGGCGCAGGCCGAGCTCGCCGAGACCGAGGTCACCGGCGCCTCCGGCGGGGGGCTGGTGACGGTCACCGCGACGGCCACCGGGGAGTACCGGGGTGTGAAGATCGACCCGAAGGCGGTCGATCCGGACGACGTGGAGACCCTCGAGGATCTCGTGCTCGCCGCGATCCACAACGCGGCCGAGGCCGCCCGCAAGGTCACCGAGCAGAAGATGGGTCCGCTCGCCGCCGGTCTCGGCGGCATGGGCCTGCCCGGCTTCTGAGCCGTCTGAGCACGACACACGACGATGTACGAGGGCGCGATCCAGGACCTCATCGACGAGCTCGGCAGGCTGCCCGGGGTCGGCCCGAAGGGCGCGCAGCGCATCGCCTTCTACGTGCTCTCCGCGGACCCGGCCGACGTCAAGCGGTTGGCAACAGCGTTGCAGCGGGTGAAGGAGCTGGTCCGCTTCTGCACGACCTGCTACAACGTCGCCGAGTCGGAGCAGTGCCGGATCTGCCGCGACCCGCGCCGCAGCGACTCGGTGCTCTGCGTGGTCGAGGAGCCCAAGGACGTCGTGGCGGTGGAGAAGACGGGCGAGTTCCGGGGCCGCTACCACGTGCTCGGCGGGGCGATCAACCCGCTGGAGGGGATCGGCCCGGACAACCTGCGCATCCGCGAGCTGCTGGTCCGGCTGGGCACCGGCGCGGTGCAGGAGCTGATCCTCGCCACCGACCCGAACACCGAGGGTGAGGCCACCGCGACGTACCTGGCCCTGCTGGTGAAGCCGTTGGGCATCACGGTGACTCGGCTCGCCAGCGGCCTGCCGGTCGGCGGCGACCTGGAGTACGCCGACGAGATCACGCTCGGCCGCGCCTTCGAGGGCCGGCGCACGATCTGACGGCCGGGTCCGCGATCTGACGCCACGATTACTCTGCGATGGCGAGGCGTAACAACTTCGCATCAGGGTCGGTTTGAAAGGTGCGAAATCCCCAGAAATGGATTTCGACGCGGTTTCCCGAGCGCCGGTCGGCCGATAGGGTCGCGGCCAACGGTGACCCATGTCACCGGTGCGTCCGTTCCCAGAGGACATGAGGTGAACCCCATGCGTGCACCAAGGCTAAAGGCCGTGTTCGCGGTCGCTGCGGTCG
>DASSUC010000266.1:0-3557 GCA_035707405.1 Micromonosporaceae bacterium | reverse complement strand
CACGCCGGCCAGCACCAGGATCGAGAAGAGCAGGTCGAAGTTGCCGGAGTTGATGAAGCCCTGCTCGCCGGCGAAGAACGCGCCGGACAGGCCGCCGATGGCCGCGCCGATGGCGAACGCCCAGAGCTTGAACCGGAAGGTCGGCACGCCCATCGCCTGGGCGGCGTCCTCGTCCTCGCGGATCGCCACCCAGGCCCGGCCGACCCGGCTGCGGTCCAGCGTGCGCACCCCGAAGATGACCAGGATGACCAGGGTGAGGCCGAGCCAGTAGTACGGCCGGGCGTCGATCACGCCGAACAGCGGCGTGCCGTCGGCCTTCTCCCCCGGCGGGTGCGGGATGCTACCGATCCCGCGCTGCCCGCGCAGCAGCGCCGAGTTCTGCGCGATGAGGCGGATGATCTCGGCGAAGCCGAGGGTCACGATGGCGAGGTAGTCCCCGCGCAGCCGCAGCGTCGGCCAGCCCAGCAGCACGCCGGAGAGCATCACCGCGACGATCGCGACGGGCACCGCCGCCAGCCACGGCCACATCGTGGCCAGGTCGCTGTCGGGCGAGGTGAGCACGGCCACGCTGTACGCGCCGACCGCGAAGAAGCCCACGTAGCCCAGGTCCAGCAGGCCGGCCTGGCCGACCACCACGTTGAGGCCGAGCGCCAGCAGCACGTAGTAGGAGACCGTGAACAGGGTGGTGGCCCAGTCCGTGTCCGGCGTGGTGAGCACGGGCACGTTGAGGTTGGGCAGGGCGTAGCAGAACACCACGAGCGCGGCGACGGCGAGCCAGCGTACCGGCCGGGGCGCGGCCGACCAGCGCTCGCGCAGCGCGTCCTGGCCGGCCCGGAGCCGGTCGCGCATCAAGCCCATTGCGCTGCTCATGCCCTGGCCCGCCCGAGCGACTCGCCCAGCAGCCCGGTCGGGCGGAAGAGCAGGATCACCACGAGTACGACGAACGCCACCACGCCGATCCACTCGGTGCCGAACAGACCGGATCCCCACGTCTCCAGCACCCCGAGCAGCAGCCCGCCGAGCAGCGCGCCACGCAGGTTGCCGATGCCGCCGAGCACCGCCGCGGCGAACGCCTTGATCCCGATGTCGAAGCCGGCCGTGTTGTTGGTACCGGTGATCTTGAGGTCGTACATCACCGCGGCGGCACCGGCCATCAAGCCGCCGATCAGGAAGATGAGCGCGATCACCCGGTCCTTGTTCACCCCCATCAGGGCGGCGGTGTTCGGGTCCTGGGCCACCGCCCGCACGCCCCGGCCGAGCCGGCTGCGGTTGATGAAGACGTCCAGCGCGAGCATCAGCACCAGGGCCAGCACGAAGATGCCGATCTCCAGGTTGGAGATGGTCGTGTTGCCGATCGTGATGACGTCCTTCTGCCGTACCAGTGGCGGGGCGCCCACCGGCCGCCGCCGGGTCCATACGCCGACCGCCTCGGAGATCACCACGGACGCGCCGATGGCGGTGATCAGGAAGGCCAGGGTCGGCGCGTTGCGCCGGCGCAGCGGCCGGTAGGCGACCCGCTCGATCAGCAGCGCCGTGGCCGCCGACACCAGGCACGCCGCGACAAGGCCCACCAGCAGGTAGAAGAGGACCATCCCCAGTCCCGGCGGGGCCGAGTTCTGGTCGAGGCCGAACCACCCCCAGACCACGATGGCCGCGAACGTGCCCACCATGAAGACCTCGGAGTGGGCGAAGTTGATCAGCCGGAGCACGCCGTACACGAGCGTGTAGCCGAGCGCGAACAGGGCGTAGATGGCACCCTGCGCCAGCCCCTGCGTGGTGAGCTCCCCGAAGTTGGAGAGCAGGGCATCGATGTTCAAAGCGCGCGCTCCGGGTTCTCGACACGAGGTGCGGCCGGGAATGCCTTCCCAGCCGCACCTCGTCGCACCGGCCCGACCGCAATGCGGCCGGGCCGGTCGATCACAGCTTCGGTGCAGCCTGGTCGGGCACGACCTCCCCGCCCTCGACCTTGAACACCCACACGATGAACAGGGACGCGTCCAGCTCTCCCTTGTCGGTGAACTTGTAGGTGTTGGCGATGCCGGTGTGGTTCACCGTCTTGAGGTACTCCTGCATCTTGGCCTTGGTGGTGTGGCCGGCCTTGATGCCCTCCAGGAAGATGTTCGCCACGTCGTAGGCGACGTCGCTGTAGGTGCCGGCGTCCTGACCCCACTTGGCCTTGTAGTCGGCGACGAAGTTGCCCTTGGCCGCGGTGGTCGGGGCGCACGGGCAGGTCACCCGGGTGCCCTCGGCGTTCTCCTTGCCGGCCGTGCTCACATAGCCCGGGTCCTTGACCCCGTCGCCGCCGACCAGCACCGCCGTCGAGCCCTGCTGGCGCATCTGCTTGATCAGCAGGCCCGCCTCCTGGTAGTAGCCGCCGTAGAAGACCGCGGTCGCGCCGCTCGTCTTGAGCTTGGTGATCACCGGGGTGAAGTCCTTGGTGACGTTGCGCTGGACCTTGTCGCTGTCCACCACCAGGCTGCCCAGGCTGCTCTTGACCACGTCGGCGAGGCCGGTGCCGTAGGCCGACTGGTCATCCAGGACGAAGACCTTCTCCGCCTTCAGCACGTTCTTGATGTAGGCGGCCGCGGCCGGACCCTGCGAGTCGTCGTTGGCGACCGCGCGGTGGAACACCGCCCAGCCCTTGGTGCCCAGGCTGGGGCGGGTGGCCGACGGCGTGACGATCGGGACGCCCGCCTCCTGGAAGATCGGGGCCGCCGCCTCGGTCTCGCCGGAGAAGGCGGGGCCGACGACACCGACCAGCTTGGCGTCGGTCACCAGGCCGCGGGCCAGGCCCGGAGCCTGCTTCTCGTCGCCCTGGGAGTCCTTCTCCACCAGCTCGACCTTGCAGTCCGGGTTCTTCTCGTTGTACTGCTCCACGGCGAGCTTGGAGCCGTTCTTGATGTTGATGCCGAGATTGGCCGCGTCGCCGGTGAGCGCGCCGAAGAAGGCGATCTTCAGGCCGCACTTGTCTCCGTCGCCACCCGCGCCACCGTCGCTGTCGCCGCCACATGCGGCTGCGCCTGCAACCAGGGCCACGGCGAGCGCGGCCCCACCCATCGCACGTACGAGTCGCTGCCTCACCGCTGCGAACCCCTCCTCCATGGCCAATGGCACCGCCACCGGCCGTCGGAGAGAGGGGCGGCGGCGGGACCCCTGGGGTCGGACCGCGTGATCCCGGTCTGGCCCGGGACGCTATCCCACTGCCGCGGTGCTCCGTAAGTACCTGAGGGGTGGGTTTGACCTAACCGTTACTAGGTGTGGCCGGGACGGTCGGACGAGATCAACGGGTCTGGCCCGGGGGGGTCTCCGGAGCCTCGACCAGGATCCGCTCGGCCACCTCCCGCATGCCCATCCGGTGGTCCATGGCGGTGCGCTGGATCCACTTGAAGGCCTGCGGCTCGGTCATCCCGTACGCGGTCATCAGCCGGCCCTTGGCCCGCTCCACCACCTTGCGCGTCTCCAGCCGCTCGCCGAGCGCCGCGACCTCGTGCTCCAGGGCCGAGATCTCGGCGAAGCGGGACAGCGCGATCTCGATCGCCGGGACCAGGTCGCTCTTC
>DASSUC010000265.1:0-65053 GCA_035707405.1 Micromonosporaceae bacterium | reverse complement strand
GTGGCGGAGGTGTGCCCGTACACAGGTATGACAGGATGCGGCGTGCCCCCCTTCAGCGCTGGCGCGTACGTCGCGGACCTGCACATCCACTCGCGGTACTCCAGGGCTTGCAGCCGGGATCTGGACCTGCCGAACCTCACTTGGTGGGCCCGACGCAAGGGGATCACCCTTCTCGGCACCGGTGACTTCACCCATCCGGCCTGGCTGGAGCACCTGCGGGAGGCGCTGGAGCCGGCCGAGCCCGGTCTCTACCGGCTCCGGCAGGACCTGACCGCCGGGGTCGAACGGCGGCTGCCCCCCCGGGTGGCGGGCGCCGACCAGACCCGGTTCCAGCTGTCCGTCGAGATCTCCACGATCTACAAGCGGGGCGAGCGCACCCGCAAGGTGCACCACCTGGTCTACCTGCCCGACCTGGACGCGGTGGGCCGGTTCAACGCCCGGCTGGGGCGCATCGGCAACCTGGGCTCGGATGGCCGGCCGATCCTCGGCCTCGACTCCCGGGACCTGCTGGAGATCACGCTGGAGGCGAGCGCCGACGCGTACCTGGTGCCGGCGCACATCTGGACGCCCTGGTTCTCCGCGCTCGGGTCGAAGTCCGGCTTTGACGCGATCGCCGACTGCTACGCCGACCTGGCCGAGCACATCTTCGCGGTGGAGACCGGGCTCAGCTCGGACCCGGAGATGAACTGGCGGGTCTCCAGCCTCGACCGCTACCAGCTGGTCTCCAACTCCGACGCGCACTCCCCGCCCGCGCTCGCCCGCGAGGCCACCGTGCTCGACTGCGCCCTGGACTACTTCTCCGTACGGGAGGCGCTGCGCACCGGGGACGGGCTGCACGGCACGATCGAGTTCTTCCCCGAGGAGGGCAAGTACCACGCGGACGGGCACCGCGCCTGTGGCGTCAACTGGCAGCCGGAGCAGACCCGGGCGGCGGGCGGGCGGTGCCCGGAGTGCGACCGGCCGCTCACCGTCGGCGTCCTGTCCCGGGTGGAGGACCTCGCCGACCGGGCCGAGGGGTCCCGACCGGCCGGCGCCCACGACGTGACGCACCTGGTGCAGCTGCCCGAGGTGCTCGGCGAGGTGCACGGCGTCGGGCCGAAGAGCAAGACCGTGCAGGCCCAGGTGAACACGCTGGTCGCCGCGCTCGGCCCGGAGCTTGCGATCCTCACCCAGGCGCCGCTGGAGGAGGTCGGCAGGGCCGGCGGCGAGCTGCTCGCCGAGGCCGTCCGGCGGTTGCGCGCCGGGCAGGTGCAGCGCACCGCCGGGTACGACGGCGAGTACGGCGTGATCCGGCTCTTCGACCCGGCGGAGCTGCGCTCGGCGGCCAGTCCCGGCAGTGACGGGCTGTTCGACGTACCCGTGCCCGGACGTCGGCGCGCGACAGCGGCCGACGGCGAAGGGCTGTTCGACCTGCCGGCGCCGCGGGCCAGGCGCACGGCGGCGGCCAAAGGTGCCGCGAAGGCCGCACCGCGCAAGGCTCCGGCGAAGCCGGTCCCGCCCCCACCCCTGGACCCGCCAGCCTCCCCGCATGAGCCGCTCGAACCGATGCTCGCCGGCATGGAGGAGGTCGGCACCGGGCTGCTGGACCGGCTCGACGCGTTGCAGCGGGTGGCCGCGTCGGCGCCCGGCGGCCCGCTGCTCATCGTGGCCGGGCCGGGCACCGGCAAGACCCGCACGCTGACGCACCGGATCGCGTACCTCTGCGCCGAGCTGAACGTCTTCCCCGAGCAGTGCCTGGCCATCACGTTCACCCGCCGGGCCGCGGAGGAGCTGCGCAGCCGGCTCACCGCGCTGCTCGGGCCGGTGGCCGACGACGTGACCGTGGCGACGTTCCACTCGCTCGGGCTGGCCATCCTCCGCGAGCACGCCGAGGCGGCGGGGCTGGCGCGCGGCTTCCGGGTGGCCGACGAGGCCGAGCGCGCAGCAGCCCGCGACGAGGCCGGCGACGACCAGCAGCACTACCTCAAGCTGCTGCGGGCGCAGGACCTGGTCGACCTGGACGAGCTGGTCAGCCTGCCGGTGCAGCTGCTGTACGAGCAGCCCGAGCTGGTCGCGCACTACCGGGACAGGTGGCGGTGGGTCTTCGTCGACGAGTACCAGGACGTTGACGACGCCCAGTACGAGCTGCTGCGGCACCTGGTGCCCGCAACCGGCAACATCTGCGCGATCGGCGACCCGGACCAGGCCATCTACTCCTTCCGCGGCGCGGACGTCTCGTACTTCCTGCGCTTCTCGCAGGACTTCGCCGACGCCCGGCTGGTGCGGCTCACCCGCAACTACCGCTCGTCAGCGCCGATCCTGGCCGCGGCGGTCCAGGCCATCGCCCCGGCCACGCTCGTGCCGGGCCGGCGGCTCGACCCGGCCCGCGTCGACCCGGAGGCGCCGCTCGTCGGCCGATACGCCGCGGCGTCCGTCGCCGACGAGGCCGACTTCGTGGTACGCACCGTCGACGAGCTGGTCGGTGGGGTCTCCCACCGGTCGCTCGACTCCGGGCGGGTGGACTCGCGGGCAGAGCTGGCCGGGGCACTGTCGTTCTCGGACATCGCGGTGCTCTACCGCACCGATGCCCAGGCGGCCCCGGTCGTGGACGCGCTGTCACGGGCCGGCATCCCGGTGCAGAAACGCTCGCACGACCGGCTGCGGGACCGGCCGGGCGTGGCAGCCATCGCCCGGGAGCTGCGCTATGCCAACCTGGCGGGCGGATCAGGCACGGCAGCCGGGCAGCTCGTGGCCCGGCTGCGGCTCGCCGCCAAGGTGGCGGCCGAGCGGCTGACCGCGCCGTGGCTGGGTGAGTCCACGGTGGACAGCTCGCTGACCGCTGAGGACCTGTGGGCAGCGGCCGACCTGCTGACCCCGCTCGCCCTGCGCTGCGAGGACGACCTGACCCGCTTCCTCACAGAGATCAGCACCGGCGCCGAGGTGGACGCCCTGGACCCGCGCGCCGAGGCGGTCACGCTGCTGACCCTGCACGCCGCAAAGGGCCTGGAGTTTCCGGTCGTGTTCCTGGTCGGCTGCGAGGACGGGCTGCTGCCGCTGCGGCTGCCCGGTGGCCGCCTGGCCGCATCCGCCACCCCGCCCACGGCCCCGACCCCGCCCGGCACGACCATCCCGCCCGGCACGACCATCCCGACGTCTACGACCGTCCCGCCCAGCACGGACGACACGCCCGACTCCGCCGGTGCCCGCGGCACCGGCGGCGAGATCGAGGTGGAGGCCGAGGAGCGCCGGCTGTTCTTCGTCGGGCTCACCCGGGCCCAGCAGCGGCTCTACCTCAGCCACGCCGCTCGCCGCTTCCGGTACGGCAAGGAGCGGGAGACCAGGCCATCGCCGTTCCTGGCGGCTATCGACGCGGGTCTGCTGGAGCGGATGGGGGACAACGACCGACGGCGGCCACGTGACCGTCAGTTGCGTCTGCTCTAGCCAGCCGGCATATTGTCCTGGTGCGACTGGTGGCAGTAGATGCAGCAACCCTTGTCCGGGTGGGATTCGCCGCCGCCGTCTCCGCTTACCCGGACGTGACGCTCGCCGGTACGGCGTCCAGCGCGGCCGAGGCCAGGGAGATGGTGACCTGGCTGGAGCCTGAGGTCGTCGCGGTGGACGCGTGGCTGCCCGACGGTGACGGGCTCACCCTCGGCGCGCAGCTCCGCACCGAGCGGCCCCCGCTCGGCGTGGTGCTGCTCGCCCCGGCAGACGACGACGTGCTCTTCCGCGCCCTGGAGGCGGGCCTGTCGGCCGTGGTGCCCAGGGCGGCCACGGTCGAGGTCCTGATGGCCTCCGTGCGCCACGCCGCGGTCGCGCCCGCCTCGTTCACCGCGCCCGACCTGGCCGGCGCGCTGGCCCGCCGGCGCGCCCGCTCGGCCTCACTCAGCCCCCGCGAGCTGGAGATCCTCCAGCACCTGCACGGCGGCCTGAGCCTGCCGGCGATCGCGGCCACGCTGCGGCTGACCGAGTCGACCGTGCGGACCTACGTCACCCGGCTCTACGGCAAGCTCGGCGCGACCAGCCGGGCGCAGGCACTGGTCGCGGCCGGACAGCAGGGCCTGCTTCCCCGGGTCACCGGCGCCAACGCGCCGGTCGGCTAGCACGGCGGCGCCGGCGACCGGGGGTCGCCCGCCCGCCGCTACTGTGCCGACGTGTATGACCTCTGGGGCCAGTGGGGACAGGTGATCGCGGCCTCGGCTCTCGGCCTGCCACCGGTAGCCGCCTACGCGGTGGTCCGGTCCCGCTGGGTCGGATGGCGTCTCGCCGTCGCCGAGGTGGTCGCCGTCGCCGGCACCGCACCCTGGGTCTGGATGGTGCTGACGCCCCGCAGCACCGCGCGTAACGTCCACCTGGTCCCGTTCTCCGAGCTGACCTGGTATCTGGGCCTGGACCCGTGGACCGCGGCGGTGCAGCTCGGGGGCAACCTCACGGTGTTCGCGGCGTTCGGCGCCGCGGCACCGGTACGTTGGCGGCTGTCCCTGCCCGTGCTGGCCGCCCTCGCCGCGGCCGGCTCGGTGACCATCGAGATGCTCCAGTACGTGCTCGACATCGGACGTACCGCGTCAGTCGACGACGTGCTGCTCAACACGGCAGGTGCGGTGCTCGCGGCGCTGCTCACCCGCCGCTGGTGGGCTGGGCGGACCAGCGCCCGTCGACCGGGCGGGCAACACTCAGAGGAGCCTGCGCTGGGTGACGACCACCGCGAGCAGCGCCCCGGCGAGCAGGGCGGGCCCGAGCGGCAGCGCGGTGCGCCGGCCGGCCCGGCCCAGGACGAGCAGCGCCACGGCGACCGGACCGTTGATCACATGCGGTAGCACCGCGCCGAGCAGCACCGCGCCCCAGCCCAGCCAACCGAGCAGCAGCCCGAGCACCGCGGCGAGCTTCACGTCGCCGTACCCCAGGCCACCGCCGGGCAGCAGGGCGAGCACCAGGTACGCGCCGCCCAGCGCGCCCGCTCCGGCCAGCGCCCGCCCGAGCGTGCCCGGGCCGGCGCCGGACAGCGCCGCCGTACCCAGGCCGGCCAGGCTCGCCACCGCGGCGGTCCCGACCAGCCGGTCAGGCAGCCGCAGGCAGGCCAGGTCGATGGCGGCGAGCAGCACGCCGAGCACCGCGACGGCGAGGAAGACCGGCAGCACCGGTGCCGGGACGGCCCAGCCGAGCAGTCCACATGCGACCGCGCCGGCGAGCCCGGTCAGCACCGCCGGGGGCCCGGTACCCGCCCCGCACCCGAAGCAGCGGGCGGTCAGGCGTACCCAACCGGCGAGGCCCGGGGAGAACGGCCGCGCGCAGGCCACGCAGGCCGACCGGGGCGGCGCTCCATAGGGGACGGAGAGCCGGTACGCCACCTGCGGGACGCCCGCGCCGAGCGCGCCACCGGCGATGGCGCAGGCCCCGGCGAGCGCGGCGGACACGAGCGCGGATGCTACCCGAGCCTGCGCCCGCCCGGCCGGAGACCTCACCCGGCGGTAGGCCGGGCTACCGGCTCGATGGCGGACGCACCGGGGCCACGCTGCCCCGGTGCGTCCGCTGGAGACCTCAGCCGGTCCTGCGCCGCTCGGTGGAGACCACCAGCGCCACGCCGAGCACGATCACGCCGCCGCCCAGGATGATCCGCGGGCTCAGCGGCTCGGCCACCAGCAGCGCTCCCAGCACCACCGCGACCACCGGGTTGATGTAGGCATAGGTGGAGACCAGCGAGATGGGCGCGTGCTGGAGCAGCCAGATGTACGTGGTGAAGGCGACGAGTGAGCCGGCCACGAGCAGGTAGGCCAGCGCCGCCCAGGAGCGCATGGTGACCTCGGCCGGGGCGAAGCTGGTCCACTCACCCCGGGCTGCGCCCATGGCCACCAGGACCACGGCGCCGGCCACCATCTCGTAGACCGCGGCGACGAACGGGTCGGCCGGCAGCCTCATCCAGCGGGACAGGAACGAACCGAACGACCAGCTGGTGGCCGCCAGCACGACGATGAGCGCGCCGGCCAGGGGGGCTGCGGTCGCGCTGCCGCCGGTCGGCAGGAACAGCACGACCAGGCCGACGAAGCCGACCAGCACCCCGGCGATGGTCGACCGCGGTGGGATGTCCCGGGTCAGCAGGCGCAGCACCACCACGATCAGGGGCACGGTGGCGATCAGTAGCGCAGCGATGCCGGAGGGTACGGCAGTGCCCTGCGGGCCGCTCTCGGCCAGCACGAGTAGGCCGTTGCCGCTGCCCAGCAGCAGCACCCCGGCGAGCGCGGCGGCTGCCGCCTCGCGCCGGGAGACCCGCAGGGCGTTGCGACCCCGGCGGGCGGTGAGGATGACGCCGAGCACCAGCCCGGCGAGCCCGAAACGGGCGGCGGTGGACAGGAACGGGGGGAGGGTCTCCACGCTGATCCGGATAGCGAGGTAAGTGGAGCCCCAGATGAGGTAGAGCGTGGCCAGTGCCGGCCACACCAGCGGCGGTGCATCCGCCGGCGGCGGTGTCGCTGGTCGCGTTGGCGACAGAGTGGAGGTTCGGGTCGTCGTGGCCATCGGGGAGCCACGCTACGGTGGCGGCAGTGAAATATCTGTCCTGCGACCCCTCGTGCCCGGGAGGCAGTCCGATATGGCGAGCTACGGACCCCCTGGTGGGCCGTACCCTGGTCAGCCGCCAGGTCAGCCGGCCGAGCCGTGGCGCGACGGGCAGGCACCCGAGTATGGAGCGCCCACCGACCCGTGGGGCGGCGAGACGTCCGCGGTGACACCCGACTACGACTACGGGTACGACCACAGCGACGCCGCGTACGACCGCGGGTACGGCCCCGGCGACCCGTACCCGGTCAGCCCGAGCCACGGCGGGCCGGAGCACGCCACCGAGGCGTATGTGGAGACGCCGGGCCACGGCGACCGCGAGTACGGCGCCCCGACCGGCCCGGTGTGGCAGAGCGCCCACGCTGGCGTGGACCCGCCCGGCCGGAGCCGCTCGACCGGCATGATCATGCTGGTCGTGGCGGTGGCGGTGGTGCTGCTCGGCGGCGGTGGCCTCGGCGGTTACCTCATCTACCGGGCGAGCGACGACCCCACCCCGTCCGGGTCCGGCAGCTCACCGGGGCCGAGCAAGGGTCCCGTCACCACCACGAGCCAGGCGCCCGCGTCCCCGACCGGGCCGGCGACCTCGGGCGACTCCCGCTTCGTCACCAAGGGCCAGTGCGTGGTCAACGACGGCACCAGCGACAAGCCGGCGATGCGGGTGGTGCCGTGCGGGCCGAACACGTACGAGGTCCTGGCCCGCTTCGACCGGACCGTGAAGCACCAGGAGAAGTGCCCGGGGGTGCCCGGCTACGAGTACCACTACTTCTACGACAGCGAGCTGGACGACCTGGACTTCGTGCTGTGCCTCAAGAAACGCCGGTAGGTCTTTCTAAGCGGTTCTAGGGCCGGCGCTAGATACGCCGATAGAGTCCAAGCCGTGGATCCGGTACGCAACCCGTACGCCCCCGGGGCGGGCCAGCGCCCACCCGAGCTCGCCGGCCGCGACCGCGAGCTGGCGGTCTTCGACATCGTGCTGGAGCGGGTCGCCCGCGGCCGGCCGGAGCGCTCGTCGGTGCTGACCGGCCTGCGCGGTGTCGGCAAGACCGTGCTGCTGAACACGCTGCGCTCCCAGGCGATCGGGCGACTGTGGGGGACCGGGAAGATCGAGGCCCGGCCGGACCAGTCACTGCGCCGGCCGGTGTCGGCCGCGCTGCACATGGCGGTCCGGGAGCTGGCCCCGCGCCACCGCGCGCCGGAGCGCATCGATGACTTCCTCGGCGTGCTGAAGGCGTTCGCGCTGCGCTCAGCCCCTGCCGGGGCTGGCGCAGCCGCCGGTGCTGGCGGAGGCGGCCGGGCCGGGGTCAGGTCGGCCGGGGCCCGGTCGGCCGGCGCCCCGCGGCTGCGCGACCGCTGGCAGCCCGGCATCGACGTGCCGGCCGCGACCGGCCGGGCGGACTCCGGGGACATCGAGATCGATCTCGTGGAGCTGTTCACCGACGCGGCGAGCGTCGCCACCGACGTCGGCACCGGCATCGCGCTCTTCATCGACGAGATGCAGGATCTGACCCCGCTGGACGTGTCCGCGCTCTGCGCGGCCTGCCACGAGCTCGCCCAGCTCGGCGCCCCGCTGGTCGTGGTCGGCGCCGGGCTGCCGCACCTGCCGGCCGTGCTCTCGGCGGCCAAGTCCTACTCGGAGCGGCTCTTCCGCTACCAGCGCATCGACCGGCTCGACCGGGTCGCCGCGGACCAGGCCCTCTGCGCGCCGGCCGCGCGGGAGGGTGTGGAGTACGAGCCGAAGGCGCTTTCCGCGCTCTACGAGCGCTCGGGCGGGTACCCGTACTTCGTGCAGGCCTACGGCAAGGCGACCTGGGACCACGCACCCCGCTCGCCGATCACCCCCGGCGACGTCACGGTCGCCGCACCGGAGGCGGAGGCCGAGCTCGCCGTGGGCTTCTTCGGCTCCCGGTACGAGCGGGCCACCCCGGCGGAGCGGGAGTACATGCGGACCATGGCCGCTCTCGCCGCCGACACCAGCACGGGTGGTGACCCGGACGCGGACATGGCGGTGCCCACCGCGGAGATCGCCCGGGCCCTCGGCCGCAAGCCGCCGTCACTCTCGCCGGCCCGGGACGCCCTGATCAAGAAGGGACTGGTCTACTCCGGCGAGCGGGGCACGGTCGCGTTCACGGTGCCGCACTTCGGCCGCTACCTGCGCACCCAGCCCGCATAGCCCGATCGCGCCCACCGTGTGCCAACTCGTGGGTTTTCTCGGGTGCGAAGCGGCGTAACTGGGTAAGAACCAGCTATGACACCCGTACGTTCGGTCGCCCGCGCCCTGCTCGGCGCCACCTTCGTGAGCAGCGGCGCGCGAGCGCTGGCCAACCCGGACGCGCTGGTGCCGCAGGCGAAGCGGGTGACGGACCGAGTCACCCCGCTGCTGGAGCGCACCGACCCTCGCCTGCCCACCGACGCGCGCACTCTCGTCCAGCTCAACGCCGGCGTCCAGCTGGTGGGCGGCTTGCTGCTCGCCACCGGCCGGCTGCCCCGCCCAGCCGCCGGCCTGCTGGCCGGCTCGCTGGTGCCCGCCACGCTCGCCGGCCACCCGTTCTGGGTGGAGCAGGACCCGGGGCGGCGCCAGGCGCAGCGGCTGTACTTCCTCAAGAACCTCGGCCTGCTCGGCGGGCTGCTGTTCGCGGCGGCCGACCGGCAGGGGCGGCCGAGCCTCGGCTGGCGCGCCCGGCACGCGGTACGCACCGTGCGGCGGGAGACCCGCCTGGCGCGCGGCGCGGCCCGGCTCGGCCGGCGCCTGCCCAGCTGAGGCCGCGCTACCCAGCTGAGGCCCGCGCCTACCCCGGCGCACCAGTTCTGCCACACCCTCCGCGGCCCGCATCCCAATCGCTGGCCGTCGATATGTCGCGATGCCATATGCGATCGGACACGTTCGGATAACGCGGGAGGTGCCGGGTGTGGCAGCGTTCTAGGCTCCTACCCGGATCTGGGCGAGAAGTACGACTGCGGTACGGGGGTAGCCACACCATGCCGACGATCGTCGGTGGACGGCTGCGCCGCTTCGTCCCGGACCATCGCGTTCTGCGCGGGACCGACGGTCGGACCGTCGCCCGGATCGGCGTCGTGGCCGGCACCGTCATCGCGGCGGTGCTGGCCGTACGCGCCTTCGGGCGTCCGTACGACTTCTTCGACCTGCGCATCTACCACGGCGCGGTGGTCTGGTGGGCAAGCGGCGGCGAGCTGTACGAGTACATCGCACCGCAGACGACCCTGGGCTTCACCTACCCGCCGTTCGCCGCGCTCGCCATGTGGCCGATGGCGCACCTGCCGGTCACCGGAGCCGGCTACCTCAACGCGGTCGCCAGCCTCACCGCGCTGACCCTGGTCCTCACCGCCCTGCTGGTCCCGGTCGCCGACCGCCGCCGCTGGCCGCGCTGGTTCGCGGTGGCCCTCGCCGTGCCGCTGGCCGCGGCCACCGAACCGGTCCGCGAGACGATCGGGTACGGCCAGGTGAACCTCCTGCTCTTCGGGCTGGTCCTGGCCGACCTGGTGGCGCTGCGCTGGCGGCACCGGGCTGCGGTGGCCTGGGTCGGCACGCCCCGCACCGGGGTGACCCGGACCGCGGTGCCGCGAGCCACCGCGTCACCGGCCGCGGCGACATCGGCCGCGGCGGTGCCCGGCGCCCTGGTCGCATCCGCGTTGCGCCGGCTGTGGACGAGCGGCGCCTGGGCCGGCGCGGGCATCGGCCTGGCCACCGCGGTGAAGCTGACCCCCGGACTCTTCATCGTCTACCTGCTGGTCAGCAAGCAGTGGCGGGCGGCGGTCACCGCGGTCGGCACCGCGCTGACCGTCACGGTCGGCGCGTTCCTGGTCGCCGGCGAGGAGTCCTTCGGCTACTTCGGCGCGACCGTGTGGCAGACCGACCGGGTGGGCGCGGCCGACATGACCCCCAACCAGTCCCTGGCCGGCCTGCTCGCCCGGCTGTACGACTCAGCCCAGGCGCCGGGCCTGCTGTGGCTCACGTTCGCGATGCTCATGCTCGCGGTCGGGCTGTCCCGGGCCACCACCGCACACGCCGAGGGCGACGAGCTGACCGCGTTCACGCTGGTCGGCCTGACCGCCAACGTAATCAGCCCGATCTCGTGGTCGCACCACCTGGTCTTCGTCCTGCCCGCGGTCGTCGTGCTGCTGGACACCGCGCTGCGCCGCCGGCAGGCCGGCCTCGGGCTGCGGATCCAGCGGTTCCCGGCGCTGGCCGGGCTGCGCCACGCGGCGGTCGCGGCCGGCGTCTACGTGCTGTTCGTCGTCTCCCCGATCTGGCCGTACGAGCACCGCCTGCCCGAGGTGTCCCACTACGCCGACGGGCTGTCCGGCGCGTTCTTCGAGAACTCCCTCGCCATCGTGGTGATCGTGCTGGTGGCAGCCCTGCCGTGGCGTCCCGGCGCCGAGCCGGCCTTCTACCAGGAGCACGCGTTCGGGCGCGCCTGGCGGCGAGCGTGGCGACGGGCGCTGGCCGTCAGGGGCAGTTGACCCACTCCTCGGTCCCGTCGGCGAAGACCTGCCGCTTCCATACCGGCAGCCGCGCCTTGACCTCGTCGACGAGGCGGGCGCAGGCGGCGAACGCGGCGGCGCGGTGCGCGGTGGACACGGCCGCGGCCAGCGCCACCTCGCCGATCTCGAGCCGGCCCACCCGGTGCGAGACGGCCACGGCGTAGACGTCCGGGTCCTTGGCTATCTCGGCGGCCACCTCGCGCAGCACGCCCACCGCACTGGGGTGGCCCTCGTACTCCAGCAGCGTCACGGTCCGGCCACCGTCGTGGTCGCGTACCACGCCGGCGAAGGACACGACCGCGCCGGCCCGCGGGTCGGCCACGGCCGCCTCGTGTGCCCGTACGTCCAGCGGCGCCTCGGTGACCGTGGTCAGCATCGTTCCTCCCCGGGCAGCAGCGGCAGCGGGACCAGCGGCACCCGGTCACCCTTCTCGCCGGCGCCGTGCGGCGCGACCACGGCGAACCCGACCGAGCGGGCCAGCCCGCGCAGCATCGACGAGCCCACGTGGGCGGTCGGCTGGGCCAGCCCGTCGGCGTCGAGGTGCACCAGCGCGAGGTGGGTGAAGTCGCGCCGGCCGGGGATGGGCGCACCGAGCGTGACCTCGGGCAGCGCCGGCAGCGGCCGGCCGGCGAGCCCGGCGAGCAGCGGCGCCACCAGCGAGACCAGGGCGACGACCGCCGACTGCGGGTTGCCCGGCAGCCCGGCCAGGAACTGCCCGCCGGGCAGGCGGGCCAGCAGCATCGGGAAGCCCGGGCGTACGGCGACGGTGTTGGCCACGTACTGCGCCCCCAGCTCGCGGAGCGCCGGGTGCAGGTGGTCGACCGGCCCGTGCATGGTCCCGCCGGTGGTGCACACGAGGTCCGCGCCGCCGGCGAGCGCACCGCGGATCGCGTGCAGGTGGTCGTCGAGAGTGTCGGCGACCGGGGCGAGCAGTGCGGGCGGCGGCACCACCGCGCCGAGCCGGCTCAGCCAGGCCGGGAGCTGCGGGCCCAGCGCGTCGCGCACCTGGCCGGCCGCGGGCAGGCCGGAGGTGACCAGCTCGTCGCCGAAGACCAGCAGGACGGCGTGCGGCCGGCGGTGAACGGTCAGGCGGTCATAGCCGCACGCGGCGGCCAGCCCGAGCACCGCCGGGGTCACCGGAGTCCCGGCGGGCAGCAGCTCCTCCCCCCGGTTCGCCTCCTCGCCCGGCACCCGCCACTCCCGGGGAGCCCGCGGCTCGCCGGTGACCTGGTCGCCGGTGACCGTGGCGTCCTCGACCCGGACCACCGTCGTGGTGCCCTCCGGCACCATCGCGCCAGTGGCGACCTCCACCGCGGTGCCGTCGACGGTCAGCGGCTGCGCGACCCCGCCGGCGAGCACCCGGCCGGTGAGGCGCCAGGGTCCCGGCCCGCGCACCGCGTAACCGTCCACGCTGGACGTGGCGAACGCGGGCAGGTCGGTGGCGGCGGCCAGGGGCCGGGCCAGCGTGCACCCGTCCGCGGCGACCAGCGCGACGTCGACCGGCGGCCGGCTGACGGCCACCGCCCGGCCCGCCTCGTACGCGCGCGCCCGCGCCTGCGCCCACGGCACCGGCTGGTCGCTGGGCTCGCTCATGTGGTCGCTGCGCTCGCTCATCGGTGCGAGCCTAGCCGGCATGCCGTGAGGCTACCGGCGTTGCCGCGCGGCTAGCCGTCGCGCGGATGGTCTCCGCCCCGCAGCTGGTCCACCGCGTGGGCGAGGATCGGCCCGAGCACGGCCAGCCCGTCCCGGGCACCACCGGTCGAGCCGGGCAGGTTGACGATGAGCGTACGGCCGGCCACCCCGGCGACCCCACGGGAGAGCGCCGCGGCCGGCACCGCCCCCCGGCTGTGCGCCCGGATCGCCTCGGCGATGCCGGGGACCTCGTAGTCGAGCACCGCCCGGGTCGCCTCGGGCGTGCGGTCGGTCGGCGCGATGCCGGTGCCGCCGCTGGTCAGCACGGCGTCGACGCGGTCGGCCAAGGCCTCCCGCAGGGCCGCGGTGACCGGCTCACCATCTGCCACCACGACGGGGCCGGACACCTCGCAGCCCAGCTCCCGCAGGCCGGCCACCAGGATGGGCCCGCTGGTGTCGGAGTAGGCGCCGCTGGCAGCCCGGTTCGACGCCACGATCACGCGGGCCCGGACCCCGCTCACGGCAACATCCCTGTTCGCGCTGCGGGGCTCGCAAGCTCACTCCTCGCGCTCACGGGCGCTCCGGCGGGCGGGTCCACTCGCCGGTCTTGCCGCCCTCCTTGCGCAGCACCCGGATCCCCTCGATGGAGGCGGCCGGGTCCACCGCCTTGACCATGTCGACCAGCGCAAGGCCGGCGGTGGCCACGGCGGTGAGCGCCTCCATCTCGACCCCGGTACGGTCCGCGGTCCGCACCGCCGCGGTGATCTCCACGGTCCGCTCCCCCAGGACCAGGTCGAGTCCCACGCCGTGCAGGGCGATCGGGTGGCACAGCGGGACCAGGTCCGGGGTGTGCTTCGCCCCCATGATCCCGGCGAGCCGCGCCACCGCCAGCGCGTCCCCCTTGGGCAGCCCGTCGCGGCGCAGCAGGTCCAGGACCTCCGGCGTGGTCACCACCCGCCCCGCCGCGACGGCGCGGCGCACGGTGACCGCCTTGTCGGCCACGTCCACCATGCGGGCCGCCCCGGTCTCGTCCACGTGAGTCAGCTCGGTCACACAGCGAGCCTAATCCCCCGAACGGGGTAAAAGTCAGCCGTGTCCTATGGCCGTTTCATTCGTTATCGAAATTGGAAGTTCCACGGCGCCGGGAACGACCAGCACAGCCGTTGAATTCAACCACTCGGACAGCGCGGTGGCAGGGTCACCGGGCGTAGGCTCCGGGGTAGCCCCGAGAGGGGGTGGCGATGCGAGGCTGGCGCCGGCACCGCGTCCGGAATCTGCCCCGCACCTCGTTACTAGGCTCATTTGCCCAGCTGGTAGGCGGGTCAGGGGTGGGCGCGTCGCGGGCCGCGCGGAGGGTCCACCAGTGTAGTCGGGTCCGTAGATGATCACACGGTATGCTTCTGATTCTAGACAGAGAGTACCGAACACGTCCCGAGTTCGCATATCCTGAATCCACGGACAAAACACGATAGCCAATTTGCCGCCTGCAATTTACGCTTCCCGCATCGCGCCTTACCGGAAAGTAGAAGGCCAACCACCCCAGGGTGGCCTCACATAAGCCAGGTTGCACCACCGAACGCAGCAGCCCACACGTCTCAAAGTACGATCTAAGGAGCATTCCATGCGTGGACATGACTGGATGAGCTGAGCCTTCGGCCGCAACGCCACGCCCGGTTGACAAGCCGGCCGGTACCGGCGAGAAATAGTTGGAACTGGGGACGGTGGCGTGACACAGACTGAGACGACGACCCGCGAGACCGACAGGAGGCTCAACCTCCTGGTCGGTCTCGTCGTGGCAGCAGCGGCCACAGTCCTGGTGGGGTGCCTGTGGTGGCTGGGTGGCCATCCGGGCGGCGGCCTCTCCGCGGCGCTGGCCCTGACCATGTTCATCGCCGTGTGCAGTGGCACCGGCCCCCTGGTGCGCATCAGGGCCAACCGCCACCAGCTGACCTCCACCGATGCGGCGGTGCTCATCGGCCTCGGCACGCTGCCGTCCCCCACGGTGATCGTGTGCACCGCGCTGGGGGTGGCCATCGCCAAGGGCGCACTACGCGCGCCGCCGGTCAAGATCGCCTTCAACGCGGCCAAGGACGCCCTCGCCGCCGGCAGCGCAGCGCTCGTCGTCTCCCTGCTCGGCGGCCTTCCCGCCGACGGTGGTGAGCTCCGGATGTTCGGGCTGTTGTGCGTCGCCGCCATCGCCTTCGCGATGGTGAGCGAGGCGGTGGTGGTCCCGGCCATCGCGTTCGCCACCCGCACCTCGATCAGCCAGCGGCTCCGCGCCAACTGGGACATCCGGCTCGCGCTGCTGGGCGCGTGGACCACGCTCGGCTTCCTCGGGCTGCTGCTGACCCGCAGGGATGACCAGATCATCCTGGTGGTCCCGCTGGTCATCCTGTGCGTCCAGCTCGCACACGCCACCCGGCTGCGCTCGCGCGCCGAGCGGGAGGCGTGGCAGAAGCTGGCCCAGTCCACCGACGAGTTCAACGGCGTCGAGCTGAATGGGGTGCTCGTCACCGCGGTCACCCGGGCCGCCGAGCTGTTCTCCGCCGACGAGGTCGAGGTCGAGCTGGGTTCCGCGGCGGGGCGCCCCCGGCTGGTCCGGGGTGACTCCGAGGGCGTGCGGTACGACGGCCCGCCGTCGCTCGCACCGCCCGCCTCCGGCAAGCTCATCACGGCCCTGCTGGAGAGCCACGGCACAAAGACCGACCTCGGCGAGCTACGGCTGCGCTTCCGCGGCCAGGTGAACCTCTCCGAACGCGAGCACTACACCCTGCGTACGTTCGCCTCCGCGCTGTGCACGGCGGTGCGCAACGCCAGCGCGTACGCGGAGCTGGCCCGGCTCGCCGCCCAGCACGCCCACGACGCCGCCCACGACCCGCTGACCGGCCTGCCCAACCGGCGGCGCCTGCTCGACGCCGGCTCCCGGGCGCTTCAGGAGCGCCCGGTGCGCGGGATCACCGCACTGCTGCTCATCGACCTGAACCACTTCAAGGAGGTCAACGACACCCTCGGGCACACCGCAGGGGACGACGTGCTGATCGAGGTGGCGCGGCGGCTGCGGATCGAGACGGGCGAGGACGACATCGTGGCCCGGCTCGGCGGTGACGAGTTCGCGGTGTTCCTACGCGGCCTCACCGCGCCCGCCGTCGCCGCGCACCGGGCCCAGGGGCTGCTGGCCACCCTGGCCCAGCCGATCGACCTGGACGGCCTGCTGATCGGCATCGAGGCCAGCATCGGCATCGCCACCGCGCCCAGCCGGGGCGGCATGGACGAGCTGATGCGGCGCGCGGACATCGCCATGTACGAGGCGAAGCGCAACGGCCAGCGCACCGCCGTCTACAGCCGGGCGATGGACACCGCGGACATCAGCCGCCTGGCCCTCGGTGGGGACCTGCCCCGGGCCGTCGCCGAGCAGGAGATCACGGTCAGCTTCCAGCCGATCGTCGACCTGGCCACCGGCGAGACCGTCGCGGCCGAGGCCCTGGCCCGGTGGCAGCACCCGGAGCGCGGCTCGCTGGACCCGCGCCGGTTCCTGGAGACCGTGGAGCGGTCCGGGCTGCTGCCCGCCTTCGCCGACGCCGTCCTCAACCAGGCCCTGCTCGCCGCCACCACCTGGCGGGAGGCCGGGTTCGAGCTGCCCGTCGCGGTCAACGTGTCCCCGCGCAGCCTGCTGGACCGGCGCTTCCCCGCGGCTGTCTCGGCCCGGCTACGCGCGCACGACGTGCGGCCGGAGCGGCTCACCCTGGAGCTGACCGAGAACCTGACCCTCAGCCAGCTGGAGATCGTCGACGAGGTGCTGGCCGCGCTGCGCGACATCGGCGTCCGGCTAGCCCTGGACGACTTCGGCACCGGCTACTCGTCCCTGGCGATGCTGTCCCGGATCCCGGTCAACGAGCTGAAGATCGACCGGGACTTCGTGTCGGCGATGGATACCTCGGCCGAGGCCGCCGCCGTGGTCCGGTCCACGGTGGACCTCGCCCGCAGCCTGGACCTGGTAGTGGTCGCCGAAGGGGTGGAGAACGAGCAGCAGCGCCGGACGCTGTGGGAGATCGGCTGCGTCGCCGGGCAGGGGCACCTGTTCTCCCGGCCGCTCGCCGCCCCGCAGCTGCTCGCCACCCTGCGCCGGGGCACCGGCGGCCGGCCGGGTGTGCTCTCGCCCCCGCTGCACCGGGCGGGCCGGGTCATCCGCATCCCGAGCCGCCGGGTCGGGGAGCGGGACGCCGAGGAGCGCCTGCCGCACCGACCCGCATGACCGGCCGGAGCAACGGCCGGCGGGCCGGCGGACCCGGGCCGGAACGGACCAACGAACCGGAGCCGGCTGGCCCGCCGGCGGAGCGGAGCGCGCCAGCGGGCGGGCGGGCCGCGCGGGCGGTCACCGAGGGCTGGCGCCGGGCCGACCGGGCGGCCGGCGGTCTCGCCCTCGACCTCGGTCTGTACGCGCTGTCCACCGCGTTCGCCGCGGTCACCGCCCGCACCTCGACGCTCACCCCACACCGGGCGTGGGCGGCGCTCGCGGTGTGGGGGTATGCGGCGGCGACCGTCGCGGTGCTCGGGCAGCTGGCGGTACGTCGCTTCGGCCCCACCCGCGCCGGCCCTGCCCGGTTCAGCCCGGCCCGGTTCGGGCGAGCCCGGCACCGGCCGGTGACCGGCGTCCGGGCCGGACTGACCGCCATGCCCGGCGCACGGGCCGGGCTGACCGCTCTGGCCTGGGCGGCCACCACGCTCCTGCCGCTCCTTGTGCAGGCGGTCCAGCGGGCCGGGGGGCGGCCGGACCGGGCGCAGGAAGAGGTGCTCGTCGTCGAGCAGGCGGGGCAGCGGCTGGTCGAGACCGGCACGCCCTACCTCGACCGGGCCGCCATCGCCGCGCTGCCCGAGCCGGAACGGCTGCTCGGCTACTTCCCGTACCAGCCGGGGATGGCCCTGTTCGGCCTGCCCCGGGCCACCTTCGGGGAGCACTGGTGGACCGACGCGCGGCCCTGGTTCGCCCTGGCCACACTGGCTGCCGTCGCGGCGGCCCTGGCGATCGCGGGCGGGCGGCTCGGCCCGCTGGTCCGGGCCGGGCAGGCGGTGACCGTACTGCCGCTGTGCGCGCTCACCCTCGCCACCGGCGGGGACGACCTGCCCGTACTGGCGTTGTGCCTGCTGGCGCTGGCCCTCGCCGGGCGGGGGCGGTGGGGCTGGGCCGGGGTCGCGGTCGGGGCGGCCGGCGCGCTCAAGCTCTTTGCCTGGCCGGTCGCCCTGGTGCTCGCCGTGCACGCGCTGACCCACGGTCCGGCCGCGGCCCGCCGGTTCGTCGGGTGGGCGGCGGCGCTGCCGGCCGCCGCGCTCGTCCCCGCCCTGCTCGTCGACCTCGGCGCCGCCGCCGAGAACGTGCTGCGCTTCCCGCTCGGCCAGGGCCTGGTCACCAGCCCGGCGCAGTCACCGCTGCCCGGTCACCTCATCGCCACCGGCGTCCCCGGCGGACGCGCCATCGCTGCGGCACTGCTGGTCGTGGCCGGGCTGGCCATCGCCGCCGGGCTCGCCCGCCGGCCGCCGCGCACGGCCGCGGCGGCGACGCTCGTGTGCGCGTACGGGCTGTTCACCGCGATGCTGCTGCTGCCGTCCACCCGGTTCGGCTACCTGCTCTACCCGGTCGCGTTCGCGGCCTGGGCACCGGCGCTGGGCGCGTACCGGATAACGGTAGGGGAGGCGGAACCGGCGGCTACGGCGTACACCTGAAGGGGTGAGGGCGACGTTCCGTGACCGGGCGGCGGCGGGCGAGGCGCTGGGATCGGCCCTGGCGGCCTACGCCGGCCGCCCGGACGTGCACGTGCTCGGGCTGGTGCGCGGCGGCGTCCCGGTCGCCGCGGTGGTCGCCCGCCGCCTGGGCGCGCCGCTGGACGTGCTGGTCGTGCGCAAGCTGGGCGTGCCCTGGGCGCCGGAGGTGGCGTTCGGCGCCCTGGGCCCGGGCGGGGTGTACGTGCTCAACGACGACGTCGCCCACCGCCTCGACCGGGCCGATGTCGCCGCCGTCGTCCGCCGGGAAGCGGCCGAGCTGGGCCGCCGCGAGCGGCGCTACCGGGGCGGCCGGCCGCCGCTGGACCTGACTGGCCAGGTCGCGGTCATTGTGGACGACGGGCTGGCCACCGGGGCCACCGCCCGGGCCGCGGTGGCCGTGGCGCGGCGGCTCGGCGCGCGCCGGGTGGTCATCGCGGCCCCGGTCGGCTCGACCGAGGCGGTGGCCCTGCTCGCCGCGGAGGCGGACGAGGTGGTCTGCCCGGTGGCACCGAGCGGGTTCGGCGCGGTGAGCCGCTTCTACTCCGACTTCCGCCAGGTCGACGACGACACGGTGGTACGGCTGGTCGCCGGCACGGCGTGACGGCGGCTTGTACCGTCAGGGGATGCAGATGACCTGTCCAAAATGCCAGGGCCAGATGCGCCAGTACGAGCGCAGTGGCGTGACCGTTGACCAGTGCACCGAGTGTCGCGGGATCTTCCTGGACCGGGGTGAGCTGGAGAAGCTCTTCGACGCGGAGACCAACTGGAACAAGGCGCAGGCCAACGCGCCGCAGTCGCCAGGGGGCGCACCGGCTCCGGCACCGAGCCCGGGGCACGCCCCGCAGCCACCCGGCAGCTACGTGCCGCCGCCACCACCACCGCCGCAGCACGGCTACCCGGCTCCCGCTCCGGCCTACGGCCAACCGGCGTACGGCGGCCACTACCGGGGGCACTACCACCACCGCAAGCAACGCAGCTTCCTGCACGACCTGTTCGACTAGCCCACCCAGCGGACCGGCACGGTCCGCGGCCCGCGGCGGTGGCAGGCCTGTCCCGCCACCGCCGCGCGGCGGCAGGCGCCGAGCCACTGCCGCCATACCGCCCGCCCTGCCGCAGCCGCACCACAAAGGCCGCCGGCCCGCCACCGCGCGGCGCTGCGGGACTTCTCACGCTGCGCGGCCGGAGCGAAACCAACGGGGACCGCTAGCGTTGACCCATCCCCGAGAACCGGAGCGGTGCCCATGCCCCTGGCCGACGAACCCGAGCCCCTGCGTCGAGCCCTCCAGCTCGGCATCGAGGAGCGGTACGCCGAGGCGATCGACCTGCTGCGCGGCTACCTCAGCGACAACCCGGGGGACGCGCTGGGCTGGCGCCGGCTGGCCGGTGCATATATCGGTGTCGATGAGCTGGGGGAGGCCCAGCGGGCCGCCCAGGAGGCCATCGCGCGCGACCCTGCGCACCCTGCCGCCCACCGGCTGCTCGGCCTGGCCCGCTACTTCGCCGGGAACTACCCCGGCGCCGCGGAGGCGGCCCGGCAGGCGCTCCGGCGGGACGAGGCCGACCCCGAGTCGCACGCCCTGCTCGCCATGGCACGGCTGCGCCTGCCCGGCGGCTGGGCCACCGCCCGCAAGGCGGCCCGCCGGGCAGTGGCGCTCGACCGGAACAACCGGGCCGCGGTACGCATCGCCGGCGACGTACGCCTGCTCGCCTCCGCACGCCAGGCGGCGCTGGCCGTGCCGGCGGCCGCCGGGCTGGCGATCCCGTTGCTCGTCGTCGCCGGCCTGCTGCTGACCGGCGGTTCCATCCCCGGTCTCTGGGTCCTGCTGACCGTCGCCGGGCTCGCCGGCCTGGTTGCCGGCGCGGGCACGCTGCTGCTGAACCGCCGCGCCCACGCCGCCGGCCCCCCGGCCCGGGAGCTGCTCGCGGCCAACCCGGGCGCCCGGCCCCCGGTGCTCACCGGCCTTGCCTTCAGCGTGCTCGCAGGCGCAGCCGCGGGCCTGGCCACGGCGGCGGCCGGCGGCAAGCCGCCCACACAGCTCGGCATCGGCGTCCTCACCGCAGCATTCGCGGCGTTCCTCTCCGTCAGCGGCCGGCACCCGGAAGCGGACCACTCCCCGGCCCCCGCCGCGACCGCACCTCCCGCCACCTCGCCAGCCGTCTCGGCACCCGCCTACGGACCCACCGCCGCATCGCGCGCCGCCGCGGAGCCGCGGCCCTGGCCGCGCGCCACCAACCCGTCCACCGACTGACCCGGCCGTCGCGCCCACGTCGGGCACCTCAGTCGTCGCGCTCCTACCTGCCGGTCGCAGGAGGCTCGATGCCGTCGCATTGCGCCACTGGCGTGGTCCCGACGGCTCGCTGGCCACGCCGCATCAGAAGACGGCTAGACGATCGCCATATCGACGAACCGGGACAGGTGCAGCTGGGCGGCGACGGTGACCGTGTCGGTGGGGCCATTACGGTGCTTGGCGACTATGAAGTCGGCCTCTCCCGCCCGCGGGGACTCTTTGTCGTAGTAGTCGTCCCGGTGCAGCAGGATGACGACGTCCGCGTCCTGTTCGATTGAGTTGTGCACCGCGATCCCGTTGGCTACGAAGTTGTGCGCGCCCAGGACGGTGGCGTCGTAGACGTCCTGCCGGCCGCAGGGCTCGAGCTGCACGATCTCGTCCCACAACACGTCGTTTGCGGCGTGCAGCTCCAGGTCTACGCCGCTGAGGACGTCAACGATCCGGCTCAGTGGCGACTTGGCGCTCGCCGGCCCACCCGGAAGGCCACCGGGTAGCCGGCCGGGAGCGAAGGCGCCAGGGAGCCTGGCTCCGGTCACCTCGACCAGCTCCCCGAGGCGTGGCCCTCCTTCGGTCAGAATCTCCCGAACCTGGTGCCGCACCTGCCGCAGCGCGGTGGCGGCGTAGGGCTCCGCGCCCGGCTTGCGCGGCGCCTGCGATGGGAGGAGCACCTCTGCTGGGCGGGCCGACTCACGCCGCCCCGGTCCTCGCCACGACCGCGCCAGCCGGAGCACCTCGGCGTCGGTCCAGGCGGCCGGCCGCAGCGGTGCCGGCACGTGCCGGGCCACCCCGACCCGCGACCCCACCGCCAGGCCGGCCAGCGGACGCCAGCCGTCAACGGTGAGGAACGGATGGTTGGCGGTCGCCTCGACCTCCTTGCCGGAGGCGAGCCGCACCCGGAGGACCTCCCGGCATCCGCTGGGGAACGCGTGGGTCAGCGTGCAGGGCACGTACCTGAGGCGGTCGTCGAGGGCCCAGACCGGGACGTCGGTGGCGCCCGAGTCGACCAGCTCGAGGAGCGTGACCTCGGCGTTGGTGTCCGCCCGCAGCAGCCGGGTGGCTCCGGTCAGGCATCCGGACTCGCGCAGGTCCGACAGCTGGGGGCGCTTGTCCGTACGCTGCTCGGGGCCGCGGTTGAGCTGGGAGACCGCGACGACCGGGCACTCGATCTCCTTGGCGAGCAGCTTGAGGCCGCGGGAGAGCTCGGCGACCTCCTGCTGGCGGCTCTCCACCCGCTTCGGGGAGGTCATCAGCTGCAGGTAGTCGACGACGACCAGCTTGAGCTCGTGCCGCTGCTTGAGCCGGCGCGCCTTGGCCCGGATCTCCATGAGGTTCATGTTCGGCGTGTCGTCGACGAACAGCGGAGCCTCGGAGATCTCGCCCATCCGCCGGGCGAGCTTGGTCCAGTCGTCGTCGGAGAGCTGCCCGGAGCGCAGCACGTGCAGCGGGACCCGCGCCTCCGCCGCCAGCAGCCGCATCACGATCTCGACCTTGCTCATCTCCAGCGAGAAGATCGCGCTGGGCAGGTTGAACTTGACCGCGGCGGTGCGGGCGAAGTCCATCGACGCGGTGCTGTTGTGGGTGGGCACCATCGACCGGCCGGCGAGATAGAGGTGGTCATCGTTGTCGACCTGGACGCAGCGGACCGGGACGCTGGGCACCGGCCGGACGTCGACGATGAACCGCTCGGATGCCGGTCGGCGGCGCGCGGGCCGGTGCCGCCGCTTGTGCGCCAGCTGCTTGCGGGAGACGGCGAACACCTGGTCCCCGGTCGAGAACGTCACCGTGTACGCGGTGGGCGACGCGGCCGGGCGCCGCACCGGTGCGGCGCTCACCGAGCAGCCGTATCCGAGGCTGGTCACCAGCTCCCTCACGTCGCCGGCGAGCCGCCCGGATGTCGAGCGGTAGTGCAGGACGCCGGCCGGACCGACGGTGCCGTTCGTATCCATCAGCCCGGCCAGGAGCTCCCGCCGCTGGGGCTCGGACGAGCGCAGGTAGTCGGTCGGGATGTGCTCGTCGTCGAGCACCTCGGGCCGGCGCAGCCGGCCGGCGGCCTCGACGCGCATGACAACCTCGGGGTCGGCGCAGGCGGCTCCCGCCGCGGCCCGGCGCCCGGCACCGAGCCGCGCGCCGAGCGCGTACGGGGGCACCGGCAGTCTCCGCTCCGGCAGCTGGAGCGCTGCGGCGTTCGCCACGGCGTGGTTCGGGCGTCCGTCTGCCGGGCACCGGAGCGTAACCGCGATCTCAGCCGTCGTCACGGTCACAGCCCGGCCGGGCCGGTGGTGAGCTGCGCGGGTCGTGGTCCGCCACAGGTGCTCGGCGTCGGCCACGATCACGTCGCCGTCGTCGAGCTCCACCTCGAAGCACTGCCGGCCGAGCATCACCTCGCTCGTGGCCACGACCGTGGTCGGCCGCCCGTCAGCTCCGAGCAGCCGGTCGCCGGCTGCCACGGCGCCCATGGTGGTCCAGCCGTCGGGCGTGGGCAGCGGGGTGTCCAGCGCCAGCGCCTTGCCGAGCCCGGGCCGCCCGGCCACCACGATGAGCTGCCCCGGGTGCAGCCCGTTGAGCAGGCGGTCGAGGTCGGTGAAGCCGGTCGGGACGCCGGTCATCACACCGCTCTGCGCGCCGACCGCCTCGATCTCGTCGAGTGTGGGCTGCAACAGCTCGGACAGGACCGCGAAGTCCTCGCTGATCCGCCGCTCGGTGACGTCGTACACCGCCTGCTGGGCGAGGTCGACGATGTCGTCGGTGTCCCGGCCGGCGCCGGCGGCGGCGCCGTAGCCGAGCTGGACGATGCGCGTGCCCGCCTCGACCAGGCGCCGCAGCACCGCGCGCTCGCTGACGATCCGGGCGTAGTATGCCGCGTTCGCCGCGGTCGGCACCGAGGCGATCAGCGTGTGCAGGTAAGGTGCGCCGCCGACCCGCCCCAGGTCACCGGAGTCCGCCAGGGCGGCGGCGACCGTGATCGGGTCCGCCGGCTCACCGCGCCCGTAAAGGTCCAGGACCGCGTCGAACACGGTGGCGTGCGCCGGCCGGTAGAAGTCTGACGAGCGGAGGATCTCGACCACGTCGGCGATGGCGTCCTTGGACAGCAGCATGCCGCCCAGCACGCACTGCTCCGCGGCGATGTCCTGCGGCGGCGTACGGTCGAACTGACCGTCCAGGGTGGAGGCGTGGGAAGGCCCCGAGTATCCCCTGGGGGCGGCGGGCGCGTCCGCGCCTACTGGTCGCACATCATCGGTGACCGACACGCCGCCCTCCGCCCCGACCCGTCCCCCCGGAGACCATCTTAGTACACAGGTACGAATCTCTTCTCCGACGCGCCGGTGCCTCGTACCGGATGCGGATGGAACTCCGCCCGCGACCCTAGGAAGGCGCGGGCTCCCGGGCAAACCCACCGGTGGACAGAGCGTGGGACAAGCTGTGGACACCTGGCGCACGCATGTGTGCAGCGCTGTGCACAGCCTGTGCAAAACTCCTGGGGACACCGCCCAACGGCGCCGCTGACCTGCTTGAAGTAGATCCCCACGGTGTGGACAGGAGAAACTTTCCACAACTGGGTGGCGGGCCGGCGCGTCACCGGCCCAACGGCGGCGCTGACGCCCCGTTCGGAGGATTGTTTCCCGAACGGTATGGGATCACGCTCCGCCCGTGGAGTACCCGGACTGGGGTTCCCGTACGCGCGGCCGGCGCAGCAGGGCACCCGCGGGCACGTGGTCCGCTGTCGACCCGGTGAGGGGCGACGACGCCGGCGAGTTCCATGGCGGTGACTGGCTCCGGCCCGCCGGCCCCGGTGGCTCCGGGCATCCGCCCGCCGAGCCGGGGTACGGCCAACCGTGGGTGCCCCGGCAGCCGCCGGGGGCGGACCCCCGGCACCACGGCCTGCGGGACCACGGCCTGAGAGAACACGAGCCAGGCGACAGCGACCCGAGGGACGGGACGGGACGGCTCGACGCCCCCACAGGTCGGGGCCGGTTCGACCCGGCAGGCCCCCGGGATGCCTGGCACGGCGGGCGGGTCCTTGACGACGGCGGGCGGGTCCTTGACGACGGCGAGTGGGACGAGGACACGCCCTGGCCTCCGCCCGCGGTCCGCGGCGGCGGCCCACCACGGCCCGGATGGTCACCCGGGCCTCCACCACCCGGACGTGACCGGCCCGAGCAGCCTCGCCTCAGCCGTGACCGACCCAGACGTGCTCCGGTGGCCCACCCGGGCGTGGACGCGGAGGACGAGCCGGACGGGCGGGGGTACGTCGCGGTGCTCATGATGACCGCAGGGTGGTACTTCGCACCGGTCGTGTTCTACCTGCTGTGGGCGCTCACTCTCGGCAGCACCCGGGACGTCAGCTGCGTCGAGGCGTCCGGCGCGCCCTGCCCGGCGCCGCGCGCCGAGGCCCTGGCCACCCTGGTGGACAACGCGCCGCAGCTCGGCACGGCGCTCGCGCTCAGCCTGGCGCTCGCCCTCGCCCTGCGATGGATGACCTCCGCGTGGCGCGCCGTGGCCATCGGCTTCGCGGCTGCCGTGGTGGGTGCCGGCGTGACCACAGTCGTTTTCTCGCTGTTCTACTGATCCGATGGCCGGCCTGATCCGATGGACAGCCAGGCCGGATGGACAGCCTGACCGGCCGGCCCTGTGGGGCCGGCCGGTCAGGCCACTGTGGACTACTTGGCCGGAAGCACGCTCAGCGCGATGTTCGCACTGACCTCCGGGTGCAGCTTGACCCGCACCTGGTAGGTGCCGGTCGACTTGATGTGGCCGGGCAGCTCGACCCGGCGCCGGTCCAGCTCCGGACCGCCGGCCGCGACGACCGCGTCAACCACCTCAGCGGGCGTCACCGAGCCGAAGAGCCGGCCGCCCTGGCCGGCGCGGGCGGTCAGCTGCACCCGCAGCCCCTCCAGCCGCGCCTTGACCTCGGTGGCCTGCCCCAGGTCCCGGATCTCGCGGGCGGAACGCGCCCGCTTGATCAGCGTGACCTGCTTCTCCGCGCCCTTCGACCACGGCATCGCAAAGCCCTGCGGGAGCAGGTAGTTGCGGCCGTAGCCGTCCTTGACCTCGAGCACGTCGCCCGGGGTGCCGAGGCCGGACACCTCCTGGGTAAGGATGATCTTCACAGCCCCTCCCCTCAGCGTGCCGTGGTCGTGTACGGCAGGAGCGCCATCTCCCGCGCGTTCTTTACCGCGCGGGCGATCTGCCGCTGCTGCTGCGAGGTCACGCCGGTCACCCGCCGGGCACGGATCTTGCCGCGGTCGGAGATGAACTTGCGCAGCAGCGCGGTGTCCTTGTAGTCGATGTAGGTGATCCCCTCCTTGTCGAGCGGGTTCACCTTCTTCTTCGGCTTGCGTAGTGCCGCAGCCTTCGCCATTGCTCGTACTCCAAAACGCTTCTTAGAACGGTGGCTCGTCATCGAAGGATGAGCTCGCGCCGCGTGCCGCGGGAGCGGGCGTCGCCGACGCCCACGGGTCGTCAGCCGCGACACCGCCCTGGCTGCCCCCGCCGCTGGCGCCGAAGCCGCCACCCGAGCTGCGCGACATCTTCTGCACCTTCGCTGTGGCGTACCGCAGCGAGGGGCCGATCTCGTCGACCTCCAGCTCGATGACCGTGCGCTTCTCACCCTCCTTCGTCTCGTACGACCGCTGCCGCAGCCGGCCCGAGACGATGACGCGGGCACCCCGCTGCAGCGACTCCGCGACGTTCTCCGCCGCCTGCCGCCACACGGTGCAGGAGAGGAAGAGCGGCTCGCCGTCCTTCCACTCGCCGGACGTGCGGTCCATGTAGCGCGGCGTGGATGCGACGCGGAACTTGGCCACCGCCGCACCGGACGGGGTAAAACGCAGCTCAGGGTCGTCGGTCAGGTTGCCGATGACCGTGATGGTGGTATCTCCAGCCATGTGTCACTCCTCAGGGGCACGCTCGGTCTCGCCGTCAGGCTCCCACACGGGTACGACGAACCGAACGCGGCACGGCTCGGGCCTGTGGCCCGGTCTCAGTGGACCTCTGGCCGGAGCACCTTGGTGCGCAGGACGGCCTCGTTGAGCCGCAGCTGCCGGTCCAGCTCGGCCACCGCCTCCGGCGTCGCCTGGAGGTCGATGACCGCGTAGATCCCCTCGGTCTTCTTGTTGATCTCGTACGACAGGCGCCGTCGGCCCCAGACGTCGAGCTTCTCGATCGAACCACCAGCGGTACGGATCACGTTGAGGTACGTGTCGATCGACGGTGCGACGGTGCGCTCCTCGAGACTCGGGTCGAGGATCACCATGACCTCGTAATGACGCAAGACGTGCTCACCTCCCATGGGCTATGCGGCCACGGTCCATCCGTGGCAGGAGGTCGTGCGTCCGTCCCGGGACAGGCGAGGTCGGGTGACCACGGGTCCGGGACCCGGCAAGGATACCCGGACGCCACCGCGGCGGCCGAGACGGGCGGCTACCGCGGGCGCCGGGCGAGGACGGTCCGGACCGCGGCGACCAGCACGCCCGCCACGCAGAAGATCGCCACCAGCGCCAGCAGGCCGTTCCCCTGGGCAGGCGGCGGAGCGACCCCGGCGGTGTCGCGCGCCCACGGCCCGGCCGGGTCGCCGGTGACCGGCACGGAGGGCGGTGACCCGGCGTGGGCTGGCACCGCGCTGGCGGTGGTGGCGGGGGCGCCCTGCCGCCCCGGCTCGCCGGCCGGCCTGGTGGCCCCGCCGGCCGGCGCCGGATCCGGTCGCACGGTTGCCGGCGCCGGCGCGGTGACCTGCGGCCTGGGCGTCACCTCGACCGTCACCGCCTCGAAGGACCGGTGCAGCAGCCCGGTGCAACCCGGCTCCAGGCGCACCGCGACCGGTCCCCGGTGGAACTCCAGCGCCACGGCCTGACCGGCGGCGACGACCGGGCCCGGCTCGCCGCCGAGGGTCAACCGGGCCGGCTCCCCGAGCGCGTTGACGAACGCGACCGGCGATCCGGCGGGCACCAGCACCTCGCCACGGTCCGGTGCTGAGGTGCAGGACAGCAGCCCGCCCTCGCCGGAGAAGGTGACCCGGGCGGTGCCTGGCGGGTCCGCGTACGCCACAGGGCCCGGGGAGGTCCCCACCCCCGGCAGCGGCCCGGCGGCGAGCACCGCGACGAACGCCACGGCGGTGGCGCGAGTGCCAGAGCCCATCGGTCATCCCCCCTGACCAGGTCATCCGGCCCAACGACGCGCCCAGCACGCGGGTGACGGCCGGAAGTGTCCGGCACCCGCAGTACGCTTCGCGGCATGCGTATCGGAGCGCACGTCGACTCGGACGACCCGCTCGCTGAGGCCGCCGCGCGGGGCGCCGACGCGGTGCAGTTCTTCCTCGCCGACCCGCAGGGGTGGAAGTCTCCGGAGCCGCGGGCGGACGCCGCGGCGCTGCGCGCCGCCGAGGTGACCGTCTACGTGCATGCGCCCTATGTCATCAACGTCGCCACGCTCAACAACCGCATCCGCATCCCAAGCCGCAAGCTGCTGGTGAGCCACGCCGAGGCGGCCGCGGCGATCGGCGCCGCCGGGCTCATCGTCCATGGTGGACACGTCAACAAGGGCGACGACCTCGCCGCCGGCTTCGCGAACTGGCGCAAGACCTTCTCGTACGCGGCAGAGTCCGGCGGGTTGGCCTGCCCCGTGCTCATCGAGAACACGGCCGGCGGTGACAACGCGTGCGCCCGCAGGTTCGACGCGCTGGCCGGCCTCTGGGACGCGGTCGGGGAGTTCGACGTCGGTTTCTGCCTCGACACCTGCCACGCCCACGCCGGCGGCGAGAAGCTGCTGGGCGTCGTGGACCGGGTGAAGGCGATCACCGGCCGGATCGACCTGGTGCATCTCAACGACTCCCGGGACCCGTTCGACTCCGGCCGGGACCGGCACGCCAACATCGGGCAGGGCGAGATCGACCCGGAGCTGCTGCTCGCGGTCGCGTCCGCGGCGGGCGCGCCGGTCCTGGTCGAGACACCGGGTGGGGCGGCCGGCCAGGGCGCCGACATCGCATACCTGCGCAGCCGGCTGGCGAGGTAGGCGGTCGGACGGCGAGTTCGCGACGCGTAGAGAATGCGTCGATGAGCACGCGGCAACGGGAGCGCGACGAGGCGGAGACCGGCAAGCCCACCAGTGGCACCGGGGAGCCCACCCCCGGGGACCGGCCCGAGCCGGGCGAGGACCACAACGGTGAGGACCGGTGGTCCAGGTTCGCCCCGGCTGGCGAGCCCGTCCCCGGCCGGATGCGTCGGCTCGCCACCCGGGTCGGGCGGCTCACCGTCCACGAGTGGACCCTCGCCTGCCTGGGCGGGCTCCTCCTCGCCGTGGTGATGACCTGGCCAACGCTGGCCGACCCGCGGCACACCCTGCCCCGGGACCTGGGCGACCCGACCCTTGTCACATGGATGCTCGCCTGGTCCGGCCATGCCCTGCGGACCGATCCCGGCCAGCTGTGGCACAGCAACGCGTTCTTCCCCGAGCCGTACAGCTTCGCCTTCACCGAGTCGCTGCTCGGCTACGCCCCGTTCGGCATGATCGGCACCGGGCCCGAGGCTGCGATCCTCCGGTACAACATCATCTTTGTGCTCTCCCACGCACTGGCGTTCATCGGGGCGTACGCCCTGGTCCGCCAGCTCGGCGCCGGCCGCACCGGCGCGACGCTGGCCGCGGTCGCGTTCGTGTACGCGCCCTGGCGGCTGGCCCAGACCGGCCACCTGCACGTGATCTCGACCGGCGGGATCGTGCTCTCGCTGGCGATGCTCGCCCGCGGCCACGGCTGGTCGCTGCGGCACGGCTACCGCCCGGCCCGGCGCCGGGCCGGTTGGGTCGTCGCCGGCTGGCTGGTGGCCGCGTGGCAGGTGACCGTGGGCATCGGCATGAGCGTGCCGTTCGCCTACCTGCTCGCGCTGGTCGCCGTGGTGGCCGCGGTGGGCTGGCTGGTGCGCGGCCGGCCGCCGGTGGGTTGGCGCGTGCTCGCCGCGGACACGGCCGGCGGGGCCGTCTTCGCGGGCACCTGCCTGCTGGTGGCACAGCCCTACCTGAAGGTCCTCGAGCTGCACCCGTACGCGCAGCGCGACGCGGGCGACGTGGCGCTGTTCTCGTCGCCGCTGCGCGGCTTCTTCGTCGCCCCGCCCGACTCCCTCGTCTGGGGTGACCTGCACGAGCCGGCCCGGGCCCTGCTCACCTGGCATCCGGAGATGACCCTGCTGCCCGGCTTCGCGCTCTACGGCATCGCAGCGGCCGGGCTGGTGTTCTCGATCTGGCGCGTCCACGTGCGGCTGCTGCTCGCCGGCGGCGTGCTCGTCACCATCGCGCTCGGCATGGGCGCCATGCTGGGCGACGATGGCCGGCCGGGCTACCTCACCCTGCACGACCACCTCTACGGCTGGGACGCCCTGCGTACGCCCGGGCGCCTGGTGATGTGGACGACGCTGCTGCTCGGCATCCTGGCCGCCGGGGCGGTGTGCGCGTTCGTGGAGCGGGCGCGCGAGCTGACCGCCGACCGGGTCCCGCCCGGCCCCGGACCCCTGCTGCGCCTGGCCAGCCTGGTGCCGCTGGTGCTGGTGCTGGTGGAGGGGACCAACCAGACGCCGCACGAGCGGGTGGCACCGGCGCCGGCCGCGCTGCGCTCGGTCACCGGGCCGATGCTCGTGCTGCCCAGCGACGGTTACTTCGACATGACCGTGATGCTGTGGTCGACCGACCGGTTCGTGCCGATGGTCAACGGCGGCAGCAGCTTCACCCCCGCCCGCCAGGCCGAGGCGCGGCGGCGCAGCCGCACCTTCCCCGACGCCGAGAGCATCGCGCACCTGCGCGACCTGGGCGTGCGTACGGTGGTCCTGCTGCCCGAGCGGGCCGCCGGCACGCCGTGGCAGGACGCGGCCGCGATCGGTGTGGACGGCCTCGGCATCACCCGGGAAGAGGTTGAGGGCGCAGTGGTGTTCCGGTTGGACCCCTGACCGGCAGGCCCCCGCCGTCCGGGTCGTCGCCGTACGTGCGCCGCACCGGGTCGAGCTCCGGCCGCAGGATCTCGCGGACCACCAGTCCAGCCAGGACGACCACGGTGACCAGGCGCAGCCCGGCCGCGAGCACGAAGACCCCCTCCGGGATGACCTGCCGTCCGGAGGCGCCCATCAGCTCTCCGTAGAAGGCCAGGAAGTAGCCGACCTCAGCCGCCTGCCAGGCGAGGAACGCGCCCCACCGGGGCCGGGCCAGCACGGCCAGCGGCAGCAGCCAGAGCACGAACTGCTGGGACCACACCTTGTTGAAGACGAGGAAGGCCGCCACGGTCAGGAACGCGAGCTGCGCCAGGCGCGGCCGGCGCGGGGCGAGCAGGGCCAGTGCGGCGATGCCGATGAAGGCCAGGCCCATCAGGCCGTACGTGAGCACGTTGAGCAGCGGGACCTGACCGGCCAGGCCGTGGAACAGGGCGAAGCCGCTCCGCCCGCCGCCGCGGGGGAAGTGGTCACCGATGTACCACACCGTGCCCCAGTCGATCGGGCGCTCCCAGTTGAGCTCGGAGAACCGACCCCAGGACCGGGGCCACAGCCAGTACACCGGCGCGTTGACGAGCACCCAGGTGACCGCGGCAGCCCCGACCGCGACCACCGGCTCCCGCACGCGCCGGGCCCGCAGCCCGAGCAGCAGCACCGGGCCGAGCAAGAACAGCGGCCACAGCTTCGCCGCCCCGCCGAGCCCCAGCAGTACGCCGGCGGCCACCGGCCGCCGGCGCGCCCACGCGTACAGCCCGGCGACGGCGAGGGCGACGGCGAGCAGGTCCCAGTTGACCGTCGCGGTGAGGAGAAGGATGGGGGAGGTGGCGAACATGGCCGCGTCCCACGGTCTTCGCCGCCGCAGCGCCAGCAGCATGGCCACCGTGGCGACCCCGAGGCCGCCCAGGACCAGGGCGTTGGCGTCGTAGAACGCCCGCCCCTCGTTGCCGATCCGGCCGGCCTGGCCCAGCGCGTGCACGGGCAGCCCGAGCGCACCCATGAACGCGCCGGTCAGCACCGGGTACTCGACCGGATGGTCCCGGTAGGGGACCTTGCCCTCGTGGAGCCCTTCGGCGTAGTAGAGCGCGAGCACGTCGGTGTAGCAGAACTGCCGGTACTGCTTGAGGTCGGTCCACGCGCCGTCCCGGCACGGTGACTTCTGCACGTAGTGCAGGGTCAGGGTCAGGCACGCCAGGGCCAGGACGACGCGGGCGGCGGTCCAGAAGCCACGCCCACCCGCCCCGCGGCGGACCGCGTGTACGCCGAGCGGGCCCCCGATGACCTCCGAGAGCCCGCTCACGAACGGGTCCGACCGGGCCGGTTCGTCACTGCTTCCGGCGCCGCCGGCCCGGGCGCGAGGGGCGTTCATAGCCCGCCATCCTGCCAGGTAGCGCCTTCGCCGACGGACCGCCGGCCAGCCGTCTGCTACTGGATGCCGGTCAAGCCGGCTTGGTTGGTCGGTCCGAGGGCAACGGGTCGCCGCCACCCGGGTCACCGCCGTGCCCCCCGCCACCGGGGGTCGGGCAGAGGAACGGGATCAGGCACTGGTCCGGCTTCTTGTCCGGCGAGGGGGCCGCCCCCGGCACGCCCACGCTGATGTCCGGGTCTCCGGTGTTCTTGCGGTCGGCGAAGCTCTTGACCGGAAGGGTCTTGTGCGCCTCGTTCATGAAGCGCCGCCAGATGAGGCCCGGCAGGTTGGACCCCTGCACCTTCGCCAGGGTCCGGCTGCCCTCCGGGTAGTACTTCAGCGCCAGCCGCTCCTTGACGCTGCCGACCCAGACCGCGGTGGCGATCTGCGGGGTGAAGCCGACCGTCCAGGCGTCGCCGTTCTCCGAGCTCTTGGAGTTCAGCTCCCAGGTGCCGGTCTTCGCCGCGGCGGGGCGCCCGCCGGCCAGGCCACGCCCGCCGCCGGTGGAGATGCGCTCCAGCACGGAGACCTCGTCGTCGACCTTGCTCGTGTCGAAGACGCGCTGGCCCCTCACCTTCTCCGAGCCCGCCGGTACCCACTTGCCGGTCTCCGAGTCCTTGCGCTCCACCTTCACCACGAAGTGGGCGCGGTTGTGGACGCCGCGGTTGGCCAGCGTGGCCACGCCGTTGGCGTGGTCGAGCACGGTGACCGCGTACTGTCCGTACCCGACCTGGGTGCTGAACTTCGCCGGCGCCACCTGGCGGGCGTCCTTCACCTTGGACAGCTCGACAAGCTCGCCGCTGTCCGTCCACATCATCCGGACCCCGGCGTCCCGCGCCGCGGCCACCACCTTGTCCGGGCCGATCGCCTTGGTGATCCAGTAGAACGGCACGTTGTACGACTGGACCGTGGAGTCCTCCAGCGTGCAGACCGGTTTCCCGTCACAGGTGGCGGTGCGGCCGGCGTTGGAGATCTTGAACGGCCCGTCCTCGACCTTGGCGACATCCCAGTACGAGCTGATCGAGTAGTTCTCGCGCAGCGCCGCGGCGAGCGTGTAGATCTTGAACGACGAGCCGGGTGAGTGGCCGCCCACCAGCTTCCCGCCGACCCAGTTGGTGCCGGCGTAGTCGATGCCGACGCCGCTGTCGCCGCCGTAGTAGGCGAGCACCCGGCCGGTGGCCGGCTCGACGGCGACCACGGCGGCCATCAGGTGCTTCGGCTGGCCGTCCAGCTCCGAGCCCTTCACCGACCGGCGGGCCGCGTTCTCCGCGGCGGCCTGGGCGCGGCGGTCGATCGAGGTCGTGATCCGGTAGCCGCCCTCCTTCCAGTCGGTGACGCCCATCGCCTTGAGCTCTTCCTTGACGTAGTTGACGACGTTGCCCACCGGCGTGTTGACGCCGCACTCGTTCGTGCTCACGCACGACTTGTCGTCGAACTTCGCCACCTTCGGGTACTGCGCGGCGGCCCGCTTGGCAGGCTCCAGCCAGCCCATATCCACCATGTTGTTGAGCACGTACTCCCAGCGGCCCTTCGCCTCGGGGAGGTTGAAGTGCGGGTCAAAGCCCTGGTGGCCGCTGTTGGTGTCGGGCACCGGCTGGCGGATCACCGCGGCGAGCACCGCGGCCTCGGCGACGGTCAGCGCCCGCGGGGATGTCGGCGGCTCCAGCACGGACTTGCCGAAGAACGCCTGCGCCGCCGCCTCGATCCCGTAGGCGCCCCGGCCGAAGTAGATCGTGTTGAGGTAGAAGCCGAGAATCTCCTCCTTCTCGTACTCCTGCTCCAGCTTCTTGGCCATGACCGCCTCGCGCACCTTCCGGGCGTACGTGATGCCGGTCAGCTCGGCCGCGTGCCGCGCGTACTGCTGGGTGATGGTGGAGGCGCCCTGCTTGCTGCCGCCGGTCACGTTGTTCCAGGCGGCCCGCATGATGCCCTGCACGTCGATGCCGCCGTGCTCGTAGAAGTGCTTGTCCTCGGCGGCGACGACGGCCTTCTTGATGTGGTCCGGCACCCGCTCGACCGGCACGAGCGACCGGTTGGCCTCGCCGATCTTCGCCAGCTGGGTCCGGTCCGAGAAGAAGATCGTTGAGATCTCCGGCAGGTTGAGCTTCTCCGGCCGGGGGACGTTGTCGTAGTAGTAGGTCCCCCCGACCACGACGCCGCCGGCGACCATGATGACGACGGCGAACGCCGCGATCATCCAGTTCAGCCGCCGGTTGGAGATCCGGCCCTTGACGCGGGCCGCCGCCCCGGCCAGCCCGCCGAGGCCGTCACCCGCCCGGTCCGGACCGGACCGGCCGTTCTGCCCGCCACCCGGCGCGCCGGGTGGTCCGTGGTAGCCGCCGGGCCCAGCCGGGCTGCCCGGACGCAGCGTCCCCGGCACCACGGCCCGCCCCACGCTGCGGTCGCCACCCGGCTCGTCGTCGTAGTGCCCACCGCCCGGCACGCTCGCCCGGCCGACCGTGGCCCGACCGACCGAGGCGCTGCCGGCAGCCGGGCGTACCGGCGCCGGCGCACCGCCACCGGGTCCGGGCCCGGTCGACGCCCGGGCACTGGCCGGAGCGTACGGGCCGCGACCGCCGGCGCCCTCAGCCTGGTCGTAGCCGTACCCGTCGCCGGGCCCGGGCACCTGGGCCCGGCCGCGCGCGGAGTTCGGGTCTCCGTACGAGTTCATTCTTCACACCCTGCCGGTAGCCGTGGCGGCGGTCAGCCCGCCGCCGGGTTGCCGTGAGACGTCCCACACCGCATCTCAGTGAAACCGCACCGCATCTCCAGTGGAACCGCACCGGATCTCCGTCGAAGCGCACCGCATCTGGTGAAATAAGCCGACTTGCTGACCTACTGCCCGCCCCGGAGTCCACCGCCCCGGACGCCGCTTCACCGTGCGCGCCTCCCACCGGTCGCCGCCGCCTCCGCCGGGCCACCAGCGATCCCGTCCCGCCCGAGCACGTACTGCTCGACCAGGTGGTTCCAGCCGCAGCCGCGGCACACCTCGACGACGTACACCTGGAACTCCCGGAAGGTCAGCGCCAGCACCGGTAGCTCGGCTTTGGTACGGGCCTGGCCCGCCGACTGCTTGAGCTCGTCGCCGTAGATGTAGTGGACGTGGGTGAGGTTCTCGCGCCGGCAGACCGGGCAGCGCACCTCGGTGGGCTCGCCGTGGAACTTCGCCGCGCTCTTCAGGTACGGCGAGGCGTCGCAGACCTCGTACGCACCGACCCGGCCCGAGTAGACCTCACGCAGCAACGCGCGCCGCCGAAGCGAGAAGTCCACGACCTGGCGCTGCGTACGCATGGCCAGAAGGGTACGCGGTCGTGCGGCGGCAGGCGACAGCCGCGGCGTCCGTGACGGCCGGCGGCCAGCGTCGTCACCGGGCGCGGTTGCGGTACGCCTCACCGCAGCCTAGCGTTGCGATGTATCGCACCGATACATCGTTCCGACTGACGGCCCACCCGGCGTGCGGCCGCCAGTACCCCCAGAGAGCCAGTACCCCTGGAGAGGAGGAACCGCCATGCTCGAGCTGGCCATCCTCGGTCTCCTCCACGAAGCGTCGATGCACGGCTACGAGCTGCGCAAGCAGCTCACCACCAAGCTGGGCGCCATCCGCGCGGCGATCAGCTACGGGTCCCTCTACCCGACGCTGCGCCGGCTACAGGCCGGTGGCTGGATCACCGAGGAGGCGACGCCGCAGGGCGCCGCACGGGCGGAGATCCCGCCGCTGACCAGCCGGCGTGGCCGCGTCGTCTACAAGATCACGGCAGAGGGCAAGGAACGGTTCCAGGAGCTGCTCGCCCAGACCGGGCCGGAGAGCTACGAGGAGCCGGGCTTCGGCATCCACTTCGCCTTCTTCGCCCGCACCGACGCAGCCACCCGGCTGCGCATCCTGGAGGGGCGCCGGCGCCGGGTGGAGGAGCGCCGCGAGGGCCTGCGGGACGTGCTCAGCCGGGCCGCCGAGCGGCTGGACGCCTACACCCTGGAGCTGCAACGGCACGGGCTCGACGCATGCGAGCGCGAGGTCCGCTGGCTGGAGGAGCTCATCGCCAACGAGCGCTCCGGCCGACCACCGCAGATCGACCAGGCCAACCCGCCGCCCGGGCGGTCATCACAAACAGAAACGGAGGAACCGCGATGAGCTACGTCCGCGTGGCCATTGTCGGCGTCGGTAACTGCGCGTCGTCCCTGGTGCAGGGCGTCGAGTACTACCGGGACGCCGACCCCAAGGACCGCGTCCCGGGCCTCATGCACGTCACCTTCGGCGACTACCACGTGTCTGACGTGCAGTTCGTCGCCGCGTTCGACGTGGATGCCAAGAAGGTGGGGCGGGACCTCGCCGAGGCGATCGTCGCCAGCGAGAACAACACCGTGAAGATCTGCGACGTGCCACCGACCGGCGTGACAGTGCAGCGTGCCCCCACCCTCGACGGCCTGGGCAGGTACTACCGCGAAACGATCACCGAGTCGGACGAGGCACCGGTCGACGTGGTCGCGGCGCTTAAGGCCGCGCAGGTCGACGTGGTGGTCAGCTACCTGCCGGTCGGGTCGGAGGAGGCGGACAAGTTCTACGCCCAGTGCGCGATCGATGCGGGCTGCGCCTTCGTCAACGCGCTGCCGGTGTTCATCGCCTCCGACCCGCAGTGGGCGGCCAGGTTCGAGGAGGCCGGCCTGCCCATCGTCGGCGACGACATCAAGTCCCAGGTCGGAGCGACGATCGTGCACCGGGCGCTGGCCCGGCTCTTCGAGGACCGGGGCGTTGAGCTGCAACGCACGTACCAGCTCAACTTCGGCGGCAACATGGACTTCCTCAACATGCTGGAGCGGGAGCGGCTGATCTCGAAGAAGATCTCGAAGACCCAGTCGGTCACCTCGCAGGTGCCGTACGAGATGGAGCGCGGGACCGTGCACATCGGACCGAGCGACCACGTGCCGTGGCTGGACGACCGCAAGTGGGCGTACATCCGCCTGGAGGGCAAGTCCTTCGGCGACGTCCCGCTCAACGCGGAGCTCAAGCTCGAGGTGTGGGACTCGCCGAACTCGGCCGGCATCATCATCGACGCGATCCGGGCGGCGAAGATCGCGCTGGACCGGAGGATCGGCGGGCCGGTGCTGTCGGCCTCGTCATACTTCATGAAGTCGCCACCCGTGCAGTACACCGACGAGCAGGCGCGGGAGGCGGTCGAGGCGTTCATCCGCGGTGACGTCCCCCGATGACATGAATGAGTGACGTGATCGGGGTGGCTGGATACCTCAGCCGCCCCGATTCGTCCCTCATCAGGGGCTATGCGGTACTGGACCACCCGGCACGGCGACCGCATAGTGGGGGCATGGGGAAGACCGATGCGCTTGCCCGGGTTGCGGCCGACCTGGCCCGCGGTCACACCCACCCGGCGATCCAACGGCTGAGCAGCCTGGTCATCGTCCACCCGACCGACCTGGACCTCCGGCGCCGGCTCGCGGCGGTGTACCGGATGGTGGGCAACAGGATCGAGGCAGGGCGCTGGGCGTACCTGGACCCGGCCGCGGACCCTGCGGAGACCGCCGCCTTCGAACGGGCCTTCCCGACGCCCGCCGGACGGCTCGCCGCGCTGCGCTGGCCGGAGCTGGCCGGCCTGGCCGCCACCGAGTACGCGCGGCGGCGGCTGGAGACCCTCGCCCAGGCCGCCGACGGGCAGCTGCCGGCGCATGGCAACCGCCTGCCGCGCACCCGATCGCGATCATTGGGCGTGGCTGTAGTCGCGGCGGTGGCCATCCTGGTCACCGCCTTCGCCGTGCTGGGCCTTGTCACGCTCGCCCAGTGGCTACTCTGAGCACCACGGCCGGTAGCCGAGCCGTCCCCCACGCGGGTAGTGCAGCAACTTTTCCGCTCGGTGGTCGAGCGGTCTCCAAGCGTGGCGACCCGCGTCCCACCAGGGTGGATCTGCCGGAATAGGAGCCCGACAAACCCACTAAGCCGCAAAACCGGTCTAGCGAATTTGTGGGCATCAAGCGAACATCTATGCGTGGCAAAGGCGGACGTGCTCGCGCGGGTGAAGGACGACCTCACACTCGGCCATACCTACCGCGCCACCCAGCGCCTGCGCACCCTGCTCGCGGTCGACCCGTCCGATCTTGAGGTGCGCCGCCTGCTCGCCGCGGTCTACCGCCAGACCGGCAACCTGGTGGAGGCCGGCCGGTGGTCGTTCCTCACCGACGATGTCCGGTCCGAGGAGCTGGCCGCGTTCATCCGGGCCAACCCCTCGCCGTGGCTGCGGCTGCGGCTGCTCTCCTGGAACGACGACCTGGCCGCCCTGCCCACCGGAGCGGCGCGGGAGCGGCTGCTCGCGCTCGTCGAGGAGGCGGAGCGGTCCGGCCCGCCCAGCCGCTGGCGCGGTCACTACCGGGCGCCGGACTCCCGCGGCACCCTCGTCCCCTGCCTGTTCGTGCTGCTCACCGTCGGCATCGTGGTGACGCTCGCCGCGCTCGGGGTGGTCCAGTTCGGCATGTGGATCCTCGGCTGACGGGTCCTTGGCTGACGGGTCCTTGGCTGACGCCGGGCCGACCTGCCGCCCCCTAACCGAGCCCGAAGTCCCGGACGAGGCGCACCCGCGCCTCCAGCTCCAGCAGGAACCGCTTGCGCGGCAGGCCACCGCCGAAGCCGACCAGCTTGCCACCGGCTCCCACGACACGGTGGCAGGGCACCACGACCGGCAGCGGGTTGCGGTTGCAGGCCACCCCCACCGCCCGCGCCGCCAACGGGTCGCCGTTGCCCACCGCCGCGGCCACCTCGCCGTAGGTACGCGTCTGCGCGTACGGGATCTGCGCGATGCGCTCCCAGACGGCCCGCTCGAACGGACTGCCCCGGCGTACCGACAGCGGCAGGTCGAACGAGGTCAGCTCGCCGGCGAGGTACGCGCGCAGCTGGCGCACCGTCTCGGCGAGCAGGCCGTCGGGGTGGTCCTCGACCGGCCCGGGCGGGCCGGCCAGCGTGACCGCGCACACCCCGTGCCCGTCCACTGCGACGCCGAGGTCACCGATGGGCGCCGGCACCGCGCTCCACCGCACCGGCTCCGAGCTCGACTGCACCGGCCCAGTGTGCCGCAGAGACCCGATGCGACTAACCTGCGGACGTGAATGAGGCGACGCTGACCTTCCTGGTGATCGGTGCGCTGGGCGCGCTGGTTGTGGCCGCGTCGCTCCTCTTCGGCGACCGCCTGCCGTTCACCAGCCCGGACGTCAACGGGCTGCGGTCACCGGAGGTGTCCGGCGGCTTCGCAGCCGCGTTCGGTTTCGCCGGCGCGATCGCGTACCAGCTGCTCCGGGGCCGCACGACGGTGCCCGTCCTGACCGCGGCCGCGATCGGCGTGGTGGTCGCCGTGCCGATCGCCTATGCCGCGTGGCGGGTCCGCCGCACCGCCCGCGGCGTGCCGGCGGACCCGGTCGCCACGGACACCGGCCTGGTGGGCAGGCGCGGCCTGGTGGTCACACCGATCCCCCCGGACGGGTACGGCGAGGTGCGGCTGCGGATCGGCCGGCGCCGGCCGGTCAAGCTCAAGGCCACGGCTTCCGTGCCCATCCCGATCGGCACCCACGTGTACGTCGTGGAGGTGCCGGACGATACCAGCGTCGTCGTCGAGGAGTCCGGCATGCGCCCGGCCTGAGCCTCACTCCGGCCTTACTCCGCCAGCCCCTGCTCGCGGGCCCAACGGTAGAGCTCGGCCTCTGCCTCGGCCCGGCTGAGCGGCCCGCGCTCGAGCCGCAGCTCCTTCAGGTGCCGCCAGGCCTGGCCGACGACCGGGCCGGGCGGCACGCCCAGCAGCTCCATGATCGCGTTACCGTCCAGGTCGGGGCGGACCCGCCGCAGGTCCTCCTCTGCCGCGAGGCGGGCGATGCGCTCCTCCAGGGCGGTGTAGTCCGCGGCCAGCCCGGCGGCCTTGCGCCGGTTGCGGGTGGTGCAGTCGGAGCGGGTCAGCTTGTGCAGGCGCGGCAGCAGCGGGCCGGCGTCGGTGGCGTAGCGGCGCACCGCCGAGTCCGTCCACTCGCCCCGGCCGTACCCGTAGAAGCGCAGGTGCAGCGCGACCAGCGTGCAGACATCGGCGATGACGTCCTTGGGGTAGCGCAGCTGGGTCATCCGTTGCCTGGTCAGCCGGGCCCCCACCAGCTCGTGGTGGTGGAAGCTCACCCGGCCGTCCGGCCCCACCGCCTTCGTCGCCGGCTTGCCCACGTCGTGCATGAGCGCCGCCATCCGCAGGACGAGGTCCGGCCCCTCCTCCTCCAGGCTCACCGCGTTGCGGACCACGGTGAGCGTGTGCTCGTAGACGTCCTTGTGCTGGGCGTGCTCGTCGATCTCCAGCTGCAGGCCGGACAGCTCCGGCAGGAACTGGTCGGCCAGCCCGGTCTCCACCAGCAGCCGCAGCCCGGCGACCGGGTCGGCACCGCACACCAGCTTGGTGAGCTCGTCCCGGATCCGCTCCGCGGTGATCCGCCGCAGGTCCGTGGCCATCCCGGCCATGGCCGCGACGACCTCGCCGGCGACGGTGAAGCGCAGCTGCGCGGCGAACCGCGCCGCGCGCAGCATCCGCAGCGGGTCGTCGCCGAACGACTCCTGCGGCGGGCCCGGCGTACGGATCACCCGGGCGGCGAGGTCGGCGAGGCCGCCGTACGGATCGGCGAACGTGTGCCCGGGGACGCTCACCGCCATCGCGTTGATCCGGAAGTCCCGCCGGCGCAGGTCCTCGGTGAGCGTGGTGCCGTAGCGGACCACCGGGTTGCGGCTGACGCCGTCGTACGCCTCGGCCCGGAACGTCGTGATCTCCAGGCGCAGCCCGCGCCGGGTGGCCCCGATCGTGCCGAACTCGCGACCGGTCTCCCACACCGCCTCCGCCCAGCCGTTGACCACGCGCAGCGTCTGGTCCGGCGTGGCGTCGGTGCAGAAGTCGAGGTCGTCACCGAGCCGGCCGAGCAGGGCGTCACGCACCGAGCCGCCGACGAGGTGCAGCTCGTGGCCGGCCCGGGCGAAGCGGCGGCCCAGCTCGTCGGCGACGGGGGACACGCGCAGCAGCGCCGTCACCGCGCGGCGCTGGGCGTTGGTGAGGGCGGTGGAGTCGGACATCGCGCCGCTCAGCGTAACGGCCGGACCGGGTCCGGCCGGCACCGCCCGCGCCACGCACGTGCGCACGCCACGCACGTACGCCGGCTAAGGTCTGCGGCATGGCGCAGGGCGAGCAGCAGGTGACGGACGCCGCTGCGGCACCCGGCCGGGCCCGGGCCGGCAGCCTGCTGCGGCACAGCGCGGTGATGGCGGCCGGCAGCCTGGTGAGCCGGTTGACCGGGTTCCTGCGCACGGCCGTGGTCGCCGCGGCTCTGGGCAGCACGCTGGTCGGCGACGCCTACACCACCGCGCAGTTCATCCCGGGGATGATCTACGAGCTGCTGCTCGGCGGGATCCTCGCCAGCGTCGTGGTGCCCCTGCTGGTCCGGGCCCGCGACCGCGACGGTGACGGCGGTGACGCGTACGCCCAGCGCCTGCTGACCCTCGCGGTGCTGGCGCTCGGCGCGACCACGCTGCTCGCGGTCGTCGCGGCGCCGCTGCTGACCGGCCTGCTGGCCGGCAGCGACTCGACCCCGGCCAGCCGCGACCTGATCACCGCGCTCGGCTACCTGATCCTGCCCACGATCTTCTTCTACGGCCTCGCCGCGCTGCTCGCGGCCGTCCTCAACACCCGGGACCACTTCGCCGCGCCGATGTGGGCGCCGATCCTCAACAACGCGGTCGTGATCGGCACCTTCGTCACCTACATCGCGGTGTACGGGGCCCGCCCGCTGGTGCCCGAGCAGCTCACCGGCGGGCAGGTGCTGCTGGTCGGCGTCGGCACGTTCCTCGGCATCGTGGTGCAGTCGCTGGCGCTGTGGCCGGCGCTGCGGCGGGTCGGGTTCCGCTGGCGGTGGCGGTTCGACGTACGGGCGCTGCGCCTGCGCGAGCTGGCCCAGCTCGGCGCCTGGGCCTTCTGCTACGTGGCAGTGAGCCAGCTCGGCCTGGTCGTGCTGATCCGGCTCGCCAACGAGGCGTCCACCGCCGACGACGAGGCCGCCGGGCCGCTGATCTACAACAACACGTACCTGCTGTTGATGATGGCGCACGGGATCATCGCAGTCTCGATCATCACGGCGCTGCTACCGCGGATGAGCTCGGCGGCGGCGGCGGGCCGTTACGCGGACTTCACCGACGACCTGTCCCGCGGGACCCGGATGTCCGCGGTGGTGCTGGCCCCGATCGCGGTCGGGTACGCGGTGCTGGCCCAGCCGATCGCCCGCACGCTGTTCGAGTACGGCGCGTTCACCCGCGAGGACTCGCTCGCCACCTCCCTGGTGCTGCTGGTCGCGGCGTTCGCGCTGGTGCCGTTCTCGGTGAGCCAGCTCTACACGTTCGCGTTCTACGCCCTGCCGGACACCCGGACCCCGGCCCTGGTCAACCTGCCCGTGGTCGCCGTACGGGTGGGCGTGCAGCTCATCCTGGCCGCGGTCCTCGCACCGGTTCTCGTCGCCGCCGGCCTGATGCTCGGCAACGCGGTCTCGTTCGTGCTGGCCGCATTCGCCTCCGGGGTGCTGCTGCGCCGCCGGGTCGGGCCGATCGGGCTGCGCCGGATCCTTTCGACCTTCGGCAAGGCGGCGCTCGCCGCGCTCGGCGCCGCGGTCGCCGGTCTCGTGGCCGTCCGGCTGGTCGGCGCCGGCTTTGACGACGGTGCCCGGCTAGCCTCGTTCATCCAGCTCGCCGCCGGCGGCGCGGCCATCGTCGCGGCGTACGTCGGCCTGGCGCTCGCCCTGCGGATGGGCGAGGTCGCCGACGTGGTCGGGATGGTGCGCCGGCGGCTGCCACGGTGAAGCGGCGTACCGCGTAGAATGCGTCAACCGGACAGACACCTCGAAGCGCCGGTCACGTTCTGGCAGCAGAGCGATACCACAATGGCACTTCCCCGGAGAGCTGCGGGAAGATACCGGACAGGCAGCGCCGCCTCGCCGGAGTAAGGTCGCCCCCGGTATGACGTGGACCACCTACGCTAGGACAGGACACTGGGCAGCATCGAGGGAGGACGGGTGACGCAGGTCGACGACGGCTTTGAGGCGGAGACCGCCCGCCCGGTCATGACCTTCGGCTCACCCATGGTCGGGGAGATCCTCGCCGAGCGTTACCGGCTCGAGGAGCACATCAACGACGACGCCGTCGGCCGGCAGGTGTGGCGCGGCTCAGACGTCATCCTGCGCCGCCCCGTCGCCGTGGTGCTGCGCTACCCCGGCGGCGAGTCGGCGATGGAGATGCTCAACGCCGCGGTGGCCGCGAGCCGCGTGGTCCACCCCAACCTCGTCGGCATCTACGACGCGATCGACGAGGGCGAGCGGGCGTACGTGGTGCGCGAGTGGGTCGAGGGCGCGGCCCTGCGCGAGCATGTCGAGGCCGGGCTGCTGGACCCGGGCCGGGCGACCGTGGTGGCGTACGCGGTCGCGGGCGCGGTGGCCGCGATGCACGCGACCGGCATGGTGCACGGCAACATCCACCCCGGCACCGTCCTGATCGCCCGGGACGGCCGGGTGGTGCTCGCCGACGCCCGGTTCGACGACGCGGTCGAGTTCGACCACGACATCCGCGCGATCGCCGGCGTCCTCTACTTCGCGCTGACCGGCCGCTGGCCGCACGCCGAGGCCGGCCGCGCCAACCTGCCCGACGCGGTGCGCGACCCCAACGGGATCCTCGCCCCGCCGCGGCTGATGCGCGGCGGTGTGCCACCGTACCTGGACGAGCTCACCACCAACCTGCTCGACCGGCGGTTCGCACTGCCCTCCGCCGACGTGCTCGTCGCCGAGCTGGGCCGGCTCAGCACCCCCGTCGAGGCGGACGGCGACGAGGCGTACGAGGACACCGAGAGCCCGCTCGGCTTCGGCAGCTACCCACGCAGCGAGGCGCCCCGCCGAGCCGGCCGCAAGATGGCCGTGGGCGTGCTGGCCCTGGTGCTGATCGCGACCACCGGGCTGCTGCTCGGCGCCAAGCTGCTCTCCTCGGCTGGGGCTGGTGCGCCCTCGTCCGGCGCCGGGGGCGTGGCCACGCCCACAGCGGCTGGCGAGGCCGCGCCCAAGCCGGTCGCGCTGAGGTCCGACCAGGTGCGCATCGTGGACCCCAAGGGTGACCGCACCGAGCTGACCGGCGTCGCGGCCATGGTCGACAACCGGCCCGACACCGCCTGGGAGACCCAGAACTACCGGGGCAGCCCGAGGTTCGGCGGCCTCAAGCCCGGCATGGGTGTGCTGCTCGACCTGGGCGAGCCGAGGTTCGTCGGCCGGGTGGAGGTCAACTTCTCGGCGCCCGGCACGACCGCCGAGATCCGCACCGGCGGCACCGACCCGGGCAGCTCCTCCGCTGGCGACGCCGAGGTGGTGGCGACCTTCAAGCGGCTCGGGGAGCCAATGACCGACCTGCCCACCAACCACGTGTTTACGGTCGAGCAGGAGACCCGCTACCTGCTGCTGTGGATCACCAGCATGCCGCAGGCCAGCGACGGCCGGTTCCAGATCGGCGTGCAGGAGATCGTGGTACACGCCCGCTGACCGTCGACGTGGGCCAGGGGCGGCAACCGGGCCGTGCCGGCCTGCGCCGCTAGGTAGGGTGCTGCCGTGACCGACACGGCCGGCGGGCGCAGCGACGAGGAGCTGCTGAGCGACCACGTCGCCGGCGACCCGCACGCCTTCGGCGAGCTGGTGCGGCGCCACCGCGACCGGTTGTGGGCCGTGGCGTTGCGCACGCTGAGCGACCGTGAGGACGCGGCCGACGCGGTGCAGGACGCGCTGCTGTCGGCGTACCGGGCGGCGGGGCGGTTCCGGGGCGACGCGGCGGTTACCACCTGGCTGCACCGCATCGTGGTCAACGCCTGCCTGGACCGGGTCCGCCGCCGCCAGGCCCGGCCCACCGTGCCGCTGCCCGAGGTCGAGACCGGGCCGAGCGCGCCCGGCCCCGACCGGGACGTCGTACTGGACGTGCGGTCCGCGCTGGCCGAGCTCTCCGCCGAGCAGCGGGCCGCGCTGGTCCTGGTGGACATCGAGGGGTACGGCGTGGCCGAGGCCGCCGCGCTGCTCGGAGTGGCGGAGGGCACAGTCAAGAGCCGGTGCGCCCGGGGCCGGGCCAGACTCGCGGTGCTGCTGGGGTACCTGCGCACGGGCGAGCCCGGGCCGGCGCGGCCCGCGGGGAACCTGGGCCCGGCGCGGCGCGTCCCATCGGGGAGCGCACCGGCGCCCGGCGGCCGGGACGAGAGTGCGGTCAGCAACGCGACGGAGGCGGGCACGTGAACGACCGGGTCGAGCTGGACCGGCTGGCGGACTACGCCGCCGGCGTGCTCGACGGCACCCCGCAGGCGGAGGAGATCGCCCACCTCATCGCCACCGACGAGGCCTGGACCGCCGCGTACGTCGAGCTGGTCGACGCCGACCGGACGGTCCGCGACGAGCTGGCCGCGCTGCGGACCGTTCCCGAGCCCATGCCCGGCGACGTGGCGAGCCGGCTGGACGCCGCACTCGCTTCCGTCCACGCAGCGGGCGGGATGCACCGTGCCGACCGGCCACAGCTCTCTGACCGGGCAGACCTCGCCGGCCGGGCACAGCTCTCCGGCCGGCCGGCCGCGGCCGACCGGTCGCCGGCCGGCCGGCCGGGGTCGCGGGCGGACAGCCGTACCCCTGGCTCCGCAGCTCAGGCCCGGCGGCGCCGGCGCGGCTGGACGCTGGTCGCGGTCGCCGCAGGCGTGCTGGCGCTCGGCGGCATCGGCGTGCCGGTGGTGACCGAGGCGCTGCGCTCCCGCGACACCGTCTCCGGCGCGAGCAGCGAGAGCGACGCGCAGCTCGGCCGGGACGCGGCCACCGAGCAGGCCCCGGGTGCGGCCGCGCCCCAGGTACGCGCGCCGGTGCTGCTCGCCAGCGGCACCGACTACTCGGCGGCCGACCTCACCGCGCTCGCGGTGGGCAACAAGGCCCGGTCCCCGGGCGGGTCAACCGGGGCCGCCACCGACCCCCGGCGGTGGGACGCCGCTCTGGTCCCCCCCGCCCTGAGCGGGCTGGTCGACCTGGGTGCGCGCTCCGCGTGCCTGCAACGGTTGGCCGCCATGTACGGCGGGTTCGTGGACACCGTCGACTTTGCCCGGTTCGAGGGCGAGCCGGCCCTGGTGGTGGTGCTCGTCGACGCCGCTGGCCGGCCGACCAGGGTCGTCGTCGCGGGACCGGGATGCGCGCAGCCGGCCGCAGGCGGTGACGTGCGCCGCAGCGTCCCGGTCGGCTGACGCCGGCGACAGCGCCAGGCATCGTCGTCCTGGTCACACCGACCGGCCGGCGCCCATGTCGCGCCTGGGAATGCCCAGTTCGTACGATGGCTTCTGGCCACAGGCGTCGCAGGGGCGCCGGTAAGCAAGGGAGTCTGGCGTGGACGAGGTCCGTAACCTGATCATCATCGGCTCTGGCCCGGCCGGTTACACGGCCGCCATCTACGCCGCCCGCGCCAACCTCAGTCCCCTGGTCATCGAGGGTGCGCAGTCCGGTGGCGCGCTGATGACAACGACCGACGTGGAGAACTTCCCCGGCTTCCCGGACGGCATCCTCGGCCCGGAGCTCATGGACAACCTGCGCAAGCAGGCGGAGCGCTTCGGTGCCGAGTTCCTGACCGACGACGTGACCCGGGTGGAGCTCACCGGCGATGTCAAGGTGGCCTGGGTCGGCGAGACCCGGTACGCCGCCCACGCGGTCATCCTGGCCACCGGCTCGGCCTGGCGCCCGCTCGGCGTCCCCGGCGAGCAGGAGCTGCTCGGCCACGGCGTGTCCTCGTGCGCGACCTGTGACGGCTTCTTCTTCCGGGGCCAGCACATCGTGGTCGTCGGCGGCGGTGACTCGGCGATGGAGGAGGCGACCTTCCTCACCCGGTTCGCGGAGAGCGTCACGATCATCCACCGGCGTGCGGAGCTACGCGCAAGCAAGATCATGCAGGAGCGGGCGCGGAACAACCCGAAGATCAGGTTCGAGTGGAACACGGTCGTCACCGAGGTCGTCGGCTCCGACGGCAAGGTGGTCGGGGTCAAGGTCAGGGACGTGCACTCCGGTGCGGTGCGCACCTTGGACGTCACCGGGGTCTTCGTGGCCATCGGCCACGATCCGCGCAGCGAGCTCTTCCGCGACCAGCTGCCGCTCGACCCGGCCGGGTACGTCCTCGTCGACGCGCCGACCACCCGTACCGCGGTGCCCGGGGTCTTCGCCGCCGGCGACCTCGTCGACCACGTCTACCGGCAGGCGATAACGGCCGCCGGCACGGGCTGCGCGGCGGCCCTCGACGCCGAGCGGTACATCGCCTCCCGGTCCGAGTGACCGCCGGCCGACCGCAACCCGCGTGGCCTTGGGCGATCGCTGCTGGCGCACCGCCGGTCCCCGGCCCCTTGACACCCGACCCCGCACCACCGCACACGCCACCCGACCCGCCGGACCTTGTTCGATCTGACTCGTTAGTGAGGGGACATCATGGGAGCCACCAAGGCGGTCACCGACGCCACGTTCGCCACCGACGTACTGCAGGCCGACAAGCCCGTACTGGTCGACTTCTGGGCCGAGTGGTGCGCCCCGTGCCGTAAGGTGGCGCCGCTGTTGGAGGAGATCGCGGACGAGATGGCCGGCAAGGTCGACATCGTCAAGCTCAACATCGATGAGAACCCGGAGACCGCCCGGACCTACCGCGTGATGTCCGTGCCTACACTCACCGTGTTCAAGGGCGGCCAGCCAGTCAGCTCCGTGGCCGGCGCCCGACCCAAGGGTGACCTGGTCCGGCTCATCGAATCCGCACTGTAGGGCACCTGCCAGACCCTCCTGGCGTCCACAATGGATGCGGGCGCGCGCCGTGTCGAAGGTCACGGTACGCTCCTGGTGCATTCCCGACGTAAGCACGCACTGCGGGACGCAAGGGAGGTGGTCCGTGCGTCCGGTCCGGCGTGGCGACAGCGGACCTGCCGTCGCGGAGATCCGTGGCATCCTCCGGGTGCTCGGCCTGCTCTCTCCGCCGGCGCCCGGGGCACCCGGCACCGGCCCGACCGGCACCGGAGCTGCCGGCGGCTACACCGGCCCCGCCGACGAGTTCGACGAGGCTACCGAGACCGCGGTCCGGGCCTTCCAGCAGAGCCGTGGCCTCACCGCGGACGGGCGGGTCGGTGACGAGACCTGGCACGCGCTGGACGGCGCCCGCTGGCACCTCGGCTCCCGCACCCTCTACCACGGCATCCCCGACCAGCTGGTCGGCGACGACGTACGCCAGCTGCAGGAACGCCTGCTCGAGATGGGGTACGACGTAGGCCGGGCGGACGCCATCTACGGCTCCCGGACGGCCCACGCCGTGGCCATGTTCCAGCGGGAGGTGGGCCTGGCCCCGGACGGCGCATGCGGTCCGCACACCCTGCACGCCCTGCGCCGCCTCGGCCGCAAGGTGGTCGGCGGGCGGCCCACCCTGCTGCGGGAGGCGGAGCAGTTCCGGCAGGCCGGCCCGGCACTGCTGGGCCGGACCATCGTGGTTGACCCGGGCCACGGCGGTCCTGACCCGGGCATCGTCATTCCCGACGGGCCGCTGCGCTGGACCGAGGCCGAGCTCGCGTACGACCTGGCCGCCCGCCTGGTGGGCCGGCTCGGCGCGGCCGGGATGCGGGTCCACCTGACCCGCGGCCCGGTGCGCAAAGCCGAGCTCTCCGACCGGGAGCGGGCCCAGCTCGCCAACGTGCTCGGAGCCGACCTGCTCATCTCCATCCACCTCGACGCCCACCGCAACCCCGCGGCGGACGGCGTGGCGACGTACCACTACGGCACCAACAGCGGGGTCACCTCCACGGTCGGGGAGCGGCTGGCCGGGTTGGTGCTGCGCGAGATCGTGGCCCGCACCGGCATGCGCAACTGCCAGGCGCACGCAAAGAGCTGGGAGGTGCTCCGGCTGACCCGGATGCCCGCGGTACGGGTCGAGGCCGGCTACCTCACCTCACCGGTGGACCGTGCCCGCCTGGTCAACCCGCTGATGCGGGAGCGGATCGTCGAGGGGATCGTCGCCGCGGTGCAGCGGATGTACTACCCGGTGGAGCACGACGTCACCACCGGCTCGATCGATGTCAGCTCGATCCGTGCGCTGACCGGGGCGATCGCGGCGGAGCTGTAGCCTTCGCCGCAAGCCCAGGCTGCCCGGGTCCCGGCACCACCGCTCAGGCGGGGTGGCGGCGACAGCGCAGAGGAACCAGCACGAGCGTGCTGAGCACCGCGTATCCGGTCACGACGAAAGAAGCTACTCGACGCTAGAGCGTCGACCGGGTGGCGGGTCGCACCGGCCGCAGCAGGGACTCCGGGCTCATCGAGCCGAGCAGCCGCTCCAGGGCATACTCCACGTCGGACTTCCAGGACAGGGCGGTGCGCAGCTCCAGCCGCAGCCGCGGGAAGCGCGGATGCGGGCGAACCGTCTTGAACCCGACCGAAAGGAAGAAATCTGCCGGTGCCAGGCAGTCGTTGTGCCGGTCGACCGCCTCACCGATCTTCGCGTCGCCGAACGCCTCGATCGCCTTGATGCCGCGCTTGGTCAGGTCGCGGGCGACGCCCTGCACCAGCATCCGGCCCAGCCCGCCCCCGGCGAACGCCGGCACCACGTGCGCGGTCATCAGCAGGACGGCGTCGGCCGACACCGGCGAGGTGGGGAACGCCATGGACCGCGGCACGTACGCCGGTGGGGCGTACGTGACGAAGCCCGCCGCCATGCCGTCGACGTACACGAGCTTGCCGCAGGACCCCCACTCGAGCAGCGTCTGCGAGACCCAGGCCTCTTTCTCCAGCGCAGGGTCGCCGGCCGCGCAGGCGCGCTCCGCGGCGACCGGGTCCAGCTCCCAGTAGACACACTGGCGGCACCGCCGCGGTAGGTCCTCGAGCGTGTCGAGCGTCAGATTGACGAGGCGTCGCGACATCCGTGCACCCTCATCAACACCATCGTGCTCACGCTGGCCCCTCTACCGGCTCACGGAAGACTCCGCAGGCTGCCCCCAACTGAAGGATCGTACGATGAAAAGTCCTATTGTGGGAGCCTCCCGGAGTGACAAACGTGGAAGTTGCGAGAAGTTGTCAGCCGCGCTGGAGCTGACTCGCTACCATCGACCAGCCGAGATCCCCTGGAGGTACGCGTGTCCAGCACCACGCTTGACGACTACACCGACCGGTACGCCCAGCGGGTGGCCGGCATGACGGCCTCGGAGATCCGGGCGCTGTTCGCCGTCGCCAGCCGGCCGGAGGTCGTCTCGCTCGCCGGCGGTGCGCCGTACGTCGCCGCCCTGCCGCTGGACGCGGTCGGTGAGATGCTCGCGCGGCTCGCCCACGAGCAGGGCTCGACCACCCTCCAGTATGGAATCGGCCAGGGCACTCTGGACCTGCGCGAGCGAATCTGCGAGGTGATGGCGCTGTCCGGCATCGACATGGCCGCCGGTGCCTCGCCGGAGGACGTGGTGGTGACCGTCGGCGGCCAGCAGGCGCTCGATCTCGTCGCGCGGCTGTTCCTCGACCCGGGCGACGTGGTGCTCGCCGAGGGCCCCACCTACGTGGGCGCGCTCGGCGTGTTCCAGGCGGCCCAGGCCCGCGTGGTCCACGTGGCAATGGACGACCAGGGCCTCGTGCCCGAGGCGCTGGAGGAGGCGATCGCGTCGGCGCGGGCCACCGGCCGGCGGGCGAAGTTCCTCTACACCATCCCCACCTACCAGAACCCGGCCGGCGTGACGCTCACCGACGACCGGCGCGAGCGCATGCTCGACATCTGCGAGCGCGCCGGCCTGCTCGTCGTCGAGGACGACCCGTACGGGCAGCTGGGCTTCGACGGCGAGGCGCCGCTCCCGCTGCGGGCCCGCCGGCGCGCCGGGGTCCTCTACCTGAGCACCTTCTCGAAGACGTTCGCGCCCGGCTTCCGGGTCGGCTGGATCCTGGCGCCGCACGCGGTGCGCGACAAGCTCGTGGTCGCCAGCGAGGCGCAGATCCTGTGCCCGAGCGCCTTCGCCCAGGCCGCGGTGGCCACCTACTTCGCCACCATGCCATGGCGGGAGCAGCTCAAGTCGTTCCGAGAGCTCTACCGCGAGCGCCGGGACACCCTGCTCGCGTCGCTGGCGGACCTCATGCCCGCGGGGACCACCTGGACCCGACCGGACGGCGGGCTCTTCGTCTGGGCGACCCTGCCCCGCGGGCTCGACTCGAAGGCGATGATGCCCCGTGCGATCGCGGCCCGCGTCGCGTACGTACCCGGCACCGGCTTCTACGCCGACGGCACCGGCCACCAGCACCTGCGCCTCAACTTCTCGTTCTCCCCACCGGAGCGCATCCGGGAGGGTGTGCGCCGGCTGGCCGGCGTGGTCGGGCAGGAGCTGTCGCTGCGGTCGGTGTTCGCCGCCGACGCCGGCCCGGCGGCCGCCGCGACCACGGCACGCGAGCACCGCCGCGCTCGGCCGGGTGCCGACGCTCCCGGCCCCGATCTGGCATGAGCGCCGCTGGTACGGCCCAGCCGCCTGACCCGGCCGACCTGCGGGTGCTCGTGCTGGCCGGTGGGCTGTCGTATGAGCGGGAGGTCTCCCTGCGCTCGGGCCGGCGCGTGCTCGACGCGCTGCGCGGTGCGGGCGTCGAGGCCGAGCTGCGCGACGCCGATGTGGCGCTGCTGCCGGCGCTCGCGGCCGATCCGCCGGACGCGGTGGTCATCGCGCTGCACGGTGCGCCCGGTGAGGACGGTTCACTGCGCGGAGTGCTGGACCTGTGCAGCGTGCCGTATGTCGGCTGCGGCGCGCGGGCGGCGCGCGTCGCCTGGGACAAGCCCTCGGCAAAGGCGGTGCTCCGCGAGGCCGGCATCGTCACGCCGGACTGGGTCGCGCTGCCGCACGACCGCTTCTCCGAGCTGGGCGCCGTGGCAGTGCTCGACCGGATCGTCGACCACCTCGGCCTTCCGCTGATGGTCAAGCCGGCGCAGGGCGGCTCGGGGCTGGGCGCGGCCGTCGTCCGGGACGCGTCGGCGCTACCCGCGGCCATGGTGGGCTGCTTCGCGTACGACTCGACGGCGCTGGTCGAGCGCTACGTTCCCGGGGCCGACATCGCGGTCTCCATTGTGGACACCGGCGTCGGCCCGCGACCGCTGCCGCCGGTCGAAATCGTCCCCAGCAACGGTGTCTACGACTACGCCGCGCGCTACACGCCCGGACTGACGACCTGGCACGTGCCGGCACGGTTGAGCCCGCAGACGGCACAGTCCGTCGCCGAGACCGCGCTCGCCGCGCACGCGGCGCTCGGGCTACGGGATCTGTCCAGGGTGGACCTCATCGTCGATGAGCACGGGCAGCCGTACGCCCTCGACGTGAACGTGTCACCCGGCCTCACCGAGACCTCGCTGTTGCCGATGGCTGTGCAAGCGGCCGGGCTGGACCTGGGGAAGCTCCTCGTCACACTAGCCACGAGGGCGGCCACCCGCCGGTGAGGCCGGTGAGCCGGCACTCGCCGGCGGGTGGTCCCGCTTGTCGCGGGGGCGTGAGCTGTCCAATGTGTCGGGTGACCGGGACTCGCGGCTCGTGTCCTCACCTCGGGACCGGCTAGTCCTCGGCTCGTCCCCGGCCTGGCATGGCTTCCCGATCGGGCGCTCACCTCGCCCGCGCTCACCTCGCCCGGGCTACTGACCGGGCTCCGGGTTGCGGGTCTGGTCGCCGCCGCCAGCCTGGTTGCTGCCCTCGACCAGTCCGGCGTTCTCGGCCTGGGTCACGCCTTCCACCTCGACCGGCGTAGCAGCCTCGGCCGGCTCGGCGGCGAACGTGCTGGGCGACCGCCAGTCGATACGGGGCGGCTGGGCGAGCGGTGTGCCACCGAACTCGGCGAGCCACGCGGCCACGAGGGCGAGATTCTCCTGCCACTGAGTCTCGGAGATCGGGGGCAGGATGTCATCCCACAGTGGAAGGAACGTGCCACGAAGCTGGAGCCGTCCATAGGGGCGCGCCAGGAACCACACGTGCAAGTGAGCCGATCCGTCACCCCACCGGTTCACATGGACCCGCGCCACCCCGTCGAGCGAGCGGACAGCACGCTCCAGACGTACCGTCATCACGCCCAGCTCGGCGGCGAGCATGTTCGGCAGGTCGCCGAGGTCCAGGTGCGAGCGGGACTCCAGGATGAGGACCATCGGCAGACCGCTAGGTCGGTCCATCGCCCGTACCCGCCATCGTTCGTTCACGTAGATATAAGCCCCGTCAGGGGCGGCGCACGCGGAGCACTCGGCGGGATCCTCGCCCTTGCGAGCGGGCTCCACAGCGGTCGGTTCTTCCAGTGTTTTGACTTTCAGGTCGCCCTCAAAAGGGAACGATGGCCAAGCAGCAAAATCGGGTAGCTGGCGACGGGTCTCAGGCACGCTCAGACCCTAGCCGAGACCCGCCCAGGCTGTCCTTCCCCGGCGGCGTGGCACGGCGAGGCTCACGGTCCGCAGCACCGCCCCACCCGCCGGAGCCGTCTATCGGTGCCGTCTACCGGCGGGTTCTGCGCTGTTGGCCTTCCGCCGCAACGGCCCGAATCCTGTTTCGGGGCACCCGGCCTCTGTCTTCATGCGCCGCGTTCTTGGCATGCCAGTCCCCGCGACCGCCGCCCCTCAACCGCCACTTCTCGGTCGCCACCGTGGCGCCGGATGCCCAGCCGCCTTCACGCACGAGCCGAACCTCTTGCGTCGAGGCGGATGGCTGGGTCTCCGGCATCTTCGCCACACCCGGGTTCGCAACGCAGCGATGTTTCACGTGAAACAAATGGCCGCCGTGCGGTGCTCGATCTCCACAGTGGGAGGTGCATCTCCCGCCTGGCGCTGAGGGCGCGACGCGGGGAGACCCTGCCCGGTCAACCCAGGCGGGAGCTATTCAATGCCTCGCACGCTAAGTGCGGCAGGGCCCATGCGGGCTGGAGGAAACGGTCCCTTGGCCATGGCACGTTGTGCGGCTGGGTGGGACCCGCGGTTCACCTTTCGCACGGCTCCGCCTGAGATCCCCGGAACCGCACCAGCACCGCCCTGCGGGCCAGGGCCACAGCCCGCGAACGGACGGCTGCTGTTACTCCTGCCGACGCGCGACTCCGCCCGTCGACCTCCCTCCACGACAGGGCCGGCACATGCCCTGCGCACTCGACCCACCAGGACGGAACCCGATCCGTAGACGTCCGCTCGGACCGCCAACACGGCGGCTGGACGGGAAGGGCGACGGTCCACCGCCAGCCCGGCCGCGGGCACTGACGACGCGCAGCGTGGCCGCTCCGGCCGAACCTGACCGACGCGCCGTGGACAGCGCTGGACCCGCCGCTAACCAAAAAGTGTCCACAAGACGAGCGTGTCCACCGTGGACCGCCTGCCAGATCATCGACCGCATCCAAGTGGCCCCGGTACAGAGCCTTGGCCACCGACCTGCGGACTGTTCACCGGTGGCGGTATGGCTCTATCTCGCGCACGCGTGTTGGCCGGATTGACGAGGCTGGCGGACGCGGCCGGTCGTTCCTAGGGACGTCAGCGTGGACCCACCGTCGCCGGCGTACCACCCCGCGCCGGGGTGCACGGGATGGAGACCCGCGCACGAACCCACCTGACGGTGGGGCAGAGGGCCAGCCGCTCGCATGTTGGGGGCAGCGCAGGCGCGCTCGTGGTGCGACACGTGCGTCGACGAGTCGCTGTACCGGCAGCGCCACACCGTGGACCGGCGGAGGGCGCCTGGTCGAGCAGTACCGGGTATGCACCCCGCTCCGACAGGCCGGCCGCGAGGTACGGCCGCTGTCCACCCTGCCCGATCGCCATCTGATGTAGTACCGGGGCATGTTTGGGACTCGGCTGACGGGCCAGCTGAGCCAGACGGCCGGTTCCACCACCTCGGCTATTGAACCGCCAGATGACGGCCAGAAGGCGCCTTGTTGCCCATCCATCACGCGCGCGCACGCTTCCCCGCGCCGCTTAGTCTTTGTTTCACGTGAAACATCGGGTCAGCCGCACAAGTTATCCACAACCTCCACACCCCTTCTACCGGGGGTTTCACTGAAGACCAGGGGTGCCTGTGGACAACACTTGTGGAAATCCAAATCAAGATCATGAGGCCCAGACTCCTCCGGGAAGCGCCGCTACACGGGACCTGGCCGCCAGCACTCCACCACGCCGTGGGTATCAGATTCGCACCGAGGCCTCCTGCGCGCGGTCGTCCCCGCCGGCTTGCTGGCCCGCCGACCGCTCTTTCGCGGGTCCCACGGGCCCTCACCTCGGCCCACACCAGCTAAGAGCGCCGCAGGACCGCCATCGCGATGTTCCCCTCCATCGCCAGCGACCGCCGCACGCGACTGGTGCACTGCCTGGGTAACGAAACGGCCCGCTCCTCGCGATGGCGAGAAAGCGGGCCGTCGACCCTGCAGTCATCCGCGCGGGGCGCGCCCCTCGACTCCGATGATGCCGACGATCCGCTCGAGGTCGTCGACGGTCGCAAACTCGATCACGATCTTCCCTTTGCTCCGGCCGATGTCCAGCTTGACTCTGGTGTCGAACCTGTCCGACAGCCGCTCGGCGAGATCGGCCAGCGCGGGAGAGTGAGGCTTTGGCCGGCGCTTGGCCGCGGCCGGCTTCCTCGCCGCCCCGTCGGACATCGCCAGTGACACAGCCTCCTCGGTCGCCCGTACCGACATGCCCTCGGCCACGATCCGGTGCGCCAGCTCCTCCTGAGCCTCTGTGTCATCGAGGGAGAGCAGCGCCCGGGCATGCCCGGCGGACAGGACGCCCGCCGCCACCCGTCGCTGGACCGTCGCGGGCAGGTTCAACAGGCGGATGGTGTTCGAGATCTGCGGGCGGCTCCGGCCGATCCGCCGTGCGAGCTCATCGTGTGTCGCCCCAAACTCATCAAGCAGCTGCTGGTATGCGGCTGCCTCCTCCAGCGGGTTGAGGTTCACCCGGTGGATGTTCTCGAGAAGGGCGTCCCGGAGCATCGCCTCATCGTCGGTGTCCCGCACGATGGCCGGGATGACCTCACGGCCGACGGCCTGGTACGCCCGCCACCGCCGCTCGCCCATGACGATCTCGTACTTCTCCGGCTCGATCTCGCGCACGACGATCGGCTGGAGCAACCCGACTTCACCGATCGACGTCTTCAGCTCCTCCAGGGCCTCCTCGTCGAAGACCTGCCGGGGCTGCTTGGGGTTCGGCGTGATGGCGGAGACCAGCACCTCAGCGAACCGGGCCCCAGGCACAGGAGCCAGGTCCGCCACCTCTGGCGTAACCGGACCAGAAGGCGCACCGTCGACCCGCTCGGCCGGGGGGGGTTCTGTAGGCGCCGTCGCGTACCGCGTTGCCGGAGGCGGCGACGCGAAGGGCACCGCCCGCGCTGGAGTGGCAGCCGACGTCTCAGTTGCCGCCGGTGCGGCCGGGCCGGTGGGGATCAGGGCACCGAGGCCGCGGCCCAGCCCACCCCGGGGACGGCCGGTCATTTCTGACCTCCCACCCGTGCTCCGCGCTCGGCGAGCTCCTGGGCAGCCTCGAAGTAGCTCATTGCGCCCCGCGACCCCGGGTCGTACGTCATCACCGACTGGTTATAGCTAGGTGCCTCGGACACGCGCACGTTACGGGGGATTACTGCCTGGAGCACCTTGTCGCCGAAGAAGCCACGCACGTCCTGCTCGACCGCGTCCGCGAGGCGGGTACGCCGGTCGTACATGGTCAGGAGCACCGTTGAGATGTCCAGTGTCGGGTTGAGGAAGGACTTCACGCGCCCGATGTTGTCGGTCAGAGCCTGCACGCCTTCGAGGGCGTAGTACTCGCACTGGATCGGGATCATCACCTCCTCCGCCGCCACGAGCGCGTTGACGGTGAGCAGCCCGAGCGACGGCGGGCAGTCGATGAAGATGTAGTCGTACACCTCGGGGGAGGCGTCGAGCGCCCGGCGCAGGCGCGACTCCCTGGCGACCACGGACACCAGCTCGATCTCGGCTCCGGCCAGGTGAATAGTGGCCGGTACGCACTTGAGGCTGGGGATGCCCTCCACCGGCTGGGTCACGTCGGCCAGAGGGGCGCTATCGATCAAGCAGCTGTAGACGTCCGGCACTCCGGAGTGGTGCGGCACGTTGAGCCCGGTGGAGGCGTTTCCCTGCGGGTCGAGGTCGATGACGAGCACCCGGTTCCCGTGCAGAGCCAGCGCGACGGCGATGTTCACCGTGGTCGTGGTCTTCCCGACGCCGCCCTTCTGGTTGGCCACACAGATGATCCGGCACTTGGGTGGGCGCGGCATCCGGATCACACCACTGGGGTTCAGGATCTCGACCGCCCGTCGAGCCTCCTGCGCCAATGGCGGATCATCCGGCTCTCGCAGAACGGGTTGTCCCTCCGGATCTCTGGCGGTTACATCGGGCGAGCCGGCTTCTGCCGGACGCGGCTCCACATCCGGCAACGAAGACTCTTCAGCCACGGCATCTTCCGTCTCGATGAGGGGCGTCATGGGGTCGTGCGGGGGAGATGGGGCAGGGTGCGCCGGAGGACGTGGGCCGCCGGTCGCGTGGTCGACTTGTGATCGCGGTGTGATGATCGGGTACGCCGCCGTCGGCGCCGTCTCGATCGGTACCGAGACGTTGGTGGCGAACCCTGTTCCCAGTATGGGTTGTGGTGCGGGCTGCGGTTCGTCTCTTCCCCCGGCCGCCCAGCCTTCGTACCACGTTTCACGTGAAACATTGCCGCCACGGTGGCTCACGCTCAGCACACGCGCGTCGTCGACGCCATTGGTCTGCACCGTCTCTTCCCTACCCGCTTCGGTTGGACGTGTATCGCCGCTCACATGAACGACGCGCGGTCAGCCTACGACTCGACGCGGGGGGAACGCTGCGCGTGGCACGTACGACACGGCAATCGATGCAGACAGGTACGGAAGAAAGACCGGACAGCGATCAAACGTCCGGTTCACATGGTCGGTGCGTACCCGGTTGGCGATATGGGCCGCCATCCACGAGCCAGCGAGTCATGTGGCGCTATGACCCCTGCGGCCGTACACGGGCACCGGCGGACGGCCCGACAGTCACCCGACCGCTGGCCGCAGGAGACGACAGACGGTGCTGTCGTGACGCCCGATCAACCCCGGAGCGCGGGATAACCGGCCAGGCCGGCGCGGGCGTCCAGCTACCGGGGGTAGGGAAGCGGTGTCATCGCCAACGGCAGTCGTCGATGCAGAACATCCAAACCTACGACCACGCGCCGCTGACGGCAGCAGCTGGCCTGACCCTCCGGCCGGCCGTGACATCGACGTTGCTGGAGATGGTCGCTCCGTGGCATCGAGGGTGCACCGCCCGGACGCACCTTGCCGACGAATGGAGACCCACGAGAAGTGCGTCGACCGAGGTACCGGTAGGACCGGTGTCGGGGAGGCCGCACCAGCACCACGCCCGGCGCGTACCACTGCTGATAGCGTGCCCGCCATGATCGGTGTCAACCGGCTGGTGCTCGTCCGCCACGCCCTGCCCGAGCTGGAGCCTGACGTGAGGAGCGAGCATTGGCAGCTCGGCGCCGAGGGCCGGGCGGCGGCGCGGTCGCTACGGTCGCTGGTGGCCGAGCCGGCGTACTTCGTCGCCAGCGATGAGCCAAAGGCGGTCCAGACGTTGCAGGAGCTCGCCGGTGGTCTTGCCGTGCTGACCGATCCTGGGTTCGGTGAGGTCCGCCGTCCCCATCTGTGGTCTGACGGCCGCACCTACCGTTCGGCAGCTCGCTCCTATGTGGAGGGCGTCCGCCATCACGGCTGGGAGGCGCATACGAAGGTGGCCGCCCGCTTCGGCGCCGCGGTAGCCCGGCATGCTGGGCTGGCGAAGAAGGCGCGCCGCACCCTGGTGATCGGAACGCACGGCCTTGCCCCGACTGTCTGGATGGCTGGCCTGATCCGGCTTGAGCCGAGCCCGGCGGACTTCTGGGAGCAGCTACGCTTCCCCGATGTCATCGACGTTGATCTCGTCGGCAGGACGGCGACGCGGCGGGCTGGTTGACCTCGCCGTCCCGGGCCGGTTCAGCGACCCGGATGCCGCCACGCCCGGCACGCCGGCCGCCCACTGCCCGAAGGGCGGCGAGCACGGTAGCCGCCGGTACTCAGCCGGACGCGCCTCGGCCGCGCCGGCCCGGTCGCCGGACGGCAGCCTGCACCCCTCGCGTACGGACGATCTCGACAACGGTCGTCGGCGTGTCGAGTACGTCAAGGCCGCACCGCCGCACGGTCGGTTCTGCCCCGCCGAGTCGTACGATCCGGTCCCGGTGCGCGGCCACTTCATCGGAAGCGGAAGCACCCTTGATCGCCAGTAGGCGACCGCCGACGGTGGCTAGCGGCAGGCACCACTCCGCCAGCTTGTCGAGCGGGGCGACCGCCCTGGCGGTCACCACATCCGCCGGCAGCACGCTGGCAGCACCCCGGCCCGGTCTGGCCAGGTCCTCCGCCCGGCTGCGCACGACCGTCACCTCAGCGCCCAAGCCCAGCACCGCTACCGCCTCGGTCAGGAAGGCAGTACGCCGGGCAAGCGGCTCGACCAGTGTCACGGCGAGATCGGGCCGGGCGACCGCAAGCACAATGCCGGGCAAACCAGCGCCAGACCCCACATCTACGACCGATGCCCCGTACGGGACCAGCTCACCGACCACGGCGCAGTTAAGTAGGTGCCGTTCCCAGATCCGGCAGGCTTCCCGCGGTCCGACCAGACCACGCAGCACTCCCTCGGTCGCCAGCAGGTCAGCGTAGCGGCACGCGGTTGGCAGCCGGTCCCCGAACAACCGCCGCGCCGACGGGAGCAACGCATCAGGCACCGTCCCGCCCGCAGCCGCCGGGGAGATCGACCCGCCGCCCCGGGAGACAGGCCCGCCGTCACCGGACAGCTCCGGTCCGCCGACGGACAGCTCCGGTCCGCCGACGGACGGCCCCGGATCCACCGGGCCGGGAGAAAGATCATCGGCCGGCCGGGAAGCTCCCGAGCCGGCCGACGGCGGTAGCGCTGGCATCAGTCGACAGGCCGCACCACGATACGGCGGTGCGGCTCCACGCCCTCGGACTCGCTCTCCACCCCGGGCAGTGAGTTGATCACATCGTGCACGCACTTGCGCTCGAACGCGGACATCGGTTCGAGGCGGACGGCCTCGCCGTACTCCTTGACCTTCTCGGCTGCGTTCTTGGCCACCGCCGCGAGCTCCTTGCGGCGGGCCGCCCGGTACCCGCTGATGTCGAGCAGCAGCCGGCTGGGCGTTCCGGTCTGCCGGAAGACGGCGAGCCGGGCCAGCTCCTGGAGCGCCTCGAGGGTCGCCCCACGCTGGCCCACCAGTGCGTTGAGCCGGGCGCCGACCACCTCGACGACAGGGCGGCCGGCGGCTACCAGCTCGTCGATGTCTCCGTCGTAGTCGAGGATGTCCAGCAGGCCCTCGATGTAGTCGGCGCCGATCTCGCTCTCGTGGAACAGCTCGCTCTCGGTCGCCGGGGCGGACCGCTCGTCACCGGCCTTCTCGACGTCCTCCCCGTCCCCGGGGTCCGCCGGATCGGCCGAAGCCAGGTCCACTGGCACATCGTCGTCGACCGGCGCATGGGCAGGCTTGACCCCGGGCTCGGTAACGGACGGGGTGCTGGTATCGGTCACGGCTCATCTCCGTACTGCGTGTTCGAATGTGCCCGCGGCGCCGCCGGGACGAGGCCGCGCGACAGAGGTCTTGAGGGTCAGCCGGTCGGGCGCTTCGCCTTGGTGCCGCGCTTCTTCGGGTTGACCGGCTTGGCACCGGGCTTCGGCGCGAGCGACCGCGGCTCTGCGGCCGGCTGCACCGACGGCGGCGCCGGCTTCGACCGGCGGAAGAGGCCGCTCCGTCCAGGCTCGCCACCGTTGCTCGGGGCGGCCTTTGCCGCGTCCTTACCGGAAGCGGTGGTGCCCTTACCGGAGGAGGCCGCGCCCTTTCCGGCGGCGGTGGCGCCGGTGCCCTTCCCGGCCGACACCGCACCCCTACCCGCCGCGCCTACGGCCTTGGGCGCCTTGGACCCGGCCGCACCGCCGCCGGCCTTCGCCGCGGTGGCGCCCTTGCCGTTCATTTTCGGCGGTGGGTACTTGCGCAGCACCCAGAACTGCTGGCCGAGCGAGAAGAGGTTGGTCGTCGTCCAGTAGATGACCACACCGATCGGGAAGGGGTAGAGGAAGCCGGAGATGAGCAGCGAGGCCGGGATGCCGTACAGCATCAGCTTCTGGATCATGCGCTGCTGGGGGTCCTCGGACCAGCCGGTCTTGAGGATCATCTGGCGGCTGGTGAGGTACGTCGTGATGATCATGACGAGCACCAGGACGCCCGCCACCACCTTCACCCCGGCGTTGCCGGTGGAGAAGCTCTCGGCGATCGGCGCGGCGAACAGCTTCGCCAGCGACGCGTCGTGGAACTGCTCGGTCGACCAGCCGTACGACGTGGTCTTGGGGTCGGTCCGCTCCGGGTTCAGCCGGCGCAGCACGTGGAAGAGGCCGAAGAAGACCGGGATCTGCAGCACCAGCGGGAGGCAGCCCATGAGCGGGTTGGCCTTCTCCTTGCGGTAGAGCTCCATGAGCTCCTTCTGCAAGGTCTCCCGGTCACCCTTGTGCTTCTCCTGCAGCTCCTTGACCTGCGGCTGGAGCGCCTGCATCGCCCGCTGCGACTTGATCTGCTTCACGAAGAGCGGGAACAGGATGACCCGTACCGTGATCACCAGGAAGACGATCGCGAGGATCCACTCCCAGTTGGTGGCGAGGAAAGCCGACCCGGGCAGGACCCTGTCCCAGATCGTGTGCCAGAAGAGCAGGATCTGGGAGATCGCCCAGTAGATCCAGTCCATCAAGGTGCGGCTCCAGTCAGGTCAGTGCCGGCGCGCCGGCGCCGCGCGGGCGGCACCGGGTCGTACCCGCCGGGGTGGAACGGGTGGCAGCGCAGCAGCCGCCAGATCGTCAGGCCGGTCCCGCGCACCGCCCCGTGCACCGCGAGTGCCTCCAGGGCGTACGCGCTGCATGACGGGTAGAACCGACAGCGAGCCGGCAGAGCCGGGCTTATCCAACGACGGTACGCGATGACCGCAGCCGCCAGCACGCGACCGCCGAGCGAGGCCGGCAGCGGGGCGACGCCGGTCACCGGGAGCCGCCCGAGGCCTGCGGGCGGCGCGGCGCCCGCGTGGCCGTCAAGGCCGCGTCCAGGCTGAGGCCCAGCTCCTGGTACGAGGCGTCGCCCGCGCCGGGCAGCACCCGCACCACGAGCACGGCTCCGGCGGGCAGCTCCGCGACCCGTTCCCGCACCAGGTGGCGCAGCCGGCGCCGGACGCGGTTGCGGACCACCGCGCCGCCGACCGCCCGGGGGACGACGAAGCCGGCGCGTGCCGGGGGCAGCTGCCCTTCGTCACGCACCGGCTCGGACGCGGTCGCCACCGGCGGTGTATGCGGGACCGCCGGAGTGTGTAGGTGCACGACCAGGCTTCCCCGGCCGGCCCGACGGCCGGCCCGCACCGCGGCCTGGAACTCGGCGCGGCAGCGCAGGCGCTGGGCGTTGGCCAGCACGGCCTACCTCTCTCGGTCGGCCCCGCCGCCGGCTCAGGCCGACAGGCGGGTGCGACCCTTGGCGCGGCGGGTCGCGATGATCGCGCGGCCGGCCCGGGTGCGCATCCGTAGCCGGAAACCGTGGGTCTTCGCGCGCCGGCGGTTGTTCGGCTGGTACGTACGCTTGCTCACGTCAGGCTCTCCATCGCGACTCTCCGCGTGCACCACGCGGGGGTGTGTAACCGGGTTCCATGCTAGCCGCGCATCCGGCGCGCAGCAGTACGGGCGCCCCGGTTGCGGGCGCCCGCGCAGCCGCCTAAGGCTACGCGCCTGGTAGATGACGGTCAAACTATCCGGCGGACGGTCGGATTATTGCGCCAACAACCTGACGGTGTGGACAACGGTTGGACGGGTGTGGACAACGCTGTTAGCGTCCCCGATGCCAGTGGAGACCGCACCCGATGGGGGGCGCCCGGTTTGGGCGGATCGGGTGTGGTGCTCCGTCGCTCGTCAGGCCGCCGGACACCCAGCTCCCCGGCGGCGCCGCACAGACCGGGAGTCGCCGAGGTCACGCAGCTAGGACTCGATACACAGGTTGTGGACAACCTGTGGAAGACCAGGCACCGGAGTACGCAGCGTTTCCGGACAGGAGCCGCGGCTGGTATGCGAGGCAGCGACAGGGGGGATGGCGCCATGAGGGAGCGCGGCGCGCGAGGGGGACAGCGCGACGAGCGGGCGGCGGCAGAGCGCGGCGGGGCGACGCCATGACCGAGCCTGGTGACCGTATGTTGATGTTGGGCGACCTCGGCGCACTCTGGTCGAGCGCGACCGGCGCACTGGCCGACGAGATCGTCTCGCCGCAGCAGCGGGCGTACCTGCGGATGACCCGGCTGCGGGCGATCGTGGAGGACACCGCGCTGATCTCGGTGCCGGACTCGTACACCCGCGACATCATCGAGGCCCGCCTGCGCCCCGCCATCACCGAGGCGCTCTCCCGCCAGCTGGGCCGCCCGATCCAGGTGGCGGTCACGGTTCGCCAGCCGGAGGACCCCGCGGCCGCGACGCCCCCCGGCGCCGCCACAGCGGTGCCGCCGGTGACCGGCGGGCCCGGACCCGGCACACCGCCGATCGGCGGACCGGGGATGGCAGCGCCGGACGACCCGTACGAGCGCCTCGCGCCACCGGCGTACGGCCCGGGGGGGCCAGGGGCGGCGGCCGGGGGGGCACCGGTCACCGGCGACAGCTACGCCAACCAGGGCGACAGCTACGCCAACCAGGGCGACAGCTATACCGGCCAGGGCGACAGCTACGCCGGCCAGCACGTGCCCGGCAGCGGCTACACCGGGCACCCGGGCGCCGAGGGGCTGGCCGGCCAGCATCTGGCGGGTGACGGCCTGGCCGGGCACCGCCTCGGCGAGGACCAGGCAAGGCACCGCCTGGGCGAGGACCAGGCAAGGCACCGCCTGGGCGAGGACCAGGCTGGCCGGCGTACCGCTGGCGAACGGTTCGGCAGCGGGCCACCGGCCAGCACCCGACCAACCCTCGGCCCGGTCCCGACCCTCGGCCCGGTCCCGACCCTCGGTCCGGTCCCTGGCCTCGGCGCCGGCTCGGAGAACGGTCCCGGCCGCACCGTCGCGCCGCACCGTATCGACCTCGGTCCGGTCCGGGACGACCTGCGCGGGCGACCGGCGGGCGCCGCAGCCGCCGACCTGGGTGGGAACCGGCTCAACCCGAAGTACATGTTCGAGACGTTCGTCATCGGCTCCAGCAACCGGTTCGCGCACGCCGCCTCGGTGGCGGTGGCCGAGTCGCCGGCGAAGGCGTACAACCCGCTGTTCATCTACGGCAGCTCCGGGCTGGGCAAGACGCACCTGCTGCACGCCATCGGGCACTACGCGACAACCCTCGGCAACGCCCGCTCGGTGCGGTACGTGTCGACCGAGGAGTTCACGAACGACTTCATCAACTCGCTGCGCGACGACAAGACCCAGGCGTTCCAGCGGCGCTACCGCGACGTCGACATCCTCCTGATCGACGACATCCAGTTCCTGGAGACCCGCGAGCGCACCCAGGAGGAGTTCTTCCACACCTTCAACACCCTGCACAACGCGAACAAGCAGATCGTGATCACCTCCGACCGCTCGCCCAAGCAGCTGGCCACGCTGGAGGACCGGCTGCGTACCCGGTTCGAGTGGGGCCTGCTCGCCGACATCCAGCCGCCCGACCTCGAGACGCGCATCGCGATTTTGCAGAAGAAGGCCGCCCAGGAGCGGATGTACGCCCCCGACGACGTCCTGGAGTTCATCGCGTCCCGCGTCTCCAACTCGATCCGCGAGCTCGAGGGCGCCCTCATCCGGGTCACCGCCTTCGCGAGCCTCACCCGGTCCGCGGTGCAGCTGTCCCTGGCCGAGGAGGTCCTGCGCGACTTCATGCCCGACGGCGCCGGCCCC
>DASSUC010000264.1:0-2556 GCA_035707405.1 Micromonosporaceae bacterium | reverse complement strand
GGTCGACGAGGACATCGGCGAGGACATGGAGCTGCTGGTGCAGGCGATCGAGCTGGTGGTCACCTCGCAGTTCGGGTCGACCTCGATGCTCCAGCGCAAGCTGCGGGTCGGCTTCGCCAAGGCCGGCCGGCTGATGGACCTGATGGAGACGCGGGGGATCGTGGGCCCGTCCGAGGGCTCCAAGGCCCGTGACGTCCTCATCAAGCCCGACGAGCTGGCCCAGGTGCTGGGCGGCGTACGCGGCGACGCGGAGTGAGCGCGTAGTGTGTGCCCGGTGACGAGTGAGGTCTTCCAGCTCTGCGACGAGTACGTCACCCGTTCCGCTGCGCTCGACCCGGTGTCGGCCACGATGCGGGGCGTGGTGGCCGAGTTCGTCCCCGCCACCGACTACGGTCCCGAGGGCCTCGACGCCCGGGCCGAGCTGATGCGCGGGACCCTGCGCCGGCTGGAGGCCGTAACCGCGCGCGCCGGTAGCGACGGTGGGCTGGGCGACGACGACCGGGTCGCCGCTGACTACCTGCGCGAGCGGCTCACCGCCGACCTGGCCCAGTACGACACCGGCGAGATGCTGCGCCAGCTGCGCGCGCCGTTCGGGCTGACCCAGACCATCCGGGACAGCGTCGAGCTGATGCCGCGCACCGGGGACGAGGCGTGGGAACGGGTGGCGGCGCGGCTGGCCGCCGTACCGGAGATGCTGGGCAGCTGGCGCCGGGCGCTGGAGCTGGGCGTGCAGCGCGGCCTGGTGCCCTCGCGCCGGCAGGCGGTCGAGTCGGCGCTGCAGGCCGACCGGCTCGCCGGACGGGCCGGCGCACCCGCCACCTTCACCGAGCTGCGCGAAGGCTACGGCGACGGCCCGCTCGCGTCCCACCTCGCCGCCGCGGTCGACGCCGCCCACGCCGCCTACGCCGATCTCGCCCGGTACCTGCGGGACGAGTACGCCCCCCGCGCGGTGGAGCGCGACGGTGTCGGCCCGCAGCGGTACGCCGTGGCGAGCCGGCTGTTCCTCGGCGCGGACATCGACCCGGCCGAGGCGTACGCCTGGGGCTGGGAGGAGCTACACCGCATCGAGGACGAGATGGTGGCCGAGGCGGCGCGGGTCAAGGCCGGTGCCAGCGTGGACGAGGCCACCGAGATCCTCAACAGCAGCGAGTACGTCGACGGGGCCGACGCGTACCGTCAATGGCTGCAGGAGCAGCACGACCGGGCCGTCGAGCGGCTGCACGGCCGGCACTTCGACATCGCCGAGCCGCTGCGCCGGGTGGACGTGGTGCTCGCGACGTCGTCGAGCAGCGGCGCGGCGTACTACACCCCGCCGAGCGAGGACCTGGCCCGGCCGGGGCGCACCTGGTGGCCGGTGGCGGAGCGGGAGCGCTTCACCACCTGGGACGAGCTGACCACGGTGTTCCATGAGGGCGTGCCAGGCCACCACCTCCAGCTGGGCCAGGCCCGGGTCGCCGCCGGGCGGCTGTCCCGGTTCAGCCGCACCTACGGCGTGAGCGGGCACGCCGAGGGCTGGGCGCTCTACTCCGAGCGGCTCGCCGACGAGCTGGGCTGGTTCACCACGCCGGGTGAGCGGCTGGGCATGCTGATGGCCTCGGCGATGCGCGCCACCCGGGTCGTCCTCGACATCGGCCTGCACCTGGACCTGCCGATGCCGCCGGCGGAGGCGCGGCGGCACGGTCCACGGTGGACGTTCGAGGTGGCCGAGGAGGTGCTGCGCGAGCGGGGCCGGGCGGCCGAGCACCAGGTGCACCCGGAGGTCGTGCGCTACACCGGCTGGCCGGGGCAGGCCATCTCGTACAAGCTGGGGGAGCGGGCCTGGCTCGCGGCCCGCGAGGAGGCCCGGGCGCGGCCCGGCTTCGACCTGCGGACCTGGCACACCCAGGCGCTGTCCCTCGGCTCGGTGGGCCTGGCCGGGTTGGCGGAGGCGCTGCGCCGCCTGTGACCTGCCCGCCGACGGGCGGGCTACGCCGCGCCTGGCCCACCCGTCGCGGCGCCGCCCGCCGCTCCTCCGCGCGCCGGGGCCCTGCGTCGGCGTAGCAGCCCGGCGAGGCTGGCCGCGGAGACCGCGGTCCAGACGCCCTCCAGCAGCAGGAAGCCCCAGTCCCGGTCGACCGCCGCGAGCACCGACAGGACCGCCGCCCCGACGAGGTTCAGCACGAGGTACGGCAGCCGGTGAGGGTCCAGCCGGCGCAGCTGGGCACCGGCGAAGCCGGCCAGGATGAGCAGCGCGCCGACGATCTCGACCAGGTCAGGTAGGTGCATCGCTGTCGTGCCGCCCCGTCGCAGGACCTGCCGGTGCGCGAGGCGACCGGCCCGGCCGCCACACCGGCGGCCCAGGAGGTCACCGTTGCACGGCCGGCTCGCTCCTGCTCGGTACCCTCGGAACGTGTCCGCTGACTCCTCCCCACCTGACCGCCGGGTTGCCCTGCTGACCCTGGGCTGCGCCCGCAACGAGGTGGACTCCGAGGAGCTGGCGGCGCGGCTGCACGCCGACGGCTGGCAGGTGAGCACGGACGGGGCCGGTGCGGACGTCGTGCTCGTCAACACCTGCGG
>DASSUC010000263.1:0-17322 GCA_035707405.1 Micromonosporaceae bacterium | reverse complement strand
AGCCGACGCTGCCGCTCATCCAGATGCGGGAAGATCGCCTGGAACTTCGCCGCGAGCACCTGCCGGGTCTCCTCCATGACGGCCATACCACAGCAACGAACAAAATCCCGCGAAGCTACGGGTTATTTTTCTGCAAGCCCTTACGGCTCGTTGTTGATACTCCTGTACGTAGTGGTCGCGCCGTGGACGTTGCCGGCGCCGCGCTGACCTGCCCACCAACGCGGGGCATCGCCGGCTGCTACAGAGATTGAACGATCAGGATTCAGGCGGGGCGGGGCTGGGTCCGGTCCGGGTGGGGAGGCATCGGTGTCCTCGGGTCGGGCGGGCGGGTCTGTGGGTGGGGTGGGGGTGGTGGTCTGGCGCCTTATGCTCTGCCCCATCTGCGCGAGCAGAGCCCAGCCGGGCTGTCTGTCCCCGGGCCGGTAGGGGGCTGGCCGGCGACGGTTGCTCTGCTCGCGTCGGCGAAGCAGAGCATAAGCGCCCCCGCGGGCATACCCCGGGCACCTCTCGGGCACGGCCCCGGATGCCGTGCCCCCCGGGGCGGCGGGCAGGAGCGCGGCCACAGCCACCCCGGCGTGGCCGGCGCTACGGCCAACCCTGACCTTTCAAGACCTGTACGTGCCCACTGCCTCGTCCCCCGCCAGGGGTCACCGGGGGTGCCGCGTTCCTGCGGGTCTTTTGTTGCGTTATGTGTAGCGCGGTAATGCTGAGTCTGCCGTCGTTTCCCGGTCCAGAAAGTTGTCCGTGAGCTACCGGGCTCACTGCACGTACGTAACCAGATACGCAATCCCAGCCAACGCGAAGAGCCACTACGTGTGACCGGACCGCAACCCGGTCCTGGTTAACTGGGGTGAGCTGCTTATGGTGCGGTGCCAATGCCTTGTCCCACCGGCCGGGACACCGCTAGTCTGATCCGTCGGAGCCGGCGGGCATGGTCATCTGGGCCCACTTAAGCGGCCTATGGCGCGAGGCGGCGCTGGTGGGGAGGATAAAAATGTCGACACGTGCCTATGCGCTATGGCAGCTTGGGCGTCCCCGTACGTGCCTTCCCAGTGTTCTGGTGTTCGTGCTGGCGGTCGAGCTTGTCGGCACACAGTGGACATATCAGGCGTGGCTCGGAGTCATCGTCAGCTTTCTCGTGCCGTTCGTAGCCAACCTCCATAATGCCTACACCGATCTCGACGAGGACCAGAGAAACCTGCCGGGGCGGGTCCGCCTGGTCAACCAGGTGGGCTCCGACGCCATGTCCAGGACCGTCAAGGTGCTGCTGGCGGCCGTACTCATCCTGTGCGCAACAGCGAGCGCCATCGCCCTGCTCATCGCCGTTGTCGGGGGCGCCCTTCTTCTTTCGTACTCGGCGAACCCGATCCGGGCCAAGGCCCGACCACTGCTTGGGCTCTGCGTCTTCTCGCTCGTCGTCGCCGTGCCGTACCTGGCGGGCTGCCTGATCAGCAACGGCTGGCTCGCTGTGGCCGACTACGGAAGAAACGGCGCGATCTGGCTCACCGCCTACTTCTTCATCTGGTTCATTGCAAAGGGGTTTGTCAAGAACGTTCCGGACTACCACGGCGACAAGGCCGCCGGCCTGCGGACATCGGCGACAATCATGCCCTCCCTCGAGGTTGCGGCGCGGGTTGCCGCCGCTGCGACGGTCGCGGTCTACTGCCTGTTCCCGATAGCCGTGGTCTCTGCTGGCAGCCCACGCCAAATGCTGTACGCCAGCCTCTGGGTTCCCATTGCCGCAGCTAATGCACTGGCGCTCATGAAGGGGAGGACCCCGCGGGAGATGAACCGCGTCCTCAAGTGGGACATGGTGGTCACCACCGGGTTTCTTGCCACCGTCGTCCTGACGGTCGCGCAGACGGCGCAGGCCATGGCCGTCGCCATCGCCTGCGTGCTGGCAATCCTCATCCTCGACCGGTTGTCGCGGGACTCCCGGGATGACCGACTGCTCGCCGTCAACAGTTCCAAAGACAGGGGACAATCGTGACCGCAGGGCTCAACCACAGCTCGACGACTCTCGCAAGTTCATACGAGTTTGTCGATGACTTCATGGCCAGGATGGGCCCTGCCGTGGATGCCGACGTGGTCGATCGTGGATCGCTCTCGTCGATACTGGGGTATGCGCTCGACAAGCCTGGAAAGCTTGTCCGGCCGCTGGTGATGCTGGCCGCCAACGATGTCGCGGGCGGTGACCCGAGGCAGGTCTTTCACGCGGCCCTGGCGAGCGAGTACGGGCACATCGGCTCGCTTCTCCACGACGACGTCATCGATAACGATCTCATCCGGCGGGGACGCCCGTCGGTCCTGGCGAGGTACGGCGCCCCGGGCGCCATCGTCGGCGGGGACGGCCTCATCTTCCTGCTGTTCTACGCGATGACCCGCTGTGCCGAGGCAGGCGTCCCAGCCGGGCGTGTGGTAAACGCCATACAGCACATCGCGCGCGCGGGCGTCGAGATGTGCCGGGGACAGGCGCTGGAGGCGACGGCGACCGCCGGACCGGATCTCACGATCGAGACCTATCTGTCGGTCATCTACGGGAAGACGGCCGCCTCCTTTGAGGCGGCATGCGCGGTCGGTGCGACGCTGGCCGGTGCCGGCCCTGACGACGTCACCGAGCTATCGAGGTTCGGAAAGCACTTCGGTCTGGCGTTCCAGATGCAGGACGACCTTCTCCCTTACCGAAGCTCAGGGGAGGCGGCCGGGAAGTCGGCGTTCAGCGACCTGGAGAACGGACGGGTCACGCTGCCCTTCCTCATCGCCGTCCAGGTGGCGTCCCCCGCGGACCACGAGCTTCTGGTCAGGACGCAGGCCGTGGCCGCCGCCGGTAAGCAGGTCGCGGATATCGAGCAGGTCGCGGCGGTTATCGGCCGGCCGGAGGTGATGAGCCGCTGTGCGGAGCACGAACGCCGGCAGATCGCGCAGGCGGCAGGCGCGCTGGACCGGTTCGGTGGGGGGCCGGGCAAGCAGTTCCTCAGCGACCTGATCGAGGTGATGGCGGGGCGTGTGGCGTGACTGGCAAGACAGGTGACGGCCCGGCCAGGAGCGTCCGCCCCCCTACCCCGCAAGCTCTCTTCACCCGCGTGGCGCCGATCTACGACCTCGTCAACGGCGCGCTCAGCCTCGGCCTGGACCGCAGCTGGCGTCGGCGTGCCGTTTCCCGCCTTGCGCTGTCGGACCTGGCCACGGTCCTTGACGTGGCGTGCGGGACGGGTGCCATGGGCGCGGCGCTGCGACGCCACGCCCCGACCGTCCAGATCTCCGGGATCGACGCGAACACCGCGATGCTGGCACGTAACCGGAGCCGGTCCATCGGCTACGCCGAGCTCGTCGAAGGCACGGTCGAGCGGTTGCCGTTCGCCGACGCCAGCTTCGACGCGGTGATGATCGGGTTCGCGTTCCACGACTTCTCCCTCCCCGACCAGGCGTGCCGCGAGCTGCACCGGGTGCTGCGGCCGGGTGGCTGTCTCGTGGACCTCGAGCTCACCGTGCCGACCGCCCGGCCGCTGCGAGCCGGATATCTCACCTGGCTCAAGGTGTTCGGGCTCCTGTCGCGGTCAAGACGGCTGTCCGGCTACGGCCACCTACAGGACGAGGTCCGCCACAGCCCGGACGACACGTACATCGTGGAGCGGCTGGCAGCGGCGGGTTTCAAGCCCCGGGAGACCAAGAAGTACACCGGCGGGATCGCAACCTGCTACTTGGCGGAGGTGTGACGGAGATGGTGTCAGCTGCCCAGCGGTTCGCGAACGAGCTGAAGCGGGTCGCGCGCGGTGCCGACTTCATGGTGGAGTCGCTTGTCCGGGCCGGTGCCGACGTTCTCTTCACCCTGCCCGCGGACTCGATCAACCCGCTGGTCGACGCGTGCCGCCGCAACCCCCGGATCCGGCTGGTCACCACCCGCCATGAGGGCTCCGCCGCCCTGATGGCCTCGGCCTACGCAAAGCTCACCGGAAGGCTCGGTGCCTGCGCCGGGACGAATGGACCCGGCGTCACCCACCTACCGATCGGGGTGAGCGACGGTTACGCGGACCGGGTCCCGCTGGTCGCCCTCTGCGGCGCGGTGACCAGCGACACGTACGGGACTGACGCGTTCCAGGAGGTCGACTCGGCCCACCTGCTCGGGGCGGTGGCAGACCGTACGCACAGCGTGTGGACGGTCGGCAACCTCGGCAACGTACCGGCCATGCTGCGGCAGGCGGTGAACCGGTCCGAGACGCTCGCCCTGGCGCTCGCCCCCGATGTCCTGCTCGCGGATGCCGAGGCGGTCCAGAGCCGGCTGGCGAGCCCGGTCCACCTGCCGGCCGGCTGGCGCAGCAGCGACGAGCTGGTGCTGGCCGCCCAGCAGCTGGTCGCCGGGCGCAGGGTGGTCATCGCGCTCTCCGACGTACGCGACAGCCGGGAGCTGGCGGCGTGCATCCCCGCGCCCCTCGCCGATCTCACGGTCGGGATGCCCGAGTCCATCGCGACGCCAGCCGGAGGAAAGGCAGCCTGGGACTCGGTGCCGGTGCCGCGGCGGATGACGCCGGCGCGTCTCGCCGCAACGCTGGGGCCCGGTACGGCACTCGTCGTGATCGGCACCTGGCCGGCCCACACGCTGCGCCATGTTCCCGACGAGGTGCCGGTCCTACACCTCACCGACCAGCCGTCCGGCCGGCTGGCCAGCGGCGGCTACGTCAACGTCGTGGGTGGCGCCGGGTCCCGGGTGCTCGGGTCGATCGAGCGCTCCTCCATTGTGGACGCGCTCGACACCAGCGCCGACGCCCCACACTTCGGCGACCGTACGGTGAAGTATCTTGAGCGCATCGTGGCGGACGACGCCACGGTGGCCGTCGAGCCCGGGCTCGCCGATGCGCTCTACCTTGACCTCAGTGCCAGGTCGCGCCGGTTCACGTCGTCGTTCGGGGCGGCCGTACCGGGGTACTCGATACCGGCGGCGATCGCGGCGAAGGTGGCCCACCCCGACCGCCCCGCGGTCGCCCTCACCGATGACAAAGGGCTGTACCTGTCACTTCCCGAGCTGCTCACGGCGCGGAAGTACCACCTGCCGCTAGAGGTCATCGTCCTCACCGCCGACATCGCCCGGCCAGGCCGCGACCTGGACCGCCTCGCGCGGAGCGTGGGTTTCGAGATCCGTCTCGTGACCGAAGGGTCGCTTCCCGACAGGCTGCCGGGCGACCCGCCCATCATCACGGTCATCGAAGATCCCATCGCGGCGACGGCGCATGAGCACTCTCCCCTGGTGTCGTCGGTGACTGACGAGGTCCGCGCCGTTGCCCGCCAGGCGGGCCGTCGGGTGGTGATCCCGCTCGCGAGCCCGAACGCGGCGGCCCGGCACAGCGACGACGTGGTGTGCGAGCTGGCCACCGCCGAGGGGAGCGCGATGTTCGCCTCGGTCGTGGGCAAGATCCAGCACCGGGCCGGCTGCCTGGTCCTGCCCACCGACTCGGACGTCCTCTACTCGCTCAACGGCCTCTACGACGCGGCGTACGACCATGCGCCGCTGGCCGTGGTGACGCTCGACGAGGGCTCCACACTGGACAGCACGGCGCTCCTCGCCGACCTTGCCGTGAGCACCACGGTGACGGGCATGGACCGGGTACGGACCGCGGTCCATGATGCCGTTGTCGCGGCGGACTCGGTGCGCGGCGTGGTCCATGTCCGCGTGACACATGACCGGGTGGCGCATGACCAGGGCGTACGCCAGATCCGGCAGCAGCGGGCCGGCCGGAGCGACGTTGCGGTGCTGCCGGAGCCGGCAGCGGTGCAGCAGGCCGCGCGGGTGCTCTCCCGCGCCCGCCGGCCGATGGTCATCGCCGGGGCGGGCGCCCTGACCGCGCCCGACGCGGTGGCCTCCCTCGCCACCGAGCGCGGTTGGCCGATCGCCGCGACCATGGGCGGTGCCGGCGCCTTTGACTCCCATCCGTTGTTCACCGGGTACGTGGGGTCGTCAGGTCACCCCACGGCGATGGCGGCGGTCCGGCGCAGCGACGCCATCCTGGTGCTCGGCGTGTCGAACCGGGGCGCCGTCTACGCGCTCTGGGGCGACGACCAGGCGGTCATCACCGTGAACACCGATGAGCGCGGCCCCCAGGCGGCCAGCCGGAACACGACTATCGTGGTGTCGTCGACCTCCGCGTTCCTGGAGGCCCTGCGCGCCCAGCTGCCCGCCGCCACGGGCGCGCGAGCTGCGGAGCCGGCGCCTGGCGCCGCCCGCTACCGCCGCTGGCGGACAGGCGCCGGCCAGCGGGTCGAGCTGCGCGGCGAGCTGCGACCGTCGTACGTCATCGGCACGCTCGCCCAGCTGGCCACGGGCGGGTCGCCGGTGACGTTCACCGCCGACGTGGGCCTGAACACGCTGTGGCTGTTCAGGTATGGCCCGCCGCACGACCGGACGGTCTGGACGCGCAACTTCGCCACCATGGGGTTCGCCCTGCCGGCGGCCATAGCATCGGGATGGCTCAACCCTGACGGGATCGCCGTCGCGGTCGTCGGCGACGGCGGCTTCGCGATGACCATGACCGAGATCCAGACCGCGGTACGGCTCGGCGTGCCGGTCATCGTGGTGATCCTCGACAACGGGCGCCTCGGGGCGATCCGGTACGAGCAGGAGATCATGGGGTGGCCGGAGCACGGGTCGGCGCTCTGGAACGGCGACTTCGCCCAGTTCGCCAAGGCGCTGGGCGCCGACGGCGTCCTGGTCTCGGATGCCCGCGCCCTGACGGACGCGCTCGACCAGGCGGTCCGGACCCGACGGCCGACCGTGGTCCACGTGGTGTGCTCGCGGGATGAGCCGCCGATGCCCGCCGGACGGCCGCAGATCTGGGCACGAGCATCGATCATCATGAGCTGGATCCGGCAGGGACGGCGCGGGATGCTCTCCGCCCGTACGACGATCCCGGGATCGTGGCAGTCATGACGGCAGCGGGCACAGCGGGTTTGAAGGGGGTGGCGGGTGGTGTATGAGCTCATCGATGTCTCGAAGACCTACCGGGTGGGGGAACGTGACGTCGCGGCGCTGCGCGGGGTGAGTCTTCGGCTTGATGCGGGCGAGCTCGTCGCGATCGTGGGCCCGAGCGGTTCGGGCAAGAGCACGCTGCTCAACCTGTTGGGCCTGCTGGACCGGCCCAGCGCGGGCACGCTCTGCCTGGACGGCGTCGACGTGGCGGGCCTGGACGAGAAAGAGGCCGCTGACCTGCGGTTGCGCCAGATCGGCTTCATCTTCCAGGCGTTCAACCTGCTGGCGTCGTTGCGGGCGTGGGAGAACGTGGCCGTGCCGGCGGTGCTGGCGGGGCGCCGGTTGGGCGCGGTGCGCAGCCAGTGCGTGGAGCTGCTGGCCCGGGTGGGCCTCGCCGACCGGGCCGACCACTTCCCGTCCCAGCTGTCCGGCGGCCAGATGCAGCGGGTGGCGATCGCGCGGGCGTTGCTGCTGGAGCCGCAGGTGATCCTGGCCGATGAGCCGACCGGGAACCTGGACTCGGCCAGCGGGGAAGAGGTGGTCGGGCTGCTGCGCAAGGTCGCCGCGGACACCGGCCGGACCGTGGTGATCGTGACCCACGACCCGCAGATCGCCGCGGTGGCCGAGCGGCAGCTGACGCTGCGGGACGGCCGGCTCGTGGACGACGCCCGGGCGGCGCGATGAGAGGCACCACCGGGTTCCGCCTGTTCCACCTGCGCGGCCTGCGGGTCCGCCCGTGGCGCGCGGTGCTGATGCTGCTGGTGGTCTCCACCTGCGTGTCGCTGATCGTGGCGACGGCCACGGCCTTCGCCTCGCTGGGGCGTTCGGCACACGACTTTGCCCGGGCGGTCGCCGGCGAGGCTCCCCTGTCCGTGGTCGGCGTGTCCGACGCCGGGCTGCCCACCAGCCTGGTCCAGCGGGTGGCGGACGTGCCGGGAGTCGACTTCGCGGTGCCCGTGATGACGGTCCGGGTGTCGGTCGGGGACACCGAGGCGGTGCTCATCGGGGTCGACGCGTCCGCTGTGGAGCTCTCCAGCGACCTGGAGAAAGAGGTCGACCGGGTCGACGTGGCTACCCTGCCGCCCAACGGCGCCGTGGTCGGGGAGGCTCTGGCCAAGGAGCTGGACCTCACGACGAACGAGACCGTGACGGTCGGCACGCCCCGCGGCACGCAGGCGCCGGTGGTCGTCTCCGCGCTGTCGCGTGGTGCCGCCTCAGCCCAGCTCAACGGCGGTCGCTTCATACTCGTGTCGCTGCCCTTCGCCCAGCAGGCGCTACAGCGTCCGGAGAGTGTGGACACGGTCTATGTCGGGGTGACCGGCGAGCGGAGCGTGGCGGAGGTCACCGCCGACCTGGAGCAGGCGGTCGGTGCCCAGGCGCTGGTGACCACCCCCGCCCACCAGGGCGAGCAGGCCGACCGGGCGACCCGGCTGACCCGGGACACCGCGCTGATCATCGCCGCCCTTGCGCTGCTGGCGGGCGTGTTCCTGATCTACACGATGTGTTCGGCGACGGTTGCCCAGCGCCGCCGCGAGCTGCTGACCCTGCAGGTGCTGGGGGCGCGCCGCCGCCGGGTGGCGCGGGGGTTCGTGGCCGAGATCGGCCTGGTCGCGCTGGTCGGGGCGGTCAGCGGGATCGTCTCCGGCATGGCGGTCGGGCGGACGATGATCGAGACGCTGCCACCGGTGATCCTCTCGGCGGTCGACGTCGACGTGGCCTACCGGCCCGACCCGTGGGTGGTCGGCGCGGCGGGGCTGGTCGGCGTCCTGGCGGCCATCGCCGCCGCGGTCTTCGCGGTACGGGTGGACCTGAACGTCCCCCTCGCGCAGGCCATCCGGGGCACTGAGGACGACAGCGCCGCGACCGCCCGGCGGCGCCCCGTGCTTCCGGTTGCCGCGGCGGCACTCCTGCTGGCGGGCGCAGGCGTGTCCTGGGCCGTCGGCTCCTTCTCCACCGCCATGGTCCTGCTGGCCGGCGGCGTCATCGCCGCGCTGGCGGCGGTGCCGGCACCGCTGGCGCGAGCCTCCTCGGCGGTGACCTCCCTGCTGGGCCGGACGGGCGAGCTGGCCGGGCGCCACGCGACCCGCCACGCCCGCCGGACGTGGAGCGTCATCATGACCATCGCGGTCGCCACCGCGGTGAGCGTGGCGGTCCAGGGCTCGATGTCGAACCTGCTCACCGCGGCCAACCGCAGCGTGGCATCGTTGGGGGACACCGCCCTGTTCGTCCAGCCGGTGGTCGCCGAGGGCCTGCCCACCGATCCGGTCTTCGACGACCGGGCGGTCGCCGACCTAGCCGCGGTCGAGGGGGTACGGCAGGCCGTACCCGGTCAGCTCATGCCGCTGTCCCTCGAGGAGCGGTCCTTCATGGTCCAGGGCGCCCATGACGGGTCGAACACTCCCGCCTTCCGCAACGCCACCGACCAGGCCCGGGAGAGTGTCACCAGCGGTTCCGCGGCCATCCTCTCGCGCAAGGCGTCCCTGGCGCTCGGCATCGCCGCCGGTGACTCGCTCACTCTGCCCTCGCCCACCGGCCCGCACGCCGTACGCGTCGCCGAGGTGGTCGACTACCCCACCCTCAACGACGGCCAGATCGTGATCTCGCTGGCCAACCTCCAGCAGTGGTACGCCCGCCCGGGGGCCAGCTTCGTGGAGATCCTCACCGAGGAGGGCGCGGTCGTCACCCAGGTCGCCGGTCGGGTCCGTGACCTGGCCGCCGCGCGCACCTCCGCGACGGTCTACGTCGAACCCGGGCAGGAGGTCCTGGGCGCGCTGCGCTCCAGCATCGAGCAGGCCAGCATGCTCGCCCAGACCTCCCAGTGGATGATCGTGCTGGTGGCCGCGCTCGGGGTGTTCAACGTGATGATGATGACCGTGCTGGCCCGCCGGCGCGAGCTCGGCGTGCTGCGCGCGATCGGTGGGCGCGGATCCGCCATCCGCCGGATGATCCTCACCGAGGCCGCCGGGTACACCCTCATCGGTCTGGTCATCGGCGCCGGGCTCGGCGTCCTGCTGCACTACAGCGCCAACGACCTGGTCGGCGCCTCGATGGCGCTGACCGTCCGGTTCGCCCCGGTCGCCCAGTCCCTGGCCTCGGCCCTGCTCGCCTGCCTGGTGGTCATCGCCGGCGCGCTCATCCCCGCCTGGCGTGCCAGCCGCCTGGACCCTGCGACCGTCCTCGCCGAGGAATGACGCCATGACCCTCCAGCAACAGGTCACCCTCTGGCCACAGGTCGCCTTCCCGCGACCGCCGGGGCGCATCCCGCTCCTGGGCGACCTGCGCCCGGTCAGCCCGCGCGCCCCGCTGCAGGACATCATGCGCCTGGCGCGCGGGCTCGGCCCCATCTTCGAGGTCAAGGCGTTCCGCCACCGGATCGTGGTGGTCGCCGCGCACCGGTACGCGGCACAGCTCTGCGACGAGGACAGGTTCGAGAAGGCGCGGACCCCGGGCCACGCCGCCCTACGCCGCCGGGGCGGTGACGGGATATTCACCGCCTACAACGACGAGCCCGCCTGGCAGCTGGCGCACGACCTGCTGCTGCCCGCCTTCAGCCGCGCCTCCATGCAGCGCTACCACCACACCATGATGGCGGTCCTCGACGAGCTCATCGAGGTATGGGGGAGCGCCGCCGACCGCGGGCAGTGGGTGGACATCCCGACGAGCATGACGCGCATGACGATCGAGATCCTCTGCCGGTGCGCGTTCGGCACGAGCATGGGGCCGCTCGCCTCCCTGGACCAACCACGGTTCGTCACCGCGATGCTGGCGGGCATGAAGTCCGTCCAGCGGCGCGCGTCGCTCCAGGTCATCCCGGGGATCGGTGCGCCGGTGGCCAGCGTCCTCGAGGTGGCCAACCGGCACCATTTCTCGTACGTCGACGACTTCCTCGACGGGATCATCGCCAAGGCGCAACGGGAGCGCCCCGGCGACGACAGCGACATGCTCGGCATCATGCTGACGACAGCCCATCCGGAGACCGGGGAGAAGCTCAGCCTGCGCAACATCAGGTACCAGATCCTGACGTTCCTCGTCGCGGGCCACGAGACCACCGCGGGTGCGCTGTCGTTCGCCCTGCACTTCCTGCTGAAGAACCCGCACGTCCTGCGGCGGGCGCAGGAGGAGGTGGACAGCCTGCGCGGGCTGCTCCAGGACGGCGGCATCCGGTTCGAGGACGTGCCCAAGTTCCGGTACCTGCGCCGGGTCCTGGAGGAGGCGCTCCGCCTCTGGCCGACCGCCCCCGGCTTCAGCCGTACGCCGAAGACCGAGGCCCTGCTCGGTGACGGCTGGCTGATGCGCCACGGCGACTGGGCGACCATCATCCTGCCGCTGCTGCACCGGGATCCCGAGGTCTGGGGGCCGGAGCCGGAGGTGTTCGACCCGGACCGGTTCCTTCCGGAGCGGGCCCGGGAGCGCCCTCCGCACGCGTACAAGCCCTTCGGCACCGGCCAACGCGCCTGCCTGGGCCGTCACTTCACCATGCACGAGGGCGTGCTGGCCCTGGCCCGCCTCCTCTCCCGCTTCACGTTCCACGGCGACCCCGGGTACGAGCTGAAGGTTGCCGAGCACCTCACCGTGGCACCGACCGGCCTGCGCGCCATGGTCCAGCGCCGGGGGCCGGCGCCGCCAGCCGACCTGACCCGGGCAAACGTGCCCGTGACCTGACCATCCACCCGGACGGGGCGCGGTGGCGGTCGCCGTACCCGGCGACGCCTGGGCACCGGGATCCTCGCCGTCGCCGAGCCGGCCGGTCGCCGACCCGCCCGGTTCGGCAGGGAGATATCCTGCGACCCGAAGCACACCTACGGGCTGCCGCGCGCCGAAATACCAGGAGGCCTCGTGACCACCGTCGCACCGAAGCCGATCGTGACGCGGCCCTGGCCGGTCCGCCGGACCACGCCTGGGTCGGCGTTCGCGCGGGTGCTGCGTACCACGGACGCGAAGCAGATCGGGATCATGTACCTGGTCACGTCGTTCGTGTTCTTCCTCATCGGCGGCGCCATGGCCCTGCTGATGCGTGCCGAGCTGGCCATGCCGGGCGGCCAGTTCCTCTCGCCCGAGCAGTACAACCAGCTGTTCACCATGCACGGCACGATCATGCTGCTACTCTTCGCGACCCCGATCCTGTTCGCGTTCGCCAACTTCGTGGTGCCGCTCCAGATAGGTGCGCCGGACGTGTCCTTCCCCCGGCTGAACTCCTTCGCCTACTGGCTGTACGCGTTCGGTGGGCTGCTCGCGGTGGGCGGCTTCTTCACGCCCGACGGCGCGGCCGACTTCGGCTGGTTCGCCTACACGCCGCTGAGCAACGCCCAGCACTCGCCCGGGGTCGGCGCAGACATGTGGATCATCGGCCTGACCATCTCCGGTCTCGGTACGATCCTCGGCGCCGTCAACATGATCACGACGATCCTGACCCTGCGCGCGCCGGGCATGACCATGTTCCGGATGCCGATCTTCACGTGGAACATCATGATCACCTCACTGCTGGTGCTCATGGTCTTCCCGATCCTGGCCGCGGCGCTGCTCGCCCTCGAGGCCGACCGCCAGCTCGGTGCTCACGTCTACGCCGCGGAGACCAACGGTGCGCTGCTCTGGCAGCACCTGTTCTGGTTCTTCGGCCACCCCGAGGTCTACATCGTCGCGCTGCCGTTCTTCGGCATCGTCACCGAGGTCATCCCGGTCTTCAGCCGCAAGCCGATCTTCGGCTACAAGGGGCTGGTGGCGGCTACGATCGCCATCGCCGCGCTGTCGATGAGCGTGTGGGCGCACCACATGTTCGTCACCGGCCAGGTGCTGCTGCCGTTCTTCTCGTTCCTGAGCTTCCTGATCGCCGTGCCGACCGGGATCAAGTTCTTCAACTGGATCGGCACCATGTGGCGCGGGCAGATCACGTTCGAGACGCCGATGCTCTTCGCCCTCGGGTTCCTGACCACGTTCCTGTTCGGCGGGCTGTCCGGGGTGATCCTCGCCGCTCCGCCGCTGGACTTCCACGTCTCCGACACGTACTTCGTGGTGGCCCACTTCCACTACGTGCTGTTCGGCACGATCGTGTTCGCGGTCTACTCCGGGGTCTACTTCTGGTTCCCGAAGATGTTCGGCCGGATGCTGGACGAGCGCCTCGGCAAGCTGCACTTCTGGCTGACCGTGATCGGCTTCCACACCACGTTCCTGGTGCAGCACTGGCTGGGCACCCAGGGCATGCCTCGGCGCTACTACGACTACCTGGACAGCGACGGCTTCACCAACCTGAACATCATCTCGACCATCGGCGCGTTCATCCTCGGCGCGTCGACCCTGCCGTTCCTGTGGAACGTGTGGAAGTCGTACACGGTCGGCCGGGTGGTCGAGGTGGACGACCCCTGGGGCCACGGAAACTCGCTGGAGTGGGCTACCAGCTCCCCGCCGCCGTTGCGCAACTTCGACCGGATGCCGCGCATCCGCTCCGAGCGGCCGGCGTTCGACGCGAAGTTTCCCCATCTGGCGGTGGACACCTCACGGGTGGCCCACGCCGCCGCCTCCTCCCGCGGCGAGCTGGGCACCCAGGACGACGACCAGGACCGCACCCGGGGGCTCGGGGCGCAGCGGTAGCCGCGGCGACGGCGCTCACGGCGCCGTCGCCAGCACCGCGCTCTCCACCTGCGGTGCCGGCGCGCCGCGGTGGCGGCGGTAGGCCGGCACGGCGGCGAGGGCGAGTAGGCCACCGACGGCGCCGACCGCGACGAAGCCCCAGGCCGGCCCGGCCAGGTCGATCGCGGCGCCGGCGAGCGGGGCGCCGGCCGCGAGACCGACCGTCAAGGCGGAAGTGTGCAGGCCCATCGCCTCCCCCCGCGCCCCGGCCGGCACCAGCCGGCTCACCGCGTCCGAGGTTGACGCGAGCGTGGGCGCGCACAGCGCCCCGGCCGGCAGCAGCGCCAGGCACAGCCAGGGCCAGCCGGCGACCAGCCCGATCGGGACCGTCAACACGCTGAGCAGGGCGGCCAGCGCTGGCGGTGGGAAGGGTCGGGTCAGCCCTCCGTAGACGAAGCCGCCGGCCATCGAGTAGGCGCCCCACAGCGCGAGCACCGCGCCCGTCCACTCCACCCGGCCGGCGTCGCGCAGCACGGCGACCACCGCCACGTCGGTGCCGGACAGGACGAGCGTGGTGGCGGCGCAGACCGCCAGCACCGCGAACATGCGGGGCCCCAGCCAGGCCCGGCGGGGCACCCGAGCGGTGCCGGCCGCCACCTCCTCGGCGCTGCGGGTTGGTGGGTTGAACAGGAACAGTGCGGTGCCGGCGGTGACGATGGCGGCGCCAACCGCCAGCATGGCCGTCCGGGCCGAGGCCGTGGTCACCACGAGCACGGCGAGCACCGGCCCGGCCATGAACGCAAGCTCCACGGACATGGAGTCCAGCGAGTAGGCGGGGCGGCGCTGCTCCTCCGGCACCAGGGCGGCGAGCGACTGCCGCACCACCGAGAAGACCGGCAGCGCGAGCAGGCCGGCGACGAGGGCGGCGACCAGCAGGGCAGCGTACGGCAGGGCGGGCGCCACCACCCAGAAGAGCGCCTCGACGACGGTGGTGACCGCGACCATGGGGCGCAGGCCCACCCGGTCGACGAGCCGGCCCAGCACCGGGGCGCCCAGCCCCGCGCCGACGGTGATCACCGCGCCGACCAGGCCCGCCGCGGCGTAGCCCCGCTCCAGCTCCAGCACCACATGCAGGGTCAGCGTGACGCCGACCGCGGTGAGCGGCAGCCGGGCCACCAACGCCACCAGCAGCAGCGACCGGACGCCGGGCAGTGCGAGAACCCGGCGGTAAGGCTCGAGAGTCATGGCGTGGCATACCTCCAGGCCCCATCCTGGCCCGACGGTACGACACTCCGCCGCGGTTCAACGACGGATGGTCAACTGGCGACCGTGACGCCCGCCGCGCGAAGCTGCTCGACGGCCCGCTCGGTCGTCTCCGGTGCCACCCCGGCGGTGAGGTCGAGCAGCACGGTGGTGGTGAACCCCTCGCGCGCGGCGTCCAGCGCCGTGGCGCGTACGCAGTGGTCGGTGGCGATGCCTACGACGTCCACCTCGGTGACGTCGTGCATGCGCAGCCAGGCGGCCAGGTCGAAGCTGCCGGAGCGCCCCTCGAAGCCCGAGTACGCCGCCGCGTGCGCGCCCTTGCGGAACACCGCCTCGATCCGGTCGGTGTCCAGCTCAGGGTGGAAGTCGGCGCCGGGCGTGCCGGCCACACAGTGCACCGGCCAGGAGTCCACGTAGTCCGGTGGGTCGCCGAAGTGCGGACCGGGGTCGACGTGGTGGTCCTTGGTCGCTACCACGTGCTCCCACCGCCGCGGCTCGTCGCGCAGCACCCGCGAGATCGCCGCCGCCACCGCGGCACCGCCGGTGACCGGCAGCGACCCGCCCTCGCAGAAGTCGTTCTGGACGTCGACGATGATCAGTGCCCGGCTCACGGCGGCTCCTCTCGTTCGCGACAGGCGCGTGGCGGCTACCCCGGTGCTGCGCCCACCACGGTGACCGGGATGGCCGGGTCACCCGCGGAGAGCTTCAGCCCTTCCCAGGGTATCGAGATGAGGCAGCGCCGCAGGTGCTCCCGGCTGTCCACAAGGGACGGCAGGTCGGTGGCCGGCTCCCCGGCGCGCACGAACGGGCGCTGCAACGGCCGGTCGCCCGGCCGGCCCGGCGGCTCGCCCTGCGAGACCACGACCTCCTCGGTCGCCGTGCCGGTCGGCTTGTGCCGGCGCAGCGCCGTCTTGCGGCCGCCCACCGTCGCCTTGTGCTCCGAGCGCTTCACCACCGGCCGGCCGTCGACCTCTACCAGCTTGTAGACCAGGCCCGCGGTTGGCGCGCCCGACCCGGTCACCACCGCGGTGCCCGCGCCGTACGCGTCCACGGGCTCGGCCGCGAGCGCGGCGATGGCGTACTCGTCGAGGTCGCCGGAGACGATGATCTGGGTGTCCACCGCGCCGAGCGAGTCCAGCAGCTGCCGGGACTGCTGGGCGAGGACGGACAGGTCGCCCGAGTCGATGCGGATGGCGCGCAGGTCCGGCCCTGCCACCGCGATCGCGTTGCGGATGCCCTGGCTGATGTCGTACGTGTCGACGAGCAGCGTGGTGCCCTTGCCGAGCGCGTCGACCTGGGAGGCGAACGCCGCCGGCTCGTCGTCGTGCAGCAGCGTGAACGCGTGCGCGGCGGTGCCGGCCGTGGGAATGCCGTAGCGGCGCCCGGCGGCCAGGTTGGACGTTGACGCGAAACCAGCCAGGTACGCGGCCCGGGCCGCGGCGACCGCCGCCTCCTCGTGCGAGCGGCGCGAGCCCATCTCGACCAGCGGCCGGCCCCGGGCCGCGGTGACCATGCGCGCCGCGGCGGCGGCGACCGCGCAGTCGTGGTTGAGCACGGACAGGACCAGCGTCTCCAGCACCACGCACTCGGCGAAGGAGCCGGAGACGGTCAGGATCGGCGACCCGGGGAAGAACAGCTCGCCTTCGGCGTACCCCTCGATGTCCCCGCTGAAGCGGTAGCGCGACAGCCAGGCGGCGGTCGCCTCGTCGACCACCCCGCGCTCGCGCAGGAAGTCGACCTCGGCGGCGCCGAAGCGGAACGCCGCGAGCAGCTCGACCAGGCGCCCGGTGCCGGCCACCACGCCGTAGCGCCGGCCGGTCGGCAGCCGCCGGGCGAAGACCTCGAAGGCGCAGCGGCGCGCGGCGGTGCCGTCGCGCAGCGCGGCCGAGAGCATGGTGAGCTCGTAGTGGTCGGTGTAGAGCGCGGCGGTCACGGTCGACAGCCTAGGCGTCAGCGGTCCGACAGGGTGGCCAGCGCCGCGGCCAGCTCGTTGCGACCGCCCACGCCGAGCTTCGAGTAGACCCGCAGCAGGTGGTTGTCGACCGTACGGGCCGACAGGTAAAGCTCCTCGCCGATCCGCTTGCTGGACACCCCCGCCGCGGCCAGCCGGGCGATCTGCCGTTCGCGGTCGGTGAGCGCCGGCTGGCGGGTGGCCAGCGCCGGGGTGTGCGCGTCCGGGCACCGCTCGCGCAGCTCTGCGAAGCGGGTCATCGCGGTACGCAGGTCCGGTGAGCGGACCGCGCGGAGCCGGCTGGTCGCCATCGCCGCCGCCTCGGTGGCGTAGAGCAGCAGCTGCCGGTCGGCCAGCCGGTCGGCGACGGCCAGCAGGGCCCGCCCGTCCGCCGCGGCGGCGGCCCGGGCCTGCGCCGCGAACGCGTCGACCAGCTCCCCCTCCGCCAGCCGCGTGAGCTGGTCGAGCCGGTCGACCGCCTCCCCGGCGTAGCCCAGCCGGACCAGGTCGTGCAGGGCGTGCGCCTCGTGCCCGACCAGCCCGTCCCGGCGCAGCCGCACCAGCAGGCAGCGCAGCGTGTCCACCG
>DASSUC010000262.1:0-3068 GCA_035707405.1 Micromonosporaceae bacterium | reverse complement strand
GCAGGTGGCGGCCGAGCGCGGCTACGACATGGAGTTCCTGCGCTTCGACTTCGACCAGGAGACCACCACCGACGTACGGGAGCAGCTGCGCCGGGTGGTCGACTTCAAGCCGGACCTGCTGCTCAACTCCGCGGTGGTGCGTACCAACTACATGGTCATCAACCAGGCGGAGGAGCTGGGCCTGCTGCCGGCGACGCCGATGATGGTGGGCTTCCCGTTCCCGATGCGCTCGGCCGACTACTGGCGGCTGGCCGGGGCGGTCGGCAACCACGTGATCTGGCCGGCGCTGCCGTACCGGCCGTCCTGGGACGGGCTGACCGAGCTGGGCCGCTGGTTCACCGAGCGCTACTCGGACACGTACGGCAGCTTCCCGCCGGACAACGCGCTGAACGCGTTCACCGACGTGACCATCATCGGCCAGGCGGTCGAGATGGCCGGCCGGGCCGACCGCGAGGCGCTGCTGGACGCGCTCGAGGCCGGTGAGTTCCAGACCTGGCGCGGGCCGGTGCGCTTCGAGCGCGGGCCGGTGCACTGGCATCACAGCCCGCCCGAGTTCTCGCTGATGCAGTACCAGCGCGTCGGGCAGACCCTCGACGAGGCCGTGGTGGTCTACCCGCCGGAGGCGGCGACCGGGGAGTACGTGCACCCGTGAGCAGCCGCACCGCCGGGGCCCAGGTGGTCGCGACGCTCGCCGGGCACGGCGTGGACCGGGTGTTCTGCGTGGCGGGGGAGAGCTACCTCGCCGTGCTCGACGCCATCTACGACACCCCCGGCATGGATGTGGTCACCTGCCGCCACGAGGGCTCGGCGGGCTTCGCCGCGCTCGCCGACGCGAAGCTCACCGGCCGGGCCGGGGTGTGCCTGGTCAACCGGGGGCCGGGCGCGGCCAACGCGACGATCGCGGTGCACGCCGCGGCCGGCGACGCGGCGCCGCTGGTGCTGCTGGTCGGGCAGTCGAAGCTGGCCGAGCTGGACGGGCCGGCGTTCCAGGAGATCGACGTCGGCGCGGTCTTCGGCGGGCTGGCCAAGGGCGTGTGGACGCTGCGCTCGCCGGAGCGGGCGGGCGAGCTCACCGCCCGCGCGATCCGGGTCGCCGAGTCCGGCACGCCCGGCCCGACCGTGCTGGCCCTGCCGGAGGACGTGCTCGGTGAGCCGGCCACCGGCCCCGCGCCCGCGCGCTTCGCCAGCGCCGGCTGCGCGCCCGACCTGGCCGCGCCGGAGCTGCGCGAGGTGGCGGCGCTGCTGGCCGCCGCACGGCGCCCGCTGCTGGTCGCCGGGTCCAGGGTGGACACTCCGGCGGGCCGCCGCCTGCTGCCCCAGGTCGCCGCGCGGCACGCCCTGGCGGTCGCCGGCACGGCCAAGCGCCAGGACGTGTACGACAACACCGACCCGCACTACGCGGGCCACCTGCACATCGCCACGCAGGCCTGGCAGCGCGCCGCGTTCGGCGAGGCGGACCTGGTGGTCGCGCTCGGCACCCGGCTGGACTCGGTGAGCACCCGTGGCTACACGGTGTTCGACGCGCCCGTGCCGGCGCAGCCGCTGGTGCACGTCCACCCCGACCCGGCCGCGCTGGGGCGGGTGTACCAGCCCGCGGTGGGGCTCGCCGCCGACCCGGTCGCGTTCCTCACCGCGCTGTCCACACTGGAGCCGGCGGCGCCGCAGGTGGTGGCGCAGCGCCGGAGCTGGGTGGGTGACCTGCACCAGCGGGAGGCGGCCGAGGCGGTGTGGGGCGGGCAGGCCGCCGACGACGGGGTGGTCTTCGGCGCGGTGGTCGCCGCGCTGGACCGGCTGACCGGGGGCGCCGCGGTGGTCGCCGTCGACGCCGGCAACTTCACCAGCTTCGTGCACCGCTACTACCGGTTCCGGGGCGGCGGGCGGCTGCTCGGCATCGCCCCGGGCTCGATGGGCTTCGGGGTGCCGGCCGGGCTCGCCGCCGCGCTGCGGCGGGACCCGGACGGTGGCACGCTGGACCGGCCGGTGGTCACCGTGGTCGGTGACGGCGGGGCCTTGATGACCGGCGCGGAGCTGGCCACCGCGGTGGCGCGGCGGGTCCGGCTGTGCGTGGTCATCGCCGACAACGGCAGCTACGGCACGATCCGGGCGCACCAGGAGCGGGCGTACCCCGGCCGGGTCATCGCCACCGACCTGGCCAACCCGGACTTCGCCGCCTGGGCCACCGCGCACGGCGCGCTGGGCCTCGCGGTGACCGGCGAGGCGGCGGTCGAGCCGGCGCTCAAGCGGGCCCTGGACCACGACGGCCCGGCCGTGGTCGCGGTGCGCACCAGCCTCACCCACATCTCGGCGTACGGGAGGATCGCGTGAACAGCAACCGGAGCGAGCCGGTGGGCGGGCTGGCCCTGGCCGGCGGGCTGGCCGACCGGCTCGCCGCGGTCGTCGGGCCGGCCCACGTGCTGACCGGGGACACCATCGCCGCCCGGTACACCCAGGACCTGTGGGGCGGCGAGCGGGTCGGCGACGCCCGGATGGTGGTGCGCCCGGGCAGCGTGGCCGAGGTCGCGCAGGTGCTGCGTACCTGCGCCGAGCTGGGCCAGCCGGTGGTGCCCCAGGGCGGGATGACCGGGCTGGTCGGCGCCGGCCTGCCGGACGCGACCGAGCTGGTGCTCTCGCTGGAGCGGCTGGACCGGGTGGAGGAGGTCGACCCGAGCACCCGCACGATGACCGTGCAGGCCGGGGTGACCCTGCAGACCGTGCAGGACCTCGCGGCAGGGCACGGCCTGGCCTTCCCGCTGGACCTGACCTCGCGCGGCTCGTGCACGATCGGCGGGTGCCTGGCCACCAACGCCGGGGGCAACCGGGTGCTGCTCTACGGCATGACCCGCGAGCTGGTGCTCGGCGTGGAGGCGGTGCTCGCCGACGGCACGGTCGTGGACGGCCTGCACAAGCTGCCCAAGAACAACGCCGGCTACGACCTCAAGCACCTGTTCATCGGCACCGAGGGCACGCTCGGCGTGGTCACCCGGGCGGTGCTGCGGCTGCGCCCCGCGCCGCGTACCCAGCAGGTAGCCTTCTGCGGCGTGCCGTCCTTCGACGCCGCGGTGGCACTG
>DASSUC010000261.1:0-7307 GCA_035707405.1 Micromonosporaceae bacterium | reverse complement strand
TGCTGATGGTCCGGGGGCGTTCTGGGGGTTGCTGGAGCGGGGTGGGGACGCGGTTGGTGAGGTGCCGCGGGAGCGGTGGGACGTTGACGCGTTCTTCGACCCTGACCCGGACGCGCCGGGGAAGATGTACACCCGCAGCGGGCACTTCGTTGGTGGGGTTGACCAGTTTGATGCGGCGTTCTTTGGGATCTCGCCGCGGGAGGCGGTGAGCCTGGACCCGCAGCAGCGGCTGCTGCTGGAGGTGGCGTGGGAGGCGCTGGAGCACGCCGGGCAGGTGCCGGCCCGGCTGGCCGGCAGCCGTACCGGGGTGTTCGTCGGCATCGGCACCGATGACTACTCGCTGATGCTGCGCTCCGGCGACCCCGCCAGCATGGACGCGTACACCGGCACCGGCAACGCCTACAGCGTCGCCGCCGGGCGGTTGTCCTACCTGCTGGGGTTGCACGGTCCGAGCATGGCGGTGGACACGGCGTGCTCGTCGTCGCTGGTCGCGGTGCACCTGGCCACCCGCAGCCTGCGCTCGGGAGAGTGCGACCTGGCGCTGGCCGGCGGCGTTCATCTGATGCTGACGCCGGAGGGCATGGTCTACCTGTCCAGGACCCATGCCCTGTCGCCGGACGGCCGTTGCAAGACGTTCGATGCCGCGGCCGATGGTTACGGCCGTGGTGAGGGCTGCGGTGTGGTGGTGCTCAAGCGGCTGTCGGATGCGCGGCGTGATGGTGACCGGGTGCTGGCGGTGGTGCTGGGCTCGGCCGTCAACCACGACGGTGCCAGTGGCGGCCTGACCGTTCCCAACGGTCTTGCGCAGCAGGCGTTGATCCGGTCCGCGCTGGCGGACGCGGGGGTGGAGCCGGCGGCGGTGAGCTATGTGGAGGCTCACGGTACGGGTACGGAGCTGGGCGACCCCATCGAGATGGAGGCGCTCGGAACTGTCCTGAGGGAGCAACGGCCGGCGCAGGAGCCGGTGGTGGTGGGTTCGGTGAAGACGAACGTGGGTCATCTGGAGGCGGCTGCGGGTGTGGCGGGGTTGGTGAAGGTGGTGCTGGCGCTGGGTCATGAGCAGCTGCCGGCGCACCTGCACCTGAACAGGCCGAACACACACATTGACTGGGACCGGTTGCCGGTGACGGTGCCGACGGCGCCGGTGCCGTGGCCGCGGGGGCAGCGGCGCAGGGTGGCTGGGGTCAGCTCGTTCGGGATGAGCGGCACCAACGCCCACCTGGTCGTCGCCGAGCCGCCTCCGATGGACGACCCTGCGCGGGTTGGGGATGGGATAAGGCCGTGGCAGCTGCTGGCGCTGTCGGCCAAGACCGCACCTGCCCTGAGGGCCCTGGCCCAGCGCTACGTGAGCCTGCTGGATCAGCCGGACCCGCCTGGCTTCGCGGCGGTGTGCGCGGCGGCGGGGGCCCGGCGTAGCCATTTCGCGCACCGGTTGGCGGTGGTGGCGCAGGACGCGACCGGTGCGGTGGAGCGGCTGCGGGGCTGGCTGGACGGTGCGCAGCATCCGCTGGTGCGCCAGGGTGTGGCCCCGGTGGGACAGCGGCCGAAGGTGGCCTGGCTGTTCACCGGGCAGGGCAGCCAGTCGGTGGGTATGGCCCAGGCGCTGTACCGGTCCGAGCCGGTGTTCACCGCGGCGCTGGACCGCTGCGCCGCCCTGCTGGACGGGCAGCTGGATCGGCCGCTGGCCGAGCTGCTGTTCCCACCCGAGGGCAGCGATGCCGATGAGGCGAAGGCCCGGCTGGACCTGACCGGCTACACCCAGCCGGTGCTGTTCGCGGTGGAGTGGTCCCTGGCCCAGCTGTGGCAGCACTGGGGCATCCAGCCCGATGTGGTGCTCGGCCACAGCGTCGGTGAGCTGGTCGCCGCCTGCGTGGCCGGGGTGATGAGCCTGGAGGACGGGCTGCGGCTGGTCACCGCCCGCGGACAGCTGATGGGACAGCTCCCTTCAGGTGGGGCCATGCTCGCCGTCACCCTGCCGCCGGAGCAGGTCAGCCCCTACCTGGCCGGCACCGACGGGCAGCTCGTCATCGCCGCGCACAACAGCCCCACCGAGACCGTCATCGCCGGACCACAGGACATGGTGGACCAGGTCGGGCAGAAGCTGTCCGGCGACAAGGTCAAGACCACCCGGCTGCACGTGTCGCACGCGTTCCACTCCCCGCTGATGCGGCCCATCCTGCCCGAGTTCCACAAGGTAGCCGAACAGGTCGACTATGGGCCGCCACAGCGCACGCTGGTGTCCAACGTGACCGGACAGGTCGCCGGGGCCGACATCGCCACCCCCGGCTACTGGCGTGAGCACGTGACGGCGCCGGTGCGGTTCGCCGCGAGCGTGGCTGCCGCCGCCGGCCAGGGCGTCACCGTGTTCCAGGAGATCGGACCGCACCCGGTCCTGCTCGGCGCCGCCCGCCAGTGCCTTCCCGAGGACGCCACCCACACCTGGCTGCCCTCGTTGCGCCGCGGCCGCGACGACCACCAACAGCTGCTGACCAGCCTCGCCAACCTCTACACCCATGGCGTCATGCCCGACTGGGCCCGCGTGAGCGAGGGCGCCCCACCCACACCCGTCACCCTGCCCAGCTACCCCTTCCAACGCCAACGCTACTGGTCAACACCGGCGTCGCGACGCGACGGCGGGCCCCGGGAGGCCGGTGCGCACCCGCTGCTCGGGCGGAGGCTGTCCTCACCCGCGCTGGCCGGCGCGGTCTTCGAGACAGTGCTGAGCGCAGAGTCCCACCCGCTGCTGGCTGAGCACCGCATCTACGGACACGTCGTCGTCCCGGGCGCGCACCACCTCGCGATGCTGGCCGCGGCGGCCACTGTGGACACCGCATCGCCCGCTCTTGTCGACGTCCTCTTCCCGCAGCCGCTGCTGCTGCCTGACGGCCGGGGCCGCGTGGTGCAGGTCGTGCTCGACCCGGCGGATGCGCAGGCGCCGGCGTTCCAGCTGGTGAGCCGGGACGCGGAGGAGCTGGCGTGGACCACACATGCGACGGGCACCCTGCGCGCGGATCCGGGCTCCCCGGCGGCCGGCGAGCGGCACGAGACCCCAGCGGCCGTCCAGGAGCGCTGCGCGCCGGACGACAGCTACGTCGACTGGTTCTACGAGACGGGCTGGCAGCACGGCCTCGAGCTGGACTCCGGGTTCCGCTGGCAGAGCCGGGTCTGGCGGCGGGACGGCGAGGCGCTGTGCCAGATGCGGCCACCGGAGGCCGCCGACAGGCTCGACCAGTACCAGCTGCACCCCGGCCTGGTCGACGCCAGCTTCCAGATCGTGGGCGCGGCGCTGCCAACAGCCGGCCAGGAGTTCGACGTCTACGTGCCGCTCGGCCTGGACCACTTCCGGTTGTACCGGGGCATCGACCGGCCGGTCTGGGGCCACGCCCAGCTGCGGCCGGGTAGCCGCGCCGATGACGAGACGCTGACGGCCGACGTATGGCTGGTGGATGACGACGGCGAGGTGGTGGCCGAGTCCCGAGGGCTGCGCCTGAAGCGCGCTGAGAAGGCCGCGCTGCTCCGTGCCGGCCAGGTCCGCGCCCAGGGCATGCTGCACGAGGTCGTCTGGCAGCCCGAGCCGTTGCCGTCGTCCACCGTGGCGGAGGACGGGTGCTGGGTCATCTTCGCCGATGGCGGGGGAGTGGGCGAGGCGCTGGCGGAACAGGTCCGTGCCCGTGGCCAGCGGGCGGCGGTCGTCCTGCCTGGACAGTCCTATGAGGCCCGGGACGACCAGGCGTGGCGGGTCGACCCGGCACAGCCCGAGCACTTCCAGAAGCTGCTCAGGACGATCGGCACCGATCCGGCGATGCCGCTGCGCGGCGCGGTGCTCCTCTGGAGCCTGACCGCGACCGGCCCCGAGCCGACCCTCGCCGAGCTGGAGGATGCGCAGGCGCTGGCGCTGCGTGGCGCGCTGCATCTGACCCGGGGGCTGGCGACGCTGGACGCGAGCGTTCCGCCGAGGCTCTACGTCGTCACGCGCGGCGCGTGCGCGGCCGGCGACACACCGGTCGCGGTGGCGCAGGCACCGCTGTGGGGCCTGGGCAACGTGGTGGAGCTGGAGCATCCGGAGCTGTGGGGCGGACAGGTCGACCTTGATCCCGGTGCGTCCGGCCAGGACGCCGCCGCGGCTCTCCTCGGCGAGGTCCTGGCCCCACCCAGGGGAGAACGGGTCGCGCTACGCCAGCAGCAACGGTTGGTCGCGCGGCTGGTGCGGCAGCGGTCCACACCGCCGGGCGGTACGCCGCCGGCGATCGACGCGGACGGCACGTACCTGGTCACCGGCGGCCTCGGCGCGCTCGGCCTCGCGGTTGCGCGCTGGCTGGTCACGCGCGGGGCGCGCCACCTGGTGCTCGTTGGACGGAGCGCTCCCTCGGGCGACGCGGCGGCAGCTCTGGACGTCCTGCGCGGCGAGGGCGCCGAGATCGACACCGCTCAGGTGGATGTCGCGTGCGCCGAGGACATGGCGCGGCTGGTCAAGGCCGTCCCGGAGGCGAGGCCGTTGCGTGGCGTGGTCCACGCGGCGGGCGTGCTCGACGACGGCGTGCTGCTGCAACAGCCGTGGGAGCAGTTCGCCCGGGTGCTGCGCCCCAAGGTCAGTGGCGGCTGGAACCTGCACCGGCTGACCCGCGACCTACCGCTCGACTTCTTCGTGCTGTTCTCGTCGGCGGCTTCACTGCTCGGGTCGGCGGGGCAGGCCAACTACGCCGCGGCTAACGCGTTCCTCGATGGGCTGGCCCACTACCGCCGGTCGCAGGGGCTGCCCGCCACGAGCATCAACTGGGGACCGTGGACCGAGGCGGGCATGGCCGCGAGCGCCGGCCGGAGCGACGGGCGCTGGGCGGCGCAGGGGATCGGTGGGATCGCGCCGGACCAGGGGATCGAGATGCTTGAGCAGATCCTGCGGGACGACCCGGTCCAGGTCGGCGTGCTGCCCGTCGAGTGGCCGCGCTACCTGCGCCGGCTCCCACCCGGCGAGGAGCCGGCGCTGCTGCGCGAGCTGGGCCGGACCATGCGCGCCGGGCAGCAGCGTACGGACGCGGCGGCGCAGTGGGGGCAGGTGCGCGAGCGGATCGAGGCGGCGGCGCCACAGGACCGGTTCGACCTGCTGCTGGCCCACGTGCGCGACGAGGTGGTCAACGTGCTCGGCCTGGAACCGGAGTTCCATCTGGAGCCGAGGCAGAAGCTCTTCGAGATCGGCCTGGACTCGCTGATGGCGGTCGAGCTGAAGAACACCCTGCAGACCCAGCTCGGGCAGGCGCTTCCCTCGACGGTCATCTTCGAGTACCCGACGGTCGAGGCGCTCACGGGCTACCTCGCGCAGGAGGCGCTCGGCCTGGGACCGACCCCGGCCCCGGCAGAGCCGCAGACGCGGCCGCAACCGGCTCGCGCCGAGACCATGGAGCGCCTGAAGGACCTCTCCGAGAGTGACCTCGAGGACCTGTTGGCGCAGAAGCTCGCATCAATCGCCCAGCGGAGAAAGCGATGACTGAACAAGCAGCGGCCACCCAACAGCAGCCGGCGCTCCTGCGCGCGTACGTCGCCATCGAGGAGCTGGAAGCCGAGCTTGACGAGCTGCGGCGGGCGCAGACCGAGCCGATCGCGGTCATCGGGGCGGGCTGCCGCTTCCCCGGCGGCGGCGGCGACCTCGCCTCGTTCTGGCGCGTGCTGCGGGACGGGGTGGACGCGGTAACCGAGGTGCCGCGGGAGCGGTGGGACGCGGACGCGTTCTTCGACCCCGACCCGGACGCGCCGGGGAAGATGTACACCCGCCACGGCAACTTCGTTGACGGCATCGACCAGTTTGACCCTGGCTTCTTCGGGATCTCGCCGCGCGAGGCGGCCAGCCTGGACCCGCAGCAGCGGCTGCTGCTGGAGGTGGCGTGGGAGGCGCTGGAGCACGCCGGGCAGGTGCCGGACCGGCTGTCCGGCACGGCGACCGGTGTCTTCATCGGCATCATGACCAACGACTACCTCCAGCTGCAGACCGGTGCCGGCGATCCCAGCCAGCTCGACCTGTACGCCGGCACCGGCAACGACCTGAGCTTCCCGGCCGGGCGCCTCTCCCACCTGCTCGGGTTGCAGGGGCCCAGCATGGCGGTGACGACGGCGTGCTCGTCGTCGCTGGTCGCGGTGCACCTCGCCGCCCGCAGCCTGCGCGCCGGCGAGTGCAGCCTGGCACTGGTCGGCGGGGTCAACGCGATGCTCGCGCCGGACGCGTTCATCACGCTGTCGAAGATGCGGGCCCTGGCGGTCGACGGCCGGTGCAAGACGTTCGATGCCGCGGCTGATGGTTATGGCCGTGGTGAGGGTTGTGGTGTGGTGGTGCTCAAGCGGTTGTCGGATGCGCGGCGTGATGGTGACCGGGTGCTGGCGGTGGTGCTGGGCTCGGCGGTCAACCACGACGGTCCCAGTGGTGGGCTGACGGTGCCGAACGGGCTGGCGCAGCAGGCGTTGTTGCGTTCGGCGTTGGCGGATGCGGGGGTGGAGCCGGCGGCGGTGGACTATGTGGAGGCGCACGGTACGGGTACGGCGTTGGGTGACCCGATCGAGGTGCGGGCGTTGGCGGCGGTGCTGGGGGAGCAGCGGTCGGCGGATCGGCCGGTGGTGGTGGGTTCGGTGAAGACGAACGTGGGTCATCTGGAGGCGGCTGCGGGTGTGGCGGGGTTGGTGAAGGTGGTGCTGGCGTTGGGGCATGAGCTGCTGCCGGCGCATCTGCACCTGCGTACGCCGAACCCGCACATCGACTGGGACCGGCTGCCGGTGACGGTGCCGACCGCGCCGGTGCCGTGGCCGCGGGGGGACCGGCCCAGGGTGGCGGGTGTGAGCTCGTTCGGGATGAGCGGGACCAACGCCCACCTGGTCGTCGCGGAGCCGCCGGCGGTGGACGCCCCTGTCCCGGCTGTGGTGGGTGGGGTGCGGGCGTGGCAGCTGCTGCCCCTGTCGGCCAGGACCGCCCCTGCCCTAAGGGCCCTGGCCCAGCGCTACGTGAGCCTGCTGGAGCAGCCGGACCCGCCGAGCTTGGCGGCGGTGTGCGCGGCGGCGGGGGCCCGGCGCAGCCACTTCGCGCACCGGTTGGCGGTGGTGGCGCAGGACGCGACCGGTGCGGTGGAGCGGCTGCGGGGCTGGCTGGACGGCGCCGAGCACCCGCTGGTGCGGCACGGTGTGGCGGTGGCGGGGCGGCGGCCGAAGGTGGCCTGGCTGTTCACCGGCCAGGGCAGCCAGTCCGTCGACATGGCCCGCACCCTGTACGAGTCCGAGCCGGTGTTCACCGCGGCGCTGGACCGCTGCGCCGCCCTGCTGGACGGGCAACT
>DASSUC010000260.1:0-3624 GCA_035707405.1 Micromonosporaceae bacterium | reverse complement strand
GCGGAGGCCGGCGCCCTCGGGGCGTTGGAGCACGCGGCCGTGGTGGCCGCGCTGCGGGCCCTGCCCACCCGGCAGCGGGAGGCGCTGGTCCTGCGCTACTACGTCGACCTGTCCGAGGCGGACATCGCCGAGACGATGGGGGTCAGTCGGGGTGCTGTGAAGAGCCACACCGCGCGGGGCATGGCCGCACTGCGGGCCGCCCTCGGCACGAGCGAGGCGATCGCATGAACGAACACGACCTCCGTCGGGTTCTCGACGCCGAAGCGGCGAGCGTGGAGGTGTCCCCGGATGCGCTGGTGGCCATCCGCCAGCGCATCGCGGCGCGCCGGGCGCGGTGGCTACCCCGAGGAGGAGCCATGTTCGCCGTCAGCACCGGGGGCCTAGCGGCTCTCGCCACCGCCGTCGCCGTCTTCGCCGGCGTGGGCAGCTGCGCCCCGCGTACCGACGAGCCACCGCCGCCGGCCGCCTCCGCGCCGGTCGAGACCCCGTCGCCCACGCCGTCACCGGCGCAGCCGGCGCCGCCCGGCCCGACGGCGGCCCCGCCGTCGACCACTAGGCCGCCGCAGCAGGCCTCGGCCTCCGTGCCGGTCTACTACATCGGGCTCGACCGCGGCCGCCCGCGGCTCTACCGCGAGTTCCACCAGCTGCCGGTCGGTGACGGCTCGCCGGCGGCCCGGACCCGGGCCGCGGTCACCGAGATGCTGGACCGGGACAGCGCGTACGACCCGGACTACGCCAGCTCCTGGCCGGCCGGTGCGCGGGTCCGCGGCGTGCGGATCGCCGGCGACGCGGTCGTGGTCGACCTGACCGGGGCGGGCCAGAACTCGGTCGGCTCCGAGTACGCCCACCAGGCGGTGCAGCAGCTGGTCTGGACGGCGACCGCAGCCAGCGGCAAGCCTAAGGTGCGCATCCTGCTCGACGGGGCGCCGGTCAGCGAGCTGTGGGGCTCCGTCTCGGTCGCCGGCGACCTGGTGCGGGGGCCGGCGTTGCAGGTGCTGGCGCTGATCTGGCTGATCGGCCCGCAGCACGGGGCGACCGTGGGGCGCACGTTCGAGGTGCACGTGGACGGTGCGGTCTTCGAGGCCACGGTGCAGCTGCGGGTGGTGCAGAACGGCAGGACCGTCACCGAGCGGGTGATGACCCTCAGCGTCGGGGCGCCCAGCCGGGGTGAGGGCCGGGTCAGCCTGACCCTGGCGCCGGGCGCCTACACGATCGAGGCGTTCGCCTACTCCGCCGAGGACGGCAGCATCCAGCACCTGGACAACCACCAGATCACGGTGCGCTGAACGGCAGCAGGCGACGGGTGGGGCGGTCCGGGCGCCCCACCCGTCCCGCGTCCGGCCGGCTCAGCCGGTGCTGGGCGCGGCGAACCTCGGCCAGCGCGACCTGGATGCCGATACGCTCCGGCTATGAGGTCATGTCCGGTGTCCCCGGCCTCCGCCGGCCCACCGGGCAGCCCAACGCAGGACATGAGGAAGGATGGCGCTTCCATGACCACGCTACCGGCCACGACCCACGAGACAGACACGCTGGAGACCGTTCGCCGGGCGGTCGGCGATGCGGGCGCGGGCAAGGTCTTCGGCGAACCGATCTACCAGGACGGCCTGACGGTGCTGCCGGTCGCCAAGGTCACCGGAGGCGGTGGCGGCGGTGGCGGCCAGGGTCCGGCCGAGACCGGCCAGGATACCCATGGCTCCGGCGGCGGGTTCGGCCTGTCCGCACGGCCGCTGGGCGTCTTTGTGATCAAGGACGGCTCGGTCAGCTGGCGGCCCGCGGTCGACGTCAACAAGGTGGTCCTCGGCGGCCAGCTCGTCGCGTTGACGGCGCTGCTCGTCCTGCGCGCGATCGTCAAGGCGCGCACCCGGTCGAAGCGGGCGTGACCAAAGCACGTCGGCGAATCGATCTCATGCTACTGCTGTAGCATCAACAGTATGACGCGACGGTTCAGCATCAGCCTGCCGGACGAGGTCGCCGCCGAGCTCGACCACGTCGACAACGCGTCGGCGTACATCGCCGACGCGATCCGGATGCGCCGCCGCCGGGAGGCTACCCGTGGCGTGCTGGCAGGCGCGGGGTACCAGGTCACCGACGAGGGTGTCCGTCGTATCCGCGAGCGCGTCCGCACGCTGGAGGCTCGTCGGCGGGCCTCCACCGAGGCGGACCGGTACGAGGCGGGCCAGGAATGAATGTCCGGGTTGTCCTGGACACCTCGGCCCTGCTCGCGTATGCCCGCCTGAGCGGCCTGGCAGTGGGCGAGCTGGTCGCCATGGTCGAGGAGGACGGCGGCGCGGCGCTGGTCGGGGTGCCGGCCGCGAGCTTCCTGGCGGCGTACGCGGTGCTCGACAAGGACGAGCGGTCACTTCTGGTGGACCTGGCGACGAAGATCGACGGGGTGACCACCATCCTCCCGCTGCTCGGAGCGGACGCCGTGGAGGTGGCCGAGCTCGACGCCCGGCTGGGCACCGCCGGCCTGGGCCATGCGATCGTCGAGGCGCGCAGGCGGGGTAGCCTGCTCGCCACGTACACAGGGAGCACCGTGCGGTGGGAGCTGCCTGACGGCACGGTCCTCGACCTGTAGCCGGGCGGCCCCGTCGGCCCGGCGCGGCCGCCCGGCTGGCGTGCCGCCTACACTTGGACGCCGTGACACCGACGGTCCGCATCCGGCCGCGCCGGGTCCGCGTGGTGGCGTGGGTGGCGGCGGTCGCGGTGGTGGTCGTCTCCGCCGCGGTCGCCACCGGGCTGCGCGGCAGCACCGGCGCCGGCACCGCGGTCTTCCAGCCCGGCGACCAGGCCGCGATGATCGGCCTCGGGCTGGTGGGGGCGGCTGCCATCCTCGCGTTCACCCGCCCGCTGGTGGAGGCGGACCGCGAGCGGATCCGGATCCGCAACGTGGTCGGCGGGTACGAGCTGCCGTGGCAGGTGGTCCGGGCGGTGCGCTTCGAGCACGGCGCGTCCTGGGCCACGCTGGAGCTCGCCGACGACGACGTGGTCTCGATCCTGGCCGTGCAGCGGGCCGACAAGGAGCACGCCGTGCGGGCCGTACGCGCGCTGCGTACCCTGCTTGAGGAGAGCCGGGCGACGCCGGCCGCGCCCGCCGGCGGCGAGTGACCCCCACGGCGGCGGTTTGCGGCATGCCCGGCCTGCTCGCGTGCGAGTGACACGCCTGATAGTCTTGTCGGGTCGACCAACCGTCATCACTGGTGATGGTGCCGAAGCGGAGCGCCTGCTCCCACCCGAGCTGCCGATCCTTCAGCGGCCGGGTCCGGTCAAGCCGGCGACCTGCCGGCTGGTGCGCGTGCGCACCTGACCGGTCGAGCGGGCCCTGGCATACGCCAGGGCCTTCTGCTTCAGGTCGGCACCCGTTCCTTGTACAGCCAACGGAGGAGGCCACATCAGCGTCGAACCACGCGTGAACGAACAGATCCGGGCACGTGAGGTCCGACTGGTCGGCCCTGAGGGGGAGCAGGTGGGCATCGTCCCGCTGGAGCGAGCCCTGCAGCTGGCCGCGGACGTCGACCTGGACCTGGTCGAGGTGGCGCCCATGGCGCGCCCGCCGGTGTGCAAGCTCATGGACTACGGCAAGTTCAAGTACGAGAGCGCACTCAAGGCGAGGGAAGCCCGGCG
>DASSUC010000259.1:0-6427 GCA_035707405.1 Micromonosporaceae bacterium | reverse complement strand
GCCTCGGCGGCGATGCGCAGCGCCTTGGCCCGCACCTTGCGGGCGGCCAGGGCAGTCGCGTTGCCGCTCATCACGGCCGCCCGGGAGGCGAACGTGCCGACCGCGTACTTGAACCGGCGGGTGTCGCCGGTCACCACGGTGACCGCCTCCACCGGCACGCCCAGCTCGGCGGCTGCCACCTGGGCGAACACCGTCTCGTGCCCTTGGCCCTGGGTGGTCAGGCCGGTGGCCACGACCACGTTGCCGTTGGTCTCCACCCGCACAAAGGCGCCCTCGTACGGCCCGACGCCGGTGCCCTCCACGTAGCAGGCGAGCCCGATGCCGACCCGGCGCCCCTGCGCTCGCGCCTCGTCGCGCAGCGCCGCGAACTCGTCCCAGCCCACCAGCTTGCGCAGCTTCTCCAGGACAGCCGGGTAGTCGCCGGAGTCGTACACCAGCGGCCGGCCGTCCTGGAAGGTCATCTGGTGGTCGTAGGGCATCTCCTCGGGCTGGATGAAGTTGCGCTCCCGCACCACCGCCCGGTCCACGCCCAGGTAGGCGGCGATCGCGTCCATGGTCCGCTCCATCACGAAGCAGCCCTGCGGCCGGCCCGCCCCCCGGTACGGCGTGACCTGCACGGTGTTCGTGTAGAGCGAGCGGAGCTCCACCCGGTAGGCCCCGGGCTTGTACGGCCCGAGCAGCTGGGTCGAGGTGATGACCGGCACGATGATCCCGTACGGCGTGTAGGCGCCGTTGTCGTGGTCGAAGGTCACGTCCAGCCCGCGCAGCACGCCGTCGCCGTCGAAGCCCACCTCGACCGCGTGCCGCTGCCCACGCTCGTGCGCGGAGGAGATGAAGTGCTCACGCCGGTCCTCGGTCCACTTGACCGGGCGGCCCAGCCGCATCGCCGCCCACGGCACCAGCACCTCCTCCGGCCACGGATGCATGATCTTGACGCCGAAGCCGCCGCCGACGTCCGGCGTGACCACCTCGACCCGGTCCACCGGGATGTCGAGCTTTGCGGCGAGCGCGAACCGCACCGAGGTCGAGGTCTGGGTGGACGAGTAGACGCGCAGCGAGCGGTCGGCCTCGTCCCAGCGCGCGTAGACCCCCCGCCCCTCCAGCGGCGTCGACGCGGACCGCTCGATGTCCAGGTCGAGGCGCAGCCGGTGCGGGGCCTCGGCGATGGCGGCCCGGGCGTCGCCGACCTCCTGCACCAGGTGCGCCGCGACGTTGTCCGGCAGGTCGTCGTGAACGCGGTGCGCGGTGCGCGCCGCGGCCCCGATCCCCACCACGGCCGTCCGTGGCTCGTAGCTCACCCGGATCCGGTCGCACACGTCCTCGGCTACGTAGCGGTCGGTGGCGACCACCATCACCACCGCCTCGCCCACATGGCGCACCACGTCCGGCGCCAGCGGGTGGCCGGTGCGCGGCGCGTGCAGGGCCGGGTGCGGGATCAGCAGCGGCAGCGGCTCGCCGACCCGCCCGTCCAGGTCCTCGTGCGTGTAGATCGCGACCAGGCCGTCGATGTCGAGGGCGTCGGTCACGTCCACGTCGAGCACCCGGGCGGCAGCGTGCGGGCTACGTACGAACGCCGCGGCGAGCGCCTCGGACCCGAGGTCGTCGAGGTAACGGCCGGCTCCGGAGACCAGCCGCGGGTCCTCCCGGCGGGCGATCGGCTCGCCGAACATCCTCGTCGTCATGATCGGCCGTCCCCGGTCAGCTGGGCTCCCCCGGTCAGCTCGGCGGCGCGCAGCACGGACGCGACGATGTTCTGGTAGCCGGTGCACCGGCACAGGTTGCCGCCGACCGCCTCCCGCGCCTGCTCCCGCGTCGGGTCGGGGTTGTCCCGCAGGTAGGCGGTGATGGTGGTGACGAAGCCGGGGGTGCAGAAGCCGCACTGGAGCCCGTGGCAGTCCTGGAACGCCTGCTGCACCGGGCCGAGCCCGCCGTCCGGCGCCCGGCAACCCTCCACTGTGGTCACCTCGGCGCCGTCCACGCTCACCGCGAAGAGCAGGCACGAGCGCATCGGCAGGCCGTCGACCAGCACCGTGCACGCGCCGCAGACGCCGTGCTCGCACCCGACGTGGGTGCCGGTCAGCCCGAGGTCGTGGCGCAGGCAGTCGGAGAGCAGCCGGCGTGCCGGGACCCGTGCGGTGCGCGGCACGCCGTTGACCGTGAGCCGCACGTCGTGGTCGGTCACTCGCCACCCTCCCCTGCGCTGTCCGGGTCGGCCACGCCCGCGGCAGCGGCCGCCGCCGCCCGGCCGGCGCGCGCGGTCAGCACGCCCACCAGGTGCCGGCGGTACGCCGCGGTGGCGTGGATGTCGTCGTCCGGCTCGACCGCGGCCCGGGCCAGGGCGCCGGCCGCGGCCCAGTCCGCCGCGTCGTACGCCTGGCCGGCCACGGCCTCGGTCAGCTCCACCCGCACCGGCGTGGCCCCGACCGAGATGTACGCGGCACGGGCCGCGGCGACGCGCCGGTCCTCGTCGAGCGTGACCAGCACGCCGGCCCCGCACAGCGCGTAGTCGCCGTGCCGGCGGGACACCTCCAGCCAGGCCGTGCCGGAGCCGGCCGGCGGCACCGGGAACACCGCCTCGACGGCGAGCTCGCCCGGGCGCAGCGCCGACTCCAGCGGCCCGACGAAGAACTCGGCCGCGCCGACCGTACGCCGGCCGGCGGCGCTGGCCACCTCGACGCCGCCGTCCAGCAGCGCCAGCACGCCGGGCAGCTCGCCGGCCGGGTCGGCGTGCGCGATGCTGCCTACGGTCGTACCCCGGTTGCGGATCGTCGGGTGGGCGACCTGCGCGGTGGCCTGGCGCAGCAGCGGGAGCACCCGGTACGCGGCGGCGTCCCGCTCGGTGTCGGCGTGCCGGGCCAGCGCGCCGACCCGCACCACCTCCTGCGTGGCCCGCACGTAGGCCAGCTCGGTGAGCCGGTTGACGTCCACCAGGTGGGCCGGCGCGGCCAGGCGCATGTTCAGCAGCGGGACCAGGCTCTGGCCGCCGGCCAGCACCTTGCCGTCGGAGCCCACCTGGGCGAGGACGTCGAGCGCCTCGGGCAGGGTCTGGGGTCGGTGGTAGGTGAAGGCCGGCGGCTTCATCGGCTCGGCTATCTCCCGTCGCTCCGGTCGTTGGCGCGGCGCTCGGTCCGGTCCTCGGCGCGGTGCGCGCCCCGGCCCGGCTCAGGCGCCGCGTCGTCTTCCCTATCCGGCGCAGGCGCCGCGTCTTCTTTGTACGCGCCCGGCCGGTCGATGACCACCACCGCCCCCTCGCCACGCTGCTGGTCGCGCAGGAACGGGGGCGCCAGCAGGCGCGCGAGGTGATACCCGACGATCGTGACGATGGTGCCCAGGGCGATCCCGGCCAGCTCGAAGTCCTCGGTGACCACCAGCCGGGTGTTGCCGATCGCGATGATGATGCCCGCGGCCACCGGCACCAGGTTGATCGGGTTGCCGAAGTCGACCCCGTTCTCCTTCCAGATCTTCGCGCCGAGCAGGCCGATCATGCCGTACAGGACCACCGTGATGCCGCCGAGCACGCCGCCGGGGGTGGCCGAGATGACCGCGCCGAACTTCGGGGAGAGGCCGAACAGGATCGCCACCAGCGCGGCTACGTAGTACGCCGCGGTGGAGTAGACCCGGGTGGCCGCCATCACCCCGATGTTCTCGGCGTACGTGGTGGTGGGCGAGCCGCCCACCAGCGAGGTCAGCGAGGTGGCCGCGCCGTCGGCGGCGATGGCCCGCCCCATCACCGGGTCCAGGTCGGTCCGGGTCATCTCGGCGACCGCCTTGACGTGCCCGGTGTTCTCGGCGATCAGGGCGATCACCGCGGGCAGCACCAGCAGGATGAAGACCGCGTTGAACGTGGGCAGGTGCCACCCGGCGACCTCCCGGCCGTCGGCCCCCATCACGGTCTGCGGCGGGAAGCCGAACCAGTCCGCCGCCTGCACGCCGCCCCAGTCCACCCGGAACCGGGTGGACTCCCCGTTGGTCACCGGGTCGAACGAGGTGATCCGGCCGAACGCCCGGTCGAACAGCCAGGACAGCGTGTACCCGAAGAGCAGGCCCAGGAAGACCGCGATGCGGCCGAGGAAGCCGCGGAAGCCCAAGGCCATCGCCATCACCGCGAGCATGGTCAGCAGCGCGACCCACTGGTCCTGCGGCCAGTAGATGTTGGCCACCACGGGCGCCAGGTTGAACCCGATCAGCATCACCACCGCGCCGGTGACCACCGGCGGCAGCACCGCGTGCAGCGCGCGCGAGCCGAGGAAGTGGATGGCGATGCCACACGCGGCGAGCACCAGGCCGGCGATGAGGATCGCGCCGGTGACGTCGGAGGAGTCGCCGCCCTGCGCCCGGATCGCCGCGACCCCGCCCACGAACGACGCGGACGTGCCGAGGTAGCTGGGCACCTTGCCGGAGACGACGAGCAGGAAGAAGATCGTGGCGATCCCGCTCATCATGATGGCCAGCTGCGGGTTGAGCCCCATCACGATCGGGAAGACGAAGGTGGCGCCGAACATCGCGACCACGTGCTGGGCGCCGAGGCCGACCGTGCGCGGCCAGGACAGCCGTTCGTCGGGGGCGACCACCTCGCCGGGCGGCGGGGTCTTCCCGCCATGGACCACGCGCCAGTCCAGCAGAGCCATGACCACGCTCCTTTCGCCGCCTCGTGTGTTGCGGGCCACAGTGGACCTCACCGGCCCGTCAACTCATGGGCACAACTCCCCTAACCTGCGCCGCCCTACTTGGCAGACATTGCTCACAGGCCGTGCAGCTCCCGTACCCGCAGCGCCAGCCCGATGTCCAGGCGCAGCGCCGCGGTGTCCATGAACGGCCCGACAATGCGCTCCAGCTTGCCGATGCGGTAGCGCAGCGTGTTGTAGTGGAAGTGCAGCCGCCGGGCCGCCTCGGCCACGTTGCAGTTGGTGTCCAGCAGCACCTCCAGCGTGTGCCGCAGGTCGGCCTGCTCCGGGTTGTCCCTGGCCAGCTCGCCGAGCACCTCGGCGACGAAGCCGGCCAGCTCCGCGGTGTCCTCGATCAGCGCGATCAGGCGGTGCACGCCGAGCCGCTCGAAGCTGGCCCGGGCGCCCGCGCCGTGCAGCCGGCGGCCGATCCCGATCGCCTTGCGGGCCTGCTCGTACGCCGCGGCGAGCTGCGCCGGCGCGGTCACCACCCGGGACACGCCGAGGGAGAAGGTACGCCGGCCGACCCCGAGGTCCGCGCGTACCAGCCGGTCGAGGTCTGCGACCAGGCGGTCCACCGAGCCGTCCCGGCCCGCGCCGAGCAGGGTGACCACCTCGTCGGCGAAGCTCGCCACCGCGGCGGCCGGGTCCCGCGAGCGCACCGCGGTCTGCCACGCCGCGGTGAACCGCTCCCGCACCGGGCGCAGCGGCGGGCCCGGCGCCGGAGCCACCTCCGGGTCGAGCTCCGCGACCAGCACCACCAGCGGCCGGTCCAGCTTCCACCCGAGGGTACGGGCGTACGTGACCGCGGCGGCCAGGTCCTCCGCCCGGCCGGTGAGCACGTCGCGCAGGAAGTCGGCGCGGTACTTGCTCTCCACCGCGGCCACGGCCAGCCGTTTGGTGATGGCCAGGGCCGCCACGGTCGCGGCGCGCTCCAGGCTGTGCACGTCGGCCTCGGTGAGCGCGGCCCGGGAGAAGGCCACGATCCGGCCGTGGTCGACCCGGCCGGCCACGATCGGCACGACCGTGTGCACGCCGGCGGAGCCCGGGGGGTGCGGCTCGTTCTCGACCCGGAACCGGCCGGCCGGGTCGAAGCAGCCGTCCCCGGCCAGCCGGGCCAGCTCCGCTCCATCGCCGGCCCGGGCGACGACGTGGCCGTGCGGCGTGGTGATCACGACCGGGCCGCCGAGGATGCGGGCCAGCTCGGCCGCGAGGTCGGCCAGGTCCCCGCCTTCCAGCACCACCGACACCAGCGCCCGGTGCACCTCCTCGCTGCGGGCCAGCACCGCGGCCTGGCGGTTCAGCAGGTCGCTGAGGACCTCGTTGAGGACGTCGTCGAAGCCGACCCCGTCCGGGAACTGGATCACCGGGAAGCCGCGGCGGTCCGCCTCGGCCAGCATCTCCGCCGGCACCGCGTCCAGGTAGCGGTGCAGCTTGATGGCGAGCGCCGCCAGCCCGTGCGCGTCGAGGTCGGCGACGAGCCCGACCAGCGCGCCCGGGTCGTGCCGCAGCGGGTAGCCCGTGGTCAGCAGCAGCTCGTGCGGCTTGACCCAGGGCAGGATGTCCGGCACCTCCATCACGTTGATGCGCTGGACCATCCGGTCCAGGCCGGTGGCGCCGGCCAGCACCTGGGCACCGGCCAGCGAGGAGGCGCCGAGCACGTCACGCACGCGCAGCCCGAGCGCTGGATGAGGGGAAAGCGCCGAAGAAGGCCCCCCATCCTTGGCAAGATTTTCCATCCCCGGAGGGTAGTGCAGCTTCTA
>DASSUC010000258.1:0-2833 GCA_035707405.1 Micromonosporaceae bacterium | reverse complement strand
AGCCTGCTCAGAGTCCACGGGGCCACCAACATCGCCGCCGCGCTACGCCACAACGCCCGCAAGAACCGCCGAGTCCTCAAACTCATACATCTCCTACCAGCCTAGACACCCCACACACCGACTTTGCCGTGCCCGTGCCGTGCCGGGGCGGGCGGCGCCGACCGGGGACGACCGGGAACGGGTCCATCGCGATCTACGTCTCTTTCCAAGGCGACGGCTTCGCCGTACTGGCGGGTAGGTGCTATACACCTCGCATGCGGGGCGTCGGGTTCCGAGGCTTGGGCACATTGGAAGTCATAATTGGGGGCAGCCAACTGCCCACCGGCGGGCCGCTGCAACGCGGACTTCTTGCAACTTTGTTGACTAACGCCAATCGGGTCATCAGCGCGGACCGAATCATCAGCGCGCTGTGGACGCAGCCGCCGGAGACCGCCCTCGGCCAGGTGCAGACCCGCATCTGGCGGCTGCGCCAGCTGTTTCAGGACGGCCTGGACCCGCAGCGCGCGCTCCCCCGTCCGCAGCTGGTCACCCGGGCCGGCGGCTACGCCCTGATCATCGAGCCCGAGATGTTCGACCTGCTGGTCTTCGACCGGCACCTCGCGCAGGCGCAGGCGCTCCTCGCCGCGGACCGGCCGCGCGAGGCAGTGGCCGAGCTGCGCGAGGCGCTCGCGCTCTGGCGCGGCCCGGCCTTCGCCGACGTGCCGGCACCCGGGGTACGGGTCGAGGCCGAGGTCATCGAGGAGCGCCGGCTCGCCGCGATCGAGCAGCGCATCGAGATCGAGCTCACCCTCGGGCTGCACCACCAGCTCGTACCGGAGCTGCGCGAGCTGGTGTCGGTGCACCCGTTCCGGGAGCGCCTGCGCTACCACCTGATGCGCGCGCTCTACCGGTGCGGGCGCCGGGCCGAGGCGGTCGAGACCTATCTCGAGGGCTACCGCACCCTCGTCGACGGCCTGGGGCTCGAGCCGAGCCGGGACCTGCGCGAGATGCACCGCGCCATCCTGGTGTCGGACGAGCCGGCCGAGCCCCCCGCGCGCCCGGCGCCCGGGTGGCCGCCGATCTCGGGTGAGCCCCGGGAGCTGCCGCGTGACTCGGTCTGCCTGGTCGGCCGGGAATGCGAGACGGCGCATCTGCGCGAGTACCTGAAAAGCGCGAACGGCGGTACGGCGCCACTGGTCGTCACCATTTCCGGGGTCACCGGAGTCGGAAAGTCGGCGCTCGCCGTCCGGGTCGCGCACATGCTCTCCGGAAATCTGTTCGAGGGACAGTTCTTCGCCTCCATCGGCGGCGGCGAGCCGGATCCCCACGCAGTTCTTCGCCGGTTTCTCCGCATGCTCGGAGTCCCCGACACCGAGATCCCGCCGAGCCTGGCCGAGCGGTCCGCGCTCTACCGGGCATGCCTGGTGAACCGGCGGTTCGTGCTGGTCCTGGATGACGTGCAGACCGAGGCGCAGGCGCGCCCGCTCCTCCCGGCGGGTCCCGGGTGCGCCACCCTGATCACCAGCCGGCGCCGGCTGACCACGCTGGAGGGCGTGCACCGGGTCGAGCTCGGCCCGCTCGCCGACCACGACATGCTCACGTTGCTCGGCCGGATAGTCGGGCCGGAGCGGGTCACCGGGGAGCCGGAGCCGGCCGCGCGGATCGTGGCGTACTGCGGCGGGCTGCCGCTCGCGCTGCGGGCGGTGGCCGCCCGCGTCTGCGCCCGCCCGCACTGGTCCCTGCGACAGCTCGCCGGCGTGCTCGACGACGAGTCCCGGCGGCTGGCGGCCTTCACCTTCGGCGACCTGGACCTGCGCGGTGCGGTCGAGGGCAGCTACCTGCGCCTGAGCCCGCCGGCCCGCCGGCTGTTCCGGCTGCTCGGGCTGCTCGACCGGGCGCAGTTCTGCGTCACCGACGCCGGTCTCCTGCTCGACGTGCGGCCGGTGGCCGCCGAGGAGCTGGCCGAGGAGCTGGCCGCGGAGCGGCTGGTGCGCCCGGTCGTGACCGCGGCCCACGGGGCGCAGGGCCTGCGGTACCAGATCGACGACCTGTGGCGCCTGTACGCGCGTGAGCTGGTCAGCGCCGAGGAGACCGCACTCGAACGGCACGAGGCCCGGTCCCGGGTCGCGGCATGCCCTGCCGGCGCGGAGGACCGCGGGCCCGGCGCCGGGCGGGCGGCTGCCGCGGGAGCGCCTTCCCGCTGCTCAGGCGGGGACTGAGACGCGGATGAGAGCGCGCCGAGAGGGAACGGCAAGGACAGCGGCGACCAGGGTGTCTAAGGTCCGGTCATTGCGGGACCCAATCGATGAAATATACGCTTCCGCCCACCTGTTCGCTCCAGGAGGCCCCGTTGGCAGAGGTCGCCCGCTCCGGGTTCATACCCCGCCAGCAAGTCGCCACGGATCGTGGGGGCGTTCCGCCCGCCCTACCTGACGCCGCCGCCGGCCCCCCGGCGGTTCGTCGCAGGTCGGGTGCTGCGCCGGGCGAGGGCAGCCGCTCCGCCCGCGCCGGTGGTGCCGATGCGGCTGCGCACCCGGTCGGGTCGGGGCGGCGAGTGGTGCGTGCCGACGGCGCCCACTCGTCGAGCGGGCCCACCCGGTCCGGCCGGGCGTCCAACGGCCGTCTCGGCAGGGGGCGAGCGCCCGCCGGTCGCGGCGCTTCCGCGCTGCGACCGGCGGGCGGCTCCGTCCTGGCCGCCGAAGAGCCGCCCGAGCACCTGCTGCCCGTGCTGGAGCAGCTGCTGACCGGGGCCACCGACGTCACGGCCAGCCAGCGGCTGGGCATGTCGCCGCGCACGTTCAGCCGCCGCGTGTCGGAGCTGCTGGACTACCTCGGTGTGCTGAGCCGGTTCCAG
>DASSUC010000257.1:0-4026 GCA_035707405.1 Micromonosporaceae bacterium | reverse complement strand
CGACGAGCGCTGGCTCACCGACCCCGCGCAGGTCGACATCGACCACATGGTGCCGCTGGCCAACGCGTGGCGCTCCGGCGCCGGCGAGTGGACCGACGCGCAGCGGGGTGACTTCGCCAACGACCTCGTCCGGCCCGAGCTGATCGCGGTTTCGGCAACGTCCAACCGGGCAAAAGGTGACCAGGACCCGTCACTATGGCGACCGCCGAACCGCTCCTACTGGTGCCACTACGCGCAGCAGTGGATAGCGGTGAAGCATCACTGGCGGCTGAGCGTCACCTCCGCGGAGAAGGCCGCCCTGAGCGAGATGTTGGGGACATGTCCAAACACGAGTGCACCGCGCACATCACAGCCGGCCCGGGCGGGGTGATGACGGACGAGGTCGGGGTGGTCACCGGCGACCTGACGCTGCGTACCGAGCTCAATGGGGACAAGCTCAAGCTGCGGGTGCAGTACCGGGACGCGGCCGAGTGGTACACGGTCACCGGCGGGCGGGCCACCCTGGCCGACCCCAAGGACCTCGACGCAGTGCACGCGGTCGCCGTGGGCCTGCTCAACCGCCCCGAGGGCTGAGACCGCCGGCGGTAGGTGCCCGGCTACAGGTACGGCGCGGGCTCGGCCGGCGCGGCCACCTCGACCGGCTCCTCGGCCGCCTGGTGCACCAGCTCCACCGCCACCTCGTGCGGGCGCAGCTTGCCGGCCTCGATGTCCTCGGCCCAGTGGCACGCCACCCGGTGCCCGGCACGCAGCTCGCGCAGGGGCGGCCGCTCGGCCGCGCAGCGGGTGGGCTGGGCCCACGGGCAGCGGGTGTGGAAACGGCAGCCGGCCGGCGGGTTGGCCGGCGACGGCAGGTCGCCGGCGAGCAGGATCCGCTCCCGCCGGTCCTCGACCTCCGGGTCCGGCACCGGCACCGCCGACATCAGCGCCCGGGTGTACGGGTGCAGCGGGGCGTGGTACAGGTCGTCGCTGGGCGCCTCCTCGACCAGCGCGCCAAGATACATGACGCCGACCGTGTCGGCGATGTGCCGCACCACGGCCAGGTCGTGCGCGATCACCAGGTAGGTGAGCTCCAGGTCGGTCTGCAGCTCGTCGAGCAGGTTGAGCACCTGGGCCTGGATGGACACGTCCAGTGCGGAGACCGGCTCGTCGGCCACGATGAGGTCCGGCCCGAGCACCAGCGCGCGGGCGATGCCGATGCGCTGGCGCTGCCCACCGGAGAACTCGTGCGGGTAGCGCGACAGCGACCACTGCGGCAGGCCCACCGCGTCCAGCGTCTTGAGGATCTGCTCGCGCCGCTGCGCCCGCGTGCTGCCGATGCCGTGCGTGGCGAGCCCCTCGACCAGGATGGACTCCACGTTCTGCCGGGGGTCCAGGCTGGACAGCGGGTCCTGGAAGATCATCTGCATGCGCCGGCGCATGGCGCGCAGCTTCTCGCCCGGCAGCGTGGTCAGGTCGACGCCGTCGAAGACCACGCTGCCGGCGGTGACCGGCGTGAGCTGGAGGATGGCCCGGCCGAGCGTGGACTTGCCGCACCCCGACTCGCCCACCAGCCCGTACGTCTGGCCCCGCCGGATGGTCAGGTCGACCCCGTCGACGGCCTTCACGTGCCCGATGACCTTGTCGAAGATCACCCCACGGGTGATCGGGAAGTGCACCTTGAGGTCGCGGACCTCGACCAGGTTCGCAGTCACACCTTCTCCTCCGCCTGCGCAGCTGCCTCGCCCGCAGCTGCCCGGTGGCTGTCGGCCTCCCGCGCCTCCTCCGGCGAGCCCGGGAGCGGGGCCGGGTTCACGCAGCGGTACCGGTGCTCGCGCCCGCCCACCATCTCCACCAACGCCGGGGTGCCGGCGAGGCAGGCCTCGACGCGCCGGGAGCAGCGCGGCGCGAACGCGCACCCCTCCGCCCACGGCAGCAGGTCGCGCACTGAGCCGCGGATCGGCGTGAGCTTCTCGCCGCGCACCGCGTCCAGCCGCGGGATCGAGCCGAGCAACCCCACCGTGTACGGGTGCCGCGGCGCGGCGAACAGCTCGTGGCGGTACGCCGTCTCCACCACCTTGCCGGCGTAGAGCACGTTGATGACGTCGCACATGCCGGCCACCACGCCCAGGTCATGGGTGATCATGAGCAGCGCGGTGCCGGACTCGTGTACCAGGTCCTTGAGCAGCTCCAGGATCTGCGCCTGGATGGTCACGTCGAGCGCGGTCGTCGGCTCGTCTGCGATGAGCATGCGGGGCTGGCAGGCGACCGCCATGGCGATGAGGGCCCGCTGCCGCATGCCGCCGGAGAGCTGGTGCGGATATTCCTTCAGGCGCCGGTTGGGGTCGGGGATGCCGACCCGGTCGAGCAGGTGCGCGGCCTCCTTGCGGGCCTTCTCCCCCTCCAGCCCCCGGTGCCGGACGAGCACCTCGGTGACCTGGACGCCGATCGGGACCACCGGGTTCAGCGAGGAGAGCGGATCCTGGAAGATCATCGCGATGTCCCGGCCGCGGATGTCGCGCATCGCCCGGGCGTCCATCCGTAGCAGGTCGGTGCCGTCGAAGACGGCCTTGCCGCCGACCCGTACCCCCGAGCCCTTCGGCAGCAGGCCCATGACCGCGAGCGCGGTCACACTCTTGCCGCAGCCGGACTCCCCGACCAGGCCCACCACCTGGCCGGCGTCGATGGTGCAGTCGACTCCGTCGACCGCCCGGACCGTGCGCTGGCCCCGGCGGGCGAACACCACCGACAGGTCCTCCACGTCCAGCAACGCCATGCTGTCCTCGCCTCCCTCGCCGCCGCGCCGCTGCCTACCGGTTCAGCTTCGGGTCGAGCGCCTCGCGCATCGCCTCTCCCAGCAGGGTAAAGCCGAGCGCGGTGATGATGATCCCGATCGCCGGGTAGAACGCCAGCCCGGCGTTTGCCTCCAGGTACGACTGGGCGTCGGCGAGCATGACGCCCCACTCCGGGGTCTCCGAGTTGGGGTTGCCCAGGCCCAGGAAGGACAGCGCGGCCGCCTCGATGATCGCGGTGGCCAGGGTCAACGTCGCCTGCACCAGCACCGGGCCCAGCGAGTTGGGCAGCACATGCGCCAGAGCGATGCGGTTGCGGCGCACCCCGAGCGAGGTCGCGGCGAGCACGTAGTCGCTGTTCGCCTGGGCGATCATCGAGCCGCGCAGCAGCCGGGCGAAGATCGGTATCGAGATCACCCCGACCGCGATCATCACGGTGACGAGGCTCGGCCCGAGCAGCGCCGCGATGCTCACCGCGAGCAGCAGGCTCGGCATCGCCAGCAGCATGTCGACCAGGCGCATGAGGAAGCTGTCCAGCCGCCGGCCCCAGCGGCCGGCGAGGCCGTACGCGGCGCCGGCCAGCGCGCCCAGCAGCGAGCCGACAGCCAGCCCGAGCAGGGTGGCCACCACGCCGACGAGCAGCGTCTGGCGGGCACCCACGATCATCCGGCTCAGCTCGTCGCGGCCCTGGTGGTCGTAGCCCAGCCAGTGCTCGGCCGAGGGACCGGGGATCCGGCCGGCGCCGGAGGCCACCTCGCCGTTGCGGATCCCGATCGCATCCGTCGGCGAGTACGGCACGAAGAACGGCCCGAAGACCGCGATCAGCACGAAGAGCAGCAGGACCACGGCGCCGGCAATGGCGGCCGGGTTGCGCCGGACCCGCTTGAACGCCTCCCGCCACAGGCTCTGGCCCTGCTCGTCGGAGCGGGCCGCGGCCAGCTCGGCGAGCCGGTCCAGCTTCTCGACCTTACGGCCGGGCGACAGGAGCGTCATGGTCTCGCCTCCCCACCCACCCTCACCTGACCCGCACCCGCGGGTCGATGAGCGTGTACGAGATGTCGACCGCGAGGTTCACCAGAACGTAGATCACCGCGATCAGCATGATGAAGCCCTGCAACACCGGATAGTCACGACGGTCGATCGCCTCGGCGATGAACTGGCCGATGCCGGTGAAGGCGAACACCGTCTCGGTGAGCACGGCTCCGGAGAGCAGGCCGCCGGTGAGCAGGCCGATCGTGGTGGCGACCGGCAGCATGGC
>DASSUC010000256.1:0-29697 GCA_035707405.1 Micromonosporaceae bacterium | reverse complement strand
GAGAACAGCTCCCGCAGGCAGTCCGCGTCGACCACCGGCCGGACCAGCGGGTTGGCCAGCAGCGCCTTGGGCTCCGACCCGAAGAGCACGCCCTCGGGCAGGCGGCTGTAGAAGACCGGCTTGATGCCGATGCGGTCGCGCACCAGCAGCAGCTCCTCGGTGCGCAGGTCCCACACCGCAAAGCCGAACATGCCCTCCAGGTGCCGCGCGCAGTCCGCCCCCCACTCCAGGTACGAGCGCAGCACCACCTCGGTGTCGCTGCGGGTACGGAAGCGGTGGCCGCGCCGCTCCAGCTCGCCGCGCAGCTCGCGGAAGTTGTAGACCTCCCCGCTGTAGGTGAGCACGGCGACGGTGCGCCCGTCCTCCTCGGCGGCCATCGGCTGGATCCCACCGGCCAGGTCGATGACCGAGTTGCGGGTGTGGCCCAGGCCCGCGTGCGCGCACACCCACACGCCCCGCGCGTCCGGGCCCCGGTGGGACAGGGCGTCCGTCATGGCGTCAACGGTGGCCCGCTCCTGGGTCAGGTCCCGTCCGAAGTCCACCCAACCAGCGATACCGCACATGCGAGTTCCTTCCGGTCTTCAGCCGTGTGGCCAACGAGTCCACATTGGAGTTATATGGATCGCCCGGGTGGGCAGCTAGGCAGGCAGCCCCTCGACCGCGTGGAACAGGAAGGGGCAGGAGAGTGACCTCGCCTCACCGAGCCGCAGGCCCGCGTTGGCGAAGAGACGTTCGTGCTCGGCGAGGGTCCGGATCGCGCCCGGGCACATCACCATCATCTCGATGTCCTGGATGGCCACTGCCAGGGCCTCACCCGGGTCCTCGGTGGCCTTGCCGTCCGGCATGAGCGAGGTGAGCACGACCACCCGGCCGTCCGGCCCCATCGCGTCCCGGCAGTTGCGCAGGATCCGCTGGCAGGACTCGTCATCCCAGTCGTGCAGGACGCTCTTGAGCAGGTACGCGTCGGCGCCGGCCGGCACCGACTCGAAGAAGTTGCCGGCGACGACGTCACACCGGTCGGCGACCCCGGCCTGCCGGAGGATCTCCGGTGTCTCGGCGAGCCCGTCCTCGGCGTTGACGAGGGTGCCCCGCACTCCCGGGTTCGCGGCGAGCACCGCGGCGAGGAACGTGCCGTTCCCCCCACCCACGTCGACGATGTGGGAGAACCTGCTGAAGTCGTAGTTGGCGATGATCGAGGGCAGCTGGGCCGCCGTGCCGGTCGCCATGGTGGCGTGGAAGTATCCCGCCAGCTTCTCGTCGCGCTGGAGGTAGTCGAAGACGCCCATGCCGTTGACGATGTCGAACGCCGGCTGTCCACTCCGGACGGCCTCCTCCAGCGCGCCCCAGGCCCGCCACACCGCCAGGTGGCTGTGCATCGCGTCGTGCAGGCCCGCCTGCCACGGGGAGTCGCTGCGGAAGATCCGGCCGACCGGGGTGAGCTCGAACAGGCCGCCGTCGGTCGCGGAAAGCACCCCCACGGCGGTCGCCGCGCGCAGCAGACGCTGGAGGCACCGGGGGTCGGCACCCGTGGCCGCCGCCAGCTCGTCCGCCGTCCTGGGCGAGTCGAGCAGGTCCGGGATGCCCAGCCGGGCGGTGGTGCCGGCGATCTGGGTAAGCGCAAAGCCAAAGATGACCGGAAGGAACTGCTCAGTCTCCGGCAGCTGCTCGGTTGGCTTGGTCATCGAAAGTCCCCATCGTCGCAGGTACGGCAGAGAGCGCGCGGTTACCGGCGGGCCCTGGGTCGTCACGCTGCCCGGCGCGGGTCGACACCCTCTCGAACACCGCTCGAACGCCCGCCAGGCGCCGCGGGTGCGGCCGTGCCGGCTCCACACTGGTTCAACCGGTTTTCGAGCTGCCCTCCAGAGCAGATCGGCACGGTGGCCGACGAAACAGACCCATCCTCCGGACCAACCCGGCAGGTGCCATATGCGCGTGACAGCCAACTCCGCTACCTGCGTCGTCAGCAGCCTGTGCGTCTACCGTGCCCCTGCCGTCTTCGACCAGGACGACGACGGGCGAGTCACCGTGCTCGACCAGCACCCACCCGCGGACCTGCACGAGGACGTCCGGCGCGCCGCGCGCGGCTGCCCGACCCAGTCCATCCGCATCGACTCTGAAGATTAGGTCTCGACGATGGGCGCCGAGTCCGAGCTGATGCCGTTCCCACCGACCGACCTGGCCGGGCTCGACGTGGACCCGTCCCTGGCGCAGCTGCGCAAGGACCCGGGCATGTGCCGGGCCGTGCTGCCGTACGGGAAGCCGACCTGGCTGGCGGTCCGGCACTGCGACGTCAAGACGGTCCTCACGGACAAGCGATTCAGCCGGGCCGCGGCCGTGGGGCCGGACGAGCCGCGGATCCTCCCGATCATCCAGAAGGCCAACCTGCTCATCGCCACGGACGCGCCGGAGCACGACCGGCTGCGCCAGCTGCTGGCCTCGTCGTTCACGGTACGCGGCGTGGAACGGCTCCGGCCGCGGGTCCAGCAGATCGTCGACGCCCTCATCGACGACATGCGGCGCGCCGGGCCGCCCGCCGACCTGATGCAGTCCTTTGCGCTGCCCCTGGCGGGTCTGGTCATCTGCGAGCTGCTCGGCGTGCCAGAGCCCGAGCAGCCGCGGTTCCTGGAGCTGGTCGACAGCTTCTCGGTGCCGGCGCTCGCCCAGCTCACCGGCGAACAGATCATGAAGATCGGCCAGGAGCTGCGCGGCTACCTGGTCGGGCTGGTCGAGCGGCGGCACAGCGAGCCGGGCGAGGACCTACTGAGCACGCTGATCCGAGGCGGCGGGCTCACCGACGACGAGCTGGTCGCGATCGCGGTCACCGTGCTCATCGCCGGCCACGAGGCGACGGCCGACGAGATAGCCAACTTCACCTACCTGCTGCTGATAAACCCCGAGCAGCTGCGGCAGCTGCGCGAGCGGCCGGACCTGATGCCCTCCGCCGTGGAGGAGATGCTGCGGTACGTGCCGCAGGGCGTCGGGACCGGCCTGCCCCGCCTCGCCACCGAGGATGTCGAGGTCGGCGGTGTCCTGGTCCGTGCCGGTGAGTTCGTGCTGCCGGTCATGACGGCGGCGAACCACGACGACACGGTGTTCTCCGACGCGGACCGCATCGACCTCACCCGGTCCGGCAACGCCCACTTCAGCTTCGGCTACGGGGTCCACCGCTGCCTGGGGGCGGCGCTGGCCAGGATGGAGCTGCAGATCGCGATCGGCGCGCTGCTGCGGCACCTGCCCGACCTGCGGCTGGCCGTACCCGCCGGCGACGTCGCCTGGTGCCAGGGCGGGCTGGTACGCGCGCCCCTGAAGCTGATGGTCGCCTGGTGACTCCGTCCCCACCCACCCGCCAACCCTGACCACGACTGTCGGAGGAGTCCCCGTGCAGACCTTCAACGTCGACAAGGCCGCGCTCGAGCCGGCGTACGGCATCCACATCGGACGCTGGTCCCAATACGGCGACCTGGGTGGGCTCCCGTTCGACGCGATGTGGTGCCAGGTGCCGGCCGACTCCGACAGCGCCGAGGACTGCCACCCCGAGGTGGAGCTGGCGATCGTGGTGGGCGGTGCGGCCACCTTCACCGTGGACGGCCGGGAGGTCCCGGCGCCCACCGGCACCGCGGTGCTCCTGCAGCCGGGCGAGCGCCACGTCATCCACGCCCACGGCGAGCCGGTGCGGATCCTGAGCATCTACTGGCTGCCCAAGGCGGCCGAACCCGCCGAGACCCACTGACGCATCCCGGGAGGAAGACATGACCACACCCCGTGTGGCACTGGTGACCGGGGCCAACCGCGGCATCGGCCTCGCGGTCGCCGCCGAGCTGCACTCCCGCGGGCTGCGGGTGGTGGTCACGGCGCGGGACCCGGACGCCGCGGCACAGGCCGCCGCAGCGTTGGGGCCTGACGTACGCGCACACGCGCTGGACGTCACGGACCCTGAGAGCGTACGGCTGGCGCACAAGCAGGTGGGCCCGGTCGACGTGCTGGTCTCCAACGCCGGGGTCATCCTCGACGGCGGAGCCGACCCGCTGTCGGTCTCGCTGGACCTGGTAGAGCGGACGTTCGCAGTGAACCTGCTGGGCTCGTGGCGGGTGGCGCAGGCGTTCGTGCCGGACATGGTGCGCCGGGGCTGGGGACGGGTGGTGTTCGTCTCCAGCGCCACCGGCTCGTTCAGCATCGGGCTGTTCACCCGGACCCCCGGCTACTCGGTCTCGAAGACCGCGTTGAACGGGCTGACCACGATGCTCGCCGCCCAGACCAAGGGCACCGGCGTGCTGGTCAACGCGGTGAACCCGGGCCAGACCCGGACCCGGATGATGCCGACGGCCGAGCAGACGCCGGAGCAGGCGGCGCGCGACATCGCCGACGCGGCGACGCTGCCGGACGACGGCCCCACCGGCGCCTTCCTGCGCGGCCAGCGCACGCTCGGCTGGTAGGCGCCGCAGGCGCACGCTCGGCTGGTAACCGCGCGGGCGCACGCTCGGCTGGGCGGGCGCGGGCGTGCTGGAGACGACCGGCAATGATCAGGACAGCGCCCCGTCGACCGCGATGGTCGCGCCGGTGACGTACCGGGACAGGTCGCTGGCCAGCCAGAGCACGGCTCCGGCGACCTCTTCCGGCTCACCGACCCGGCCGAGCGCGATGATCTGGGCGAACCGCGCCCGCAGCGCGGCGGACTGCTCGGGCGGCAGGCGGTCCAGCACGTCGGTGGCGATGATGCCGAGCGCGAGGATGTTGAACCGGATGCCGCGCCGGCCGTACTCCTTGGCCAGGGAGCGGTTCAGCGCCGCGAGCCCGCCCTTGGTGGCGGTGTAGTGGGCCCGCATCGGCACCCCGAGCTCCACCGCCTTGGTGCCCAGGCTGACCACCGAGGCGCCCTCGCCGAGCAACGGCAACGCCTGCTGGACCACGAGGATGATGGCGGTGAGGTTGGTGTCCACCATCCGCCGCCACTCCCCCAGGGTCAGCTCCTCGAAGGGCATCTGGTTCTGCACGGACGCGTTGTTGACGACCAGGTCGAGCCGGCCGAACCGGTTGCGCACCTCGTCGAGCAGGGCTTTGACCTGTTCCGGGTCGGCCAGGTCGGCGCGCATCACGTGGTGGTGCCCGCCGATCTCCTTCAGCTCCCGGTGCAGCGACTCGGCCGGCTCGCTCTCCCGCAGGTAGCAGGTGACCACGTCCACCCCGGCACGCGCCAGGGCCAGCACCGTGGCGCGCCCGATGCCGCGGGTGCCGCCGGTCACCAACGCCTTCCGGCCTCGCAGACCCAGGTCCATGCGCACTCCTCCCGTACCACAGCCTGTTTCCGGGCGCTCGAGCGGTGCTCGACGGTGACTGGGCGCGCGCCGGGCCCCGGACTACCCCCTTGACCTCGTCTCGAGCAAGCTTCGACGCCTCCCTGAAGACTGGTTGCGTCGACCCGCGTCCGCAGCGCACCGGGAGTGTCCACTATGAGCAACCAGGCCGCAGAACTGCCGGAGATGGGAAAGATCCTGCCCCTCGTCTTTGGTTTTGCGATCTCTCAGATTGCCGGCACCACCTCGCGGCTGGGCGTTCCCAAGCTGCTCAGTGAGGCGCCCAGGACCGTTGCGGAGCTGGTCGCCGCGACCGGCACCGATCCGAGGTACATGTCCCGGCTGCTGCACGGGGCGGCGGCGGTCGGCATGCTGGAGCGCACCGGCGACGGCCGGTACGCGCTGAGCCCGACCGGTCGCGTCTACCTGGACGAGGCGCCGTGGCAGGCGAGCGTGCACGACGCGTGGTACAGCCACCCGGCCGTGTGGCAGGCGTTCGGGGCGCTCGAGGAGGCCATACGCGCCGGAAAGCCCTCCTTCAACATCGTGCACGGCACCAGCTTCTTCGACTACCTCACCCGGGACCCGCAGCTGGCCGACAACTTCCACCGGTCGATGGCGACCAACACGACCTCCAACCACGCCCCGATCATCGAGAACTACGACTTCAGCCGCTTCGGGCACGTCGTCGACGTCGGCGGCGGCAACGGCGCGCTGGTGGCGGCGATCCTGGCCGCACACCCGACGCTGCGTGGGACGGTGGTCGACACGGCTCTCGCCGTGGCGGACGCGCCCTCGGTGCTGCGCGAGGCGGGCGTGTCGGACCGCTGTGAGGTGGTCGCGGGCGACTTCTTCAAGTCCCTGCCGCAGGGGGCCGACGCGTACCTGCTGAAGAACGTCCTGTGCGACTGGGACGACGAGTCGTGCGTACGGATCCTTGCGACCTGCCGCAGCGCGATGTCGGCGGACGCCCGGGTGGTGGTGCTGGACTCGCTGGTCCCGGAGGAGGGGACCACCGGGCACCCGGACGAGGTGCTGGCGGCCGCGGTCCGCAACGCGGCCATCATGGTGGTCTTCCCCGGCCTGGACCGGACCCTGGCGGAGTTCGAGCAGCTGTTCACGGCCGCCGGGTTCAAGGTGGGCGAGGTCAAGCCGCTGCACAGCTCGTTCACCTTCCACGCGATCGAGGCGCTGCCCGCCTGAGCCGTTCGTGGAGATCTGGCTCCCCGACTGACTACCTGGTGGACAGCACGAAGTCGACCAGGCAGAAGATGTCCTGGCCGGCCTTTGTAGCGGGCAGCATGCCGAAGTGCAGCTCGCGGACCCGGGCGAGGTCGCTGGCGGTGAAACGGGTGCGCGCTATGAACTGGGTCAGCGGTACCTCGATGGTCTGCAGGAAAATGTTCGTGTCGTCGTAGCAGACCTCGCCGTCCTGCACGGTGAACTTCCGCGTCGGGTAGACCGGGTGGATGATCGACGGGACGGCTCGGCCGGCGATCGTACGGCCGATCTGCAGGCCGGTGTCGGTGAACAGGCCGAGGCTGAAGTTGCGCAACGGCTCCGCCGCTCGGGCGCGGGCGCTGTTGACGTCGTGCTCCTTCGCCATCCGGCAGCTGAGGTGGGTGACTCCGGTGAGCTGGCCGTCGCCGATCGGCACGCTGAGGGTGGCCGACTGCCGCGCCGGGCGGGCGATCCGGAACACCGGGGTGTCGCGCTGGGCATAGGGGTTGTGGTTGTTGATGTACACATTGGCCAGCGTCGCGGCGGTCGGCGAGGCGACGCCGCCGTCGAGAGAGATGGTGCCACGCGGGAAGCGCCATGCCCGGGTCACGTCCACACCCTGCGGACCACGCCGCTCGCCGGTGAAGATGAGCAGCTCGTCGGGCTGGCCGCGCAGCCGGCCCCGGAAAAGCGCGCCGGCGAACGACTTCAGGACCTCCTCGTGCGAGGCGTTGGACATGATGCGGATCGGCTGGCCGAGGCTGGTCTGGCAGCGGATGCTCTCGTTGATGACCCGCTTGACATAGTCCAACGTGCGCCACACGGTGTTGAACCGGCCGTGGGTGGCACCGTGCATCACCAGCATGGCCTTGGGGCACCTGGCCCCTTCGTAGATGTTCGCCGCCGAGCTGCTGACGTCCTCGTCGTGGGAGCCGGCGACGGCGAGCAGGAAGGTGTCCGGCAGGGACATCGGGTACGGGCCGGCGAAGTCCGGCTCGAGCGGCAGCAGCGCCTTGAGGTGGGTCGGCTGCGGCAGGCGCAGTGAGCTGACCAGCGCGGCGACGCGGGTGCGCTGCTCGGTCTCCACCGCGCTGGCCGAGCTCGGTGCGCTCGCGCCGCGCACGATCTCGGCCAGCTCGGCGACGGCGGTCGCGCCGCGGGAGTGGCCCATGACGGCCAGCCGGGTCAGGTCCAGCTCCGCCTCGCGGACCTGGCGGGAAAGGTCGCGCAGCAACACATCCGGCGCGGAAGCGGAGGTGGGCTGGGTGGCCGGTTGCTCCAGCGCGGTGCGCAGGCTCGCCATACCGCGAGGCAGCCGGCAGCGCAGCGGCGTGCCGGTGGGCGCGGCACCCGCGGCGAGCGCCGAGAGCAGGGCCAGGTGGAGTACGAAGAGCTGGCAGCGGCGCTGGTAGTCGTCGTCGCCGTTGATCCGGTTCACCACGTTGGCGCTGATGCTCAGCGAGCCGATGCCGGCCTCGGCCAGATGCCGTTGCAGGTACCGGTAGCCGCGGTAGGAGTGCACCTCATTGGCGGCCGAGGGGGTCGACGGGACGAACGTTGGGGCCATGCCGTGCATGATGAGCACCATTGGGGTGCCGTCGTCAGGCGCCCGGCGGGGCAGCACGAGCAGACCGCGCAGCGGCGCGAGGGTGACGCCGTCGACGTCGTCGGCGACGATCCCGGCCCGGCGCAGCTCCGCCAAGCGCCCACCGTTGAACGACACGAACGCATCGGTGGCAAGCTCCGTGCGGGCCGCCGGATCGAACAGGTTCCGCCCGGACTGACCCGGAATCGGGTGCAGCCAGCGGGCGAAGAGCCCGAACGAGGCACCGATATCGATCTCAGGCATCGGGGTCGACGTTGTCGTCGTCGAGGGTGGTGCCGGCCACCACGTCGAGCGCGCCGGTCGGCGTGAACTCGTACCAGAAGTCGATGAGGTTCTCCTTGGGCTGCTCGTTGGCGGCCGGCGTGTACGGGTAGTTGGTCTGCGCCATGGCCTTCATCTCCTGGGCCACGGTGATGTACGGGTGGTCGTCCGGCAGGATCTTCTCGTAGTCGAGGGTCTCCACATAGGACAGGAACGCCTCCTCGAAGCCCGGTCGGATGGTGAGCACCACCCGGGCGGCGCCCGCGCGCAGGAAGCTGCGGTGCACGAAGTCGTTGTGGTACAGGCTCTGCTTGAACGACCAGCGGTCGCTGTCGGTCCAGAAGTACGGGTAGAGCACGTAGACCAGGTTCTCCCACTCGATGGCCTGGTGCAGGAAGCGCACCAGCTCGCCGTGCTTGAGGACGTTCTCGTGGTCCTTGGCCTGCTTCAAGCTTCCCTTGCCGTCGTAGTAGCTCAGGTCGCTGTACTCGGACAGGTCGAGGTCGGGCAGCTCGTCGGGGTAGAAGCTGAACTGCGGGCCGAGCAGCCAGCGCAGTACACCCTTCATCAGCTCCTCGGTCTCGATCTTGCGGAGCACCAGCGCGTCCTCGCGGTAGAGCTCGTTCTCCAGCTCGTCGATCTCGTGGCGCAGCGCGGCCTTCTTGGCCTCATACTTGCCGCGGGCGGCGTCGGCCAGCCGCTCGAAGCACTTGGCCTGCCATACCGCCATCGCGGCCGGCGTGATCCGTCCCGTGGCGAACACCGAGATCGCCAGCGTGGTACCTGTGTCGACCTCCTCCGGCTCGGACCAGTCGTACTGGTACGTCCACAGGTAGCTGTTCATGTTCTTGCCGCCGGCGTTGAGGCGGCTCGTGTTCATCGCCTTGAGCGGCTCGATGAACCCGGCCCGCTTGTCGCCCTTGTACACCTCGCCGCCGGCGGCGTCCCAGCTCTCGAAGGTGTACCCCTCGGGCAGGCGCACCTCGACGTCGGCCACCCCGACCACCCGCGAGGACTTGGTCTGCATATCGTTTGCCACCACGGCCACCGTCTCCGGCGGTGGCGCCTCCAGCGCGACCCCGTACGTCGCCGCTAGTGCCGGCCAGTTGTTACGGGCGATCAGCGATGGCGAGAAGTTGAGCGAGAAGCCCCTGTCGTGTTCGGCCTTCAGCCGCTGGAGCCTGACGAACTTGCGCATGAGAAAGCTGGCCGGCTCGGGGATGACCAGGTCGTAGGTGAGCCGGATGTCATAGCGGTACAGCGAGATCTTCCATTTCTTCATCAACCGGTGGAAATCCCACCGCACCGCGTTCGGCGTGTCGTTCTTGATCTCCCGGAAGGAGGTGTCCTCGGTCTCCTCGATGTTGGTGACGCGGAACGTTATCTTCGACTCCTTCTTCACCCGCGAGGAAGCCTTCGAGGTGACCTCGCGCGAGGACTTCGCGGCGTGGGTACGCGACTGGGCGTCGGAGCTGGTGGCGTTGTACCCGGCCTCGGCCGACACCGTCACCGGGCCGTAGCTTCCCGACACGCGGGCCGAGGCGTTAAAGGCCGAGCTGTGCTTCTGCTCCTCGGTCATCGAGGTGGCCAGCTCGCTCTTCTCGGTGAGGGCCTCCTCGGAGTACGTCTCGATCGAGTCGGTGACGATCTTCTCGAACTCCGACTCAGTGCGCGACCACTGCCTGTGCGTCATCCGGATTGTCTCGCCCGGCAGCATCGGCAGCGAGTAGACCAGCTCGCCGCGCTGGTAGCCGATCGGTGTGAAGTCGAGCTTCTCCAGGTGCAGGAAGCCGATCGGTTCCACCTTGAGCAGACGCTCGAAGGTACGCAGCTGCACCAGCGTCTGGTCGAGCAGGTGGGCCTTGGTGACATCGAAGGCCAGCAGGTGCGCCGCCTGCGCCTTGACCACCTTTGGGTAGTACGTCGGCAGCTCGAAGTACCCGGTGCTGGCCAGGAACTTCGCCGCGTCCGGGGCCTTGGCGACGACGTGGCGCTGCACCTCGTCCAGGTCGATCGCCAGGACGCTCGACTGCTTCGCGGCCGCGGCGACAGCGGTCACGACCCGCTCCGCCTCGCCCAGCAGCGCGGCCCGGCTCATGTAGACCTTCGGCTGCTCACCGGCGACGACCGGCAACGCGGTCGCGACCTTCGTACGCAGATCGCCGATGTCGGCGGCGGCGGAATTCCTGGTCGAGGCCAGGTCGAGCAGGACCTTCTCCACCTCGCGGCTGGCGAGCTCGAGGCGGCTGCGCTGGGCCTTGACGTAGTTGACCCCGAAGCGCAGCACCTCGGCCGAGTCAACCTCGGCGACCGCCTCCGCGGCGGCCCGGGTGTCCCCAGCGAGCAGCTTGCCCATCGCGTCGCTGATCCGCGTGTCGGCCTGGACCTCGCGCAGCAGCAACGGGTCGAGCTTGTGGTCCGCCACGGAGCCGAGCAGGGCGAGCTTGAGCCACGGCTTCCGCGGCACGAACCCCTCAATGACGTGCCCGGTCCGCGTCTCATTGACGACCGGCGTGTACGTGCACTGGTTGACCGAGCGGGTCTCAGAACTGCGCATGCCACGATAATCAACATCGAGTCGTGCGGCCACAGCCGGTTCCCCGACACTCCACACGCCGCTGTGCTTCGAGTCCTCAGCTCCTGGCCGGCACGTCCCTATGGACACCGAGCGGACTAGTCCTACTATGATTATCATCAGATCGGCCATCCACACGTGAGGACACGCCCATGGCGGCCCCGGCGACCCAACCCTCCCGGCGGTCCCCGCTGGCGATGGCGGTGCTGCTCCTGCTCGGCGAGGAGCCGATGCACCCGTACGGCCTGCGCCAGCGGATCCAGGAGTGGGACAAGGACCGGGTCATCAACGTGACCCAGCGCAACGCCATCTACCAGACCATCGACCGGCTCGCCCGCAGCGGCCTGATCCGGCTCCGCGAGACCACGCGCCAGCCGAAGCGGCCGGACCGGACCGTCTACGAGGCCACGACGGAGGGCGTGGCCACCGCCAGGCGCTGGCTGACGGAGATGCTGGCGGTCCCGACCGCCGAGTATCCGGCCTTCCCGGCCGCGCTCGCCTTCATCCAGTCCCTCCCCCACGCGGACGCGCTGGCCGCTCTCGACGCGCGGGTGGCCGCCCTGGAGTCGAGCATCAACCAGATGGTGACCGAGGTCGAGGCACGGGTCGCCACGGTGCCCGGCGGGGTGGACCGGATCTTCCTCGTCGAGGTGGACTTCCAGCGCGCCATGTGGGAGGCCGAGCTGGGCTGGGTCCGCGGCCTGGTGGACCACCTGCGCGCCCGGGTGGGCAGCCGGCACGGTGTGGGCTAGGCGCCTGCCCCGCCTGCTCGACCGCGTCTCGAGACGACCGGCACACGATACTGATGGGCCGGTGGGGACCCCGGGTGGCGAGGCGGGAGAGGCGATGGCGAAGCGACGGTGGGCGCGGCTCGCCTGGGCTCTGGCCCGGGAGTGCGGGGCCGGGTTGGCGCACTTCGGCTATGCGCTGGTCTCCGTCAACCCGCACCTGCTGGACGGCTCCCCGCCGGTCGCGACCGGTCCCGGCCTGCCGCAGGGGCACCCGGAACGGCTGGCCGCCCATCCCCTCTCGCCGGTGGAACGGGGGCTGTGGGCGCAGCTGGACTGACCGCCGCGCCCACCCCTCACCACTCGACCGGGATCATGTCGAACGCCCCGAGGAAGGCGCCGACCGGGCGTACCAGCTCGTCCTTTGGCACGGCCAGGCGCAGCTTGGGGAACCGGCGCAGCAGGCCCTCGGTGGACACCTGAAGCTCGATGCGCGCGAGCGCCGCGCCGGCGCAGTAGTGGATGCCGGAGCCGAACGACATGTGGTGGTTCTCGGTACGCCTGATGTTGAGCGTGAACGGGTCCTCGAACTCGCTCTCGTCCATGTTGGACTCCACCGACAGCAGCACCGTCGCGCCCTTGGGGATCACCGAGCCGTCAATGAGCTCGATGTCCTCCAGCGCGTAGCGCAGCGAGCCGAGCGACGTGCCCATCAGCTGGTAGCGCAGCAGCTCCTCGACGGCGGTGGGCACCAGCGAGAAGTCGCCGCGCAGCTCGTCGACCACCTGCGGCTGGCTCAGCAGCAACGCCATGCTCGTGCCGATCTGCGACGCGGTGGTGACATACCCGGCGATCAGCAACGTGCGCACCCAGTGCTGGAGCTGGTAGTCGTTGAGCCGGTTGGAGTCGGTCTCGTTCACCCGGATCAGGTCGCTGATGAGGTCGGGTCCGGGGTGCTGCCGCTTGTAGGCGACCAGCTCCTCCAGGTAGGCCCACAGCCCGGACCGGCACTCCTCGACCTCCTCGGCGGAGAGCTTGGTGACGGACAGGAAGCCGTCGATCATGCGGCGGAACTTGTCCATGTCCTTGGGTGGCACGCCGAGCATGTGGCAGATGATCCGGATCGGCAGCGGGAAGGCGAACGCCTCCATCAGGTTGGCCGGGCGCGGGCCGGCCTCCATCCGGTCCATCAGCTCCTCGGCGATCTCCCAGGCCAGCGGGCGCAGGGCCTCCAGGCGCCGGGCGGCGAAGGCGCGGGTCAGGATGCTGCGCTCCTCGAGGTAGCGAGGAGGGTCACTGTCGATGTTGGGGTCGCCGAACAGCTCGTTGTTCGGCGAGATCCGCGAGGTGGGGTAGCGCGCGGTGTTACGGCTCAGCCGCTCGTCGGAGAAGAGGGCCTTGACGTCGCGGTAGCGCGTGACGAGCACCGCAGGGTCGCCGCTGGGGAGCGCGATCTCGACGAGCGCCTTCTCGCGGAGGGTCCGCCACTGCTCCGGAACCGCTAGCGGAGGGTCCCAGGGAAAGGGGTAGCTGACCGGGGTAGACGAGCTCACGATGCACCTCTCCTGGGTCGGACCGAGTGCCTGTACGGACCGGGTGCCCTGGCACAGGGGATCCCGGCGAGCCACAGTCTGGCCGTCGGGGCTGGGGTGAGGCTCGAGGACACCTCGACACCCGCGCGGCCCGGGGCCACGTCGAGCGATCCTCCACGGCCGGGTGCGAGGGTGGCCCGCGACCGCCGCGCCACGGAGAGGGCACCACGATGACCGTACCCGTACCTGACGTAAGCACGGCCGGTGGGCTGATCCAGCTCGGCAACCTCTTCGGCCCGGCCAAGGCGGTGCTCACCGCCGTCCAGCTCGACCTCTTCACGGCCCTGCACGCGCATCCGTCCACAGCGGAGGAGATCCGGTCCCGGCTGGCGCTGCACGGCCGGGGGCTCACCGACTTCCTGCACCTGCTCACCGCGCTGGGCCTGCTGGAGAAGGAGGACGGCCGGTTCCGCAACGCCCCCGGCGCCGACCGCCACCTGGTCCGCGGTGGCGGCTCCTACGTCGGTGGCTTCCTCTTCGGCGCCGACCTGACCCTCTACCCCGTCTACGGCCGGCTGGCCGAGGCGTTGCGCACCGGGCGGCCGCAGGCCGACGGCGACTTCGAGGGCATGCTCAACGACCCGGAGGCGCTGGGCCACTTCGTCCGGATGATGGACGGCGCCAGCCAGTCCCTCGGCGCCGAGCTGAGCACCGCGGTCGACTGGAGCGGCTACCGGTCCGTGCTGGACGCGGGTGGCTGCCTGGGCAGCGTGGTGGGCCAGCTGGTGGCGGCGCATCCCCACCTGATGGGGCACGTGTTCGACCTGCCGCAGGTCGAGCCGTTCTTCCACGAGCACATGGGCGGGCTGGGGCTCAGCGGCAAGGTGCTGTTCCACCCCGGTGACTTCTTCGCCGACCCGCTGCCCGCCGCCGATGTCGTGGTCTACGGCCACATCCTGCACGACTGGAGCCCGCAGCAGCGCGACCACCTGGTACGCCTGGCGTACCGGGCGCTGTCCCCCGGCGGTGCGCTGCTGGTCTACGACCGGATGCTCCCGCCCGGGCGGGACGACGCGGGCAGCCTGGTGGCCAGCCTCAACATGCTGCTGCTCACCGAGGGTGGGGGTGAGTACACCGCGGCCGAGGTGAGCGAGCTCGCCTCGGCCGCGGGCTTCGTCTCCATTGTGGACCAGCCGCTGGGCGCCCAGGAGACCCTGGTGGCCTGCCGCAAGCCGCCGTCCTGACCGGCCACCGTCCTGACCGGCCGCCGTCAGCCCGAGCGGGCCGTGCCGGCGCCGGAGGATGCCAGCAGCTCGATGTCGGCGACGACGGCCGCCGGCGCCGGCTGGCCGCGCATCTCCTCCTGCACCCGGCGTGCCGCGGCGCGCGGCGGCCCGCTGGCGAGCAGCCGCTCGACCTCGTCCCGGAGGTGGCCGGCTGTTGCCTCGTCCCGGGTGAGCACCTCGCCGGCGCCGGCCGCGAGCACCCGCGCGGCGTGCCCGGCGTGGTCCGGCAGCTGCGGCACCAGCAGCATCGGCACGCCCGCGTGCAGGCTGGTGAGCACGGTCCCGGCGCCGCCGTGCGCGACGACCAGGTCGCAGTCGCCGACCACGTGCTGAAGGGGCGCGTCGACCAGGACGTGCACGCTGTCGTCCACCGCGCCGAGCAGCGGCCGCTGGTCGGCGGAGACCACGGCCACCACCTCCACGCCGGTGCCGCGTAGCGCGTCGACGACCTCGCCGGCGAGGAAGTAGTCCGGGGCGAGCCGGGCCATGGTGTGCCCCCACGTCACGCAGACCCTCGGCCGGCCGGCCCGCTCCGGCAGCGGCGCCGGCATCACCCCGGGCCCGTTGAACGGGACGTAGCGCATCGAGACCCGCGGGTAGTCCGCAGGCAGGGCCAGGCTCGGCGGAGTGGGGTCGACCGTGACGGCGCCGAAGGGCTCCAGGTCCGACACGCCGTGCCGGGCCGCCAGCGGGGCGAGCAGGTCCGGCAGCATCGGCCGGGCGCGCACCATCAGGTCGGTGCCGTAGAGGTGGCGCACGGCGGGCACGCCCGCCGCAGCGGCGGCGACCGGTCCGGCCAGCGCCGTCGGCTCGTACACCACGACGTCCGGCCGCCAGGACTTGGCCAGGGTCACCAGGCCGTCCACCATGGACTCTGCGTTGGCGAGGAACATCTGCATCACCCGCGGGCCCCGGCCGGTGCGCGGCGCCTGGCCGTCAGCGCCGGAGCTGGTCGCGGACGGCAGCACGTACCCACGGACCATCTCGACGGCGTCGACGTCCACGCCGACCGCCACCGCCGGCAGGCCGGTCGCGACGATGTCGTCCAGCAGCGCGGGCTGGCTGGCGACCACGACGTCGTGGCCGGCGGCGCGGCAGGCCCAGGCCAGGGGCACCAGTGCGTAAAGGTGTGACGGCCAGGCCCAGGTGGTGAAGAGCACCCGCATCGCACAGACTCCTTCGCTCGCCGCTCGACCGTGATGCCCCACCCTGTCCAGCCGGGCTCACGGTCGGCTCGAGAACCGCTCGGCCCGGCCGGCCGGCCGGGCCCCGTCCCCAACCGCGTACGAACGCCGCTCGAGTCACCGGCTCCATGCTGCGCGACATGGTTAACGCGACCACGAGCCAGCAGACCAGGCCGCTGCGCGCGGAGCTGACCGAGATCGTCGAGCGGGGAGCCCAGCGGAGCAGGGAACACCCGTACTACCGCGCCCTTCGCGACGGCTCGCTGCCTGGCATCGTCTATGCCCACTTCTCCCGGCAGGACTCGTACTACGTCCTGCCCAGCTACGGCAAGGCGCACGCCCGGTGCGCCGGGCTGGCCCGGGAGCTTACGCACGCCCGCTTCCTGGGCCGGATGGCCGCGATCTGCCTGGACAACTCGGTCGCCGACGGGCGCGAGCTGGAGGCCACGGCGAGACGACTGGACCTGCCGGTGGATCCGGCTGGCGAGCGGCCGCCGATCGCGCCCACCACGCTGAGCTACACGAGCTTCCTCACCGCGGCCAGCGTGACCTCGTTCACCGCCGGGCTCGGCGCGCTGCTGCCGTGCGCCTGGTTGCAGTGGCTGGTCAGCGAGGACGTGCTGGCCCGGCACGACCCTGGCTCCCGGTACGCCGAGCTGATCCGCACCTCGCATCCTGGCGAGCCCTTCCGCGAGCTGGTGGAGGAGTTCCTGACCGTGGTCGACGAGGTCGGGGACGGCTGCTCCGCCGCCGAGCGCGAGGAGCTCGTCCGCCACGTCGAGTACGGCGTCCGGTACGAGTGGGCCCTGGTGGAGGCCGCCTGGCGCCTGGAGTCCTGGCCGCTATGACGCCGTTACGACAAGGAGTATGAGATGACCGAGGCACCCGCTGCCGCCCCCCGCACCGCGCAGGACCTGGCCGCCGCCGTCGCCCGGGACGGCGTCCAGTTCCTGCTGGTGATGTTCGTCAACCTCTACGGCAAGCCGTGCGCCAAGCTGGCTCCGGTGGCAACGCTCGACCAGCTGCTCACCGACGGGCTGGGCTTCGCCGGTCACGCCGCGGACGGGCTGGGGCAGTCCCCCGCCGACCCCGACGTGGTGGCGATCCCCGACGTCTCGTCGTACGTCAAGGTCCCGCTCCAGCCCGGCCTCGGCATCGTGCAGTGCGACCTGCACGTGGAGGGCCGGCCCTGGCCGTATGCGCCGCGCAACATCCTGCGCACCCGGCTGGACCGGCTCGCCGAGCAGTCCATGGCGTTGCGGGTCGGGGCGGAGCCGGAGTACTTCCTGGTGCGGCGCACGCCGGACGGCGGTGTCGAGATCGCCGACGAGCTCGACACCGCCGCCTCGCCCTGCTACGACGCGCACGCGGCGACCCGGGCGCTGGACCACCTGAGCACGCTCAGCCAGGCGATGAACGAGCTGGGCTGGGGCAACTACTCCAACGACCACGAGGACGCCAACGGCCAGTTCGAGCAGAACTTCCGGTACGCCGACGCGCTGGCCACCGCCGACCGCGTCGTCGTGTTCCGCTACCTGGCCCGGCTGTCCGCCGAGCGCAGCGGCCGGATCGCCACGTTCATGCCCAAGCCGTTCAGCCACCTGACCGGCAACGGGCTGCACCTGCACATGAGCCTGTGGCGGCCGGACCCGGACGGGGACCACCCGCTCTTCGACGGCCCCGGCGACGAGCGCGGCCTGGGACTGTCCACAATGGGCTACCGCTTCATCGGTGGCCTGCTCGACCACGCACCCGGGCTGCACGCGCTGACCAGCCCGACGGTCAACTCGTACAAGCGGCTCGGCGCCGCCTCCGGCACCCGGTCGGGCTCGAGCTGGGCGCCCGGCTACGCCAGCTACGGCGGCAACAACCGCACGCACATGGTGCGCATCCCCGAGGCCGGACGGATCGAGGTGCGCTGCGTGGACGGCGCGGCCAACCCGTACCTCGCCATGGCGGCGCTCCTCGCCGCGGGCATGGACGGTGTCGAGCGCGACACCGACCCCGGCCCGCCGGTCGACCGCAACCTGGAGCGGGTGGACGAGACCGCCGCCCGCGAGCTCGGCCTGCGCCCGCTGCCGCCGACCCTGCTGCACGCCGTGGACGAGCTGGTGCGCGACGACGCGCTGCGGGCCGCGCTGGGCAAGGTGCCGGGCGGCGAGTACGTGGACTACTACGCCGCGTGCAAGCGCACCGAGTTCGCCGAGTACCACCGGCAGATCAGCCAGTGGGAGTGGGACCGCTACCTGTGACCACGCCGGACGGCCCGCGCCCTCCCGCGCGGGCCGTCCCCCACCCCCACCCCCACCGCCTCCCGCCCGCCCACCCCACCGCCCGGCCGCCCCATGATCAACGCAATTTCCTTGAAATTGTGCCTATCCGTCCGTGAGTTAAGCCCAATTTCGCGGAACTTGCGTTGATCATGGAGGGCCATCGGGTGATGGCGGCCCGCGAGGCGTCGAACACCTCGGCCACCACGTCGTCGGGCAGGTTGTGAGACCCGGCTTCACCAGGTGGAGATGCCGGCGACGTCACCGTGGCGCACCCGGCGTGGCCGCGCTACCAGGAAGCCCGCGGCGACGAGCACAGCACCCAGGGCAGAGGTCAGCCCGCGGTGACCTCCTCGATGTAGGAGGTGCCGGCCGACGCGGTCTCGTCGAAGCGCCGCCACTCCTCCCGCAGCCGCAGCCGGCCGTCGGGCAGGACCTCCGGCGTGCTCACGCACTCACCCGCCACCACCCGGCCGTCCGTGAGCACCTGCGTGTACGCCAGCCGCAGCGTCCCGTCGCCGGCGCACCGGCCGGTCAGCCGGCCCACCCGGACCTTGCCGCCGGCGAACTCCGCCCAGACGAGGTCGCCCTGCTGGTGGTAGTAGCCGGTCGGGGTGCCGGCGTGGGACGCGGTCTCGGCCGCGGTCGAGCGGAAGACGCGGCCGTCGTAGTCGATGCGGTCGGTCGACCGCGCCGGTGATGCCACCTCAGCCCCCGCTCTCCGGCTCCGCCGGCTGCACGTTGTAGTTGGACCGGAAGAAGTTGTCCGGGTCGACCCGGCGCTTGACCCGGGCCAGCCGGGCGTACGCCTGCGGCCCGAAGGTCTGCCTCGCCCGGCTGTCGCGGCCCGCGCCGTCGGCGACGTAGTTGACGTACCCGTCCCCCCAGCTGTTGTAGGGCTCGGCCGCGGCAGCCACCGACCGGGCCCACGCGACCTGCTCGTCGTCGGCCCCGCGGGGCTTCCAGATCGCCATCCCGGTGATGTTGAACCGCGCGCCGCGGAACGGCACCGCGCTCGTCTCGGGCGGGACCCGGCGCACCGCGCCGTGCAGCGGCTCGATGAGAATGGTGTCGTTGAACGGCTCCACCCAGCGGCTCGCCCGGAAGCGCTCGACCAGCGTCTCCACCAGCTCGTCCGGCATCTCGCCGACGCAGCGGGCGCTCCAGTAGTGGCGCAGGCCGAACGGCAGTCGGCCCAGGCAGAGCTGCATCGACACGTACGTGCGCTGCTCCACCCGCCAGTCCAGCACGTCCAGGCTGCGCAGGGTCTTGTCCAGGCCGGCGCGGTACTCCTCGTCGGTGCCGCAGTAGGCCACGCTCATCACCGCCGCCGGGGCCTGGGCCGGGCCGTACCGCTCCAGCAGCAGCGTGCAGGTGAGCTCGTCGGGCGCGGCCAGCATCAGCTCCCGGAAGAGCCGCACCGCGGCACCCATCTCGCGTTCCGGGTAGGCGACGTAGCCGCCGTAGAGAGTCTCCAGCGGGTGCACCCGCAGCCGGAACTCGGTGACCACGCCGAAGTTGTGGCCCGCTCCGCGCAGCGCCCAGCTGAGGTCCGGGTCCCGCTCGGCGTCGACCTCGATCACTTCGCCGGCAGCGGTCACCAGCTGGTACGACACGACGTTGTCGCACGTCAGGCCGTACCGGCCCATGATGTGGCCGATGCCGCCACCGAGGGTCAGGCCGCCCACGCCGGTGGTGTCGAAGGTGCCACCCGTGGTGGCCATCCGGTGGGCGGAGGTGGCCAGGTCGAAGTCGCACCACGTGGCACCGCCGCCGACCGCGGCGACGCGCTCCCGCGGGTCGACCGTCACCCGGTTCATCAGGCGCAGGTCGATCACGAGCCCGTCGTCGAGCGAGCCGTAGCCGGCGACGTTGTGCCCGCCGCCGCGCACCGTGGTGCGTACCCCTGCGGCCCGTGCGGCCTGGACCGCCGCCTGCACCTCGACCACGTCGCGGGGCAGGCAGATCGCCCGGGGCCGCAGGTCGTGCATGCCGTTGAAGAGCAGGCGGACGCTGTCGTACGCCGGGTGGTCCGGGGTGACCACCCGGCCCGGGCATGCGGCGGCGAGGGTGTGGGCCAGCGAGTGGGTCATCCAGGGTTCCCTTCGAAGGTGGCCGTCGCGGTCATCGGGGTGGGCTTTCTGGTCAGGGCCGGCCGCCGTTGCCGGGAGGGCCGGCACCGGCAGCCGCCGCACCGCCGGCGACCGCACCCGAGGCCACCGCGGCGGGGGCCGGCACGGCTGGGTCGCCGGTGAGGACGGCCAGCAGCTGGGCCGCGCGGTCGTTGCCGTCACTCGCACCCGCCGGTGCCGGCAGGTCCGCCGGGGCCGGGGAGCCGGGCGCCGACGGGGTCGGCGGCACCCGCCGGTGGTCACCCGCGAGCAGGCACCGGGCCGCCAGAGCCGGGTCGAAGTGCGGGTAGGCCAGGGCGCGCTCGGCCCGGTCCAGGTCTGCCGCCTTCGTGCGGACCGGGCGCAGCGGCCTGGGCCATGCGCCGGTGACCTCGGCGTAGCCGGCCGGCGTGAAGTCGCTGGCGTGCGGCTGCGGGGCGTCCCAGCAGAGGAACGCGCGCACCACACCGGGGTCGTGCTCGGCCAGGAAGTCCTGTGCCCACACCGCGTGTCGCCGGCTGGTGGAGAACTTCGCCCCGGAAAGCGTGTAGAACTCGTTGACCACAAGCCCGCCCAGCAGCTCGGGCGGGAGGCCGGCCAGCCCGAACAGGGCCGGGAACATCACCGCGTAGTAGAACGCGTTGTCGATGCCGAGGAACGCCCACAGCGAGCCCACCTCGCGCCAGGCCGCCACATGGTCGGCGAGGGACACCGCGGCGGGGTCCAGGTGCCGGCCCACCGAGCAGAGGTAGCCCAGGCCCATCTCCGCCCACACGTCGAGGCGGTGGCCCTGCGTGCCCAGCAGCGCGATGCCCCAGTCCGTCGGGTAGGTCAACGGCATGGTCGGCAGGGGGCCCGCCAGCAGCCGGTCGATGATCCGGCGGACCCGGGGCGGCAGGCTCGCCCGGCACCAGGTCCGCATGAGCAGCTCACGGTGGTCCTCCAGGCGCAGCACGGGTCCGCATACGGCCACCGTCGCACCGGCCGGCCCACCGCACCGGGTGCACCGCGGGTCGACCAGGTCCGCCGCCGTGAGGAAGCTCCCGCACGCCTCGCACGTGCCGCCGCTGGCCGCCTCGCCGCAAGGGCAGCGCCCACTGACGTACGCGTGGTGCAGTGTGCCCCCGCACGGCCCGCAGGCCGGGGCGGTCCACTCCTGCACCGGCAGCGCCCCCGACGCGACCAGGTCGTCGAGGAAACCGGCCACTGTGGAGCAGTACCACGGGTCGGTCGCCGGCTCGACGAAGACGTCGTGCTGGACCCGTACCTTCGCCAGCACGTCGCGGATCAGGCGGGCGTGGTGGCGGCGCAGCTGCTCGGGGTCGGTGCCGGCGGCCCTGGCCGCGGCCAGCACGTAGTTCTGGTTGTCGTCGAGCCCGCACACCGAGATGGTCCGCTCCCCGCGGCGGCGCGCGGCGCGGACCGCGACGTCGGCGGCGACGTACGGGCCGGCGAGGTGGCCGACGTGCAGCGGGCCGTTGGGGGTGGGTGGAGGCGAGATCACGACGGTGGCCAGCCGGCCGTTGTCAGATGTGTCCACTGTGCACCTCCCGACCGCTGCGCGCCGCAGGCCCGTGCCACCGCGCATCATGAGCGTTGAGCGGATCGGTCGAAGGCCGCTCGAGACCCGGTTGGGATGGGCCGTGGCGTGTGTGAGCATCGCCGCATGACGGTTGGCGAAGCTGTCGGCGAACGGGCGGTCACCTACCGGCCGCGTTCTCTCACCACCCAGGACATCGAAGAGGTGCGCGGCTGGACCGTGAAGCGGTACGCCGTGTCCGCGCTGCGGGAGACCCCGCCGGAACCGGTGCACGAGTTTGCCCGCCGGGCGGTCCGGATGTCGCTGCCGCCGGCCTACCCGGACGCGCTCTGCTACGCCTACAGCGTGGTGCACGAGGACGAGGACGGCTGCTACGTGGTGGTCGGCTGGTGGAGCCCCAACCGGGTCATCCTGCACACCAGGACCTGGCTCGCCGACTGGGACGACCTGACCGCGGTCACCCCGGCCGGCAACAACGCCACCGCGTGCATCTGGGAGCTGGTCCCGATGGCCCACGAGCGCCAGGCATGGGTACGCCACGTGGTCACCAGGGCCGATCCCGACCTCGCCGCGTACCGCTCGGACACGGTCTCCGGCTGGTTCTAGACCCGGGGCGGGTCAGGCCCACATCGTGTAGACCTGCTCGTCCCGGATGGTGAAGACGGCGCGGTCCAGGAGGCTGTTGAGGATCACCGCGCTGCGCACCGACAGCAGGCTCAGGTTGGGGTCGGCCAGGCCGTGGCTGACCCGGCTGCGGTTCTGCACGAAGATCTTGTGCTGGGGCCCGTGCTTCCAGCGCACCGAGTAGTCCTGCTCGACGATGGGCTCGCCCGCGCCGGTGAGCTCCACGAGCTCGCCCAGGCCGCGGGCGAGGGGCAGCGGGCAGAGCCGGCGGCCGGTGGCGAGCACGACCAGCCGTGCGGTGTGCCGCTCGCTGCCGCCCGACCCGCGCCGGCACCACACCGTCACGCAGCCGTCCCGGCTGCTGGCCTGCACCACGTCGCGGCCGGGCAGCATCATCACCGGCGCGCGCCCCTCGCGCAGGTACGCCTCGTAGTTCGAGCGGTAGATCTCCTGCAGCGTCTCCATGGACACGCCGTCGCTGGTCAGCGTCTGCTCGGAGAGGTAGGCGTGGCGCACCTCGTCCGGCAGGTTGAAGAAGAAGCGCTGGTACGTCGGGCGGTAGAAGTCGTTGGCCGGCGGCGAGTCGTCCAGCGGCGCGAACCAGTGCCGCCGGCCCAGCCAGCGGATGTCCCGCGCGCCGTGGTGCAGCAGGGCCAGCACCGCCTCGGCGCCGGTCTGCCCGCCGCCGACCACCATCGCCTGCCCGTACGCCTTACGGTCCAGTGTGGACAGTTGGCGCTCGAGGTGCTCGGCGAGCACCACGCCGTCCAGCGGGCGCTCCCCGAAGCACGGCGGGATCTCCGGCCGGGTGCCCAGCCCCAGCACCAGGTGGTCGGCCGTGGCCACCGGCCCGTGCGGACCCAGCAGCACGAAGCGGTCGGCGAAGTCGACCTCGGTGACGTCGACGCCGTACCGGACCGTGCCCAGCTCCTGGGCGGCCCAGGCCAGGTAGCGGGTGTACTCGATCCGCGGGATCGCGGTGAACTGCGCGTTCAGGAACGCGTAGATCCGTCCCGTCTGGACCAGGTAGTTCAGGAAGCTCAGCCGGTTGCGCGGGTCGACGAGGGTCACCAGGTCCTTGACCCACGACGTCTGCAGCCGGGCACCGGGACCCAGCAGGCCCGGGTGCCAGGTGGGCTCCTCCTGGCGCTCGTAGAGGACCACCCCGCCGGGGACGATCTCCTCGCCCAGCGCGGCGACGCTGAGGTTCGCCGGACCGGCGCCGATGCCGGCGACGAAGTGGTGCGGGGGCGTCGCGGTGGACATGGCGCCTCCTACAGCGGGTTCCTGAGGTGGGTGCGTAGGGTGCTTCTACAGCGGGATGTTGCCGTGGGCCCCGCGCCCGGGCGGGGCCGCGGCGAGGGCCTGGGCGATCCGGGTACGGGTGTGCCGCGGCTCGATGACCGCGTCCACGAACCCGCACTCCAGGGCCCGGCCCACCCCGCCTGCGGCGCGGACCTGCTCCTCGATGAGCCGGGCCCGCACCGCCTCCCGCTGGTCCGGAGGTGTCGCGGCGAGCGTGCGGCGGTGCATCACGTTGACCGCGGCGCTGGCGCCCATCACCGCGACCTCCGCGCCGGGCCAGGCGAAGACGGCGGTGGCGCCCAGCGACCGGGAGTTCATCGCCAGGTACGCCCCGCCGTACGCCTTGCGGGTCACCAGCGTGATCCGGGGCACCACCGCCTCGGCGAAGGCGTGCAGGAGCTTCGCCCCCCGGCGGACCACCCCGTCCCACTCCTGGCCGAGCCCGGGCAGGTAGCCGGGTACGTCCACCACCACGACCAGCGGTACGCCGAGCGCGTCGCACATCCGGACGAACCTGGCCGCCTTCTCCGCGCTCGCCGCGTCCAGGCAGCCGCCCAGCCGCAGCGGGTTGTTGGCGACCACGCCGACGGTGCGCCCGGCGAACCGGCCCAGCGTGGTCACCATGTTCGGCGCCCACCTCGCGTGCAGCTCCACCCCGGGCGCGTCCAGCAACGCCGCGACCAGCGGCTTGACGTCGTAGGCCCGGTTGGAGCGGTCGGGCAGCAGGCTCCCCAGGTCGGCGTCGTCACCCGGGTCGGTGCCGTCACCCGGGTCGGTGCCGTCACCCTTCCCGACGGTGGCCAGGCGGCCCTGGTCGCCGAGCAGCGCCGCCAGCGTCCGGGCGACGCCGACGGCCGCCTCGTCGTCACGGGTGGTCACGTGCACCACGCCGGACCGGCGCCCGTGGGGCTCCGGGCCGCCCAGCCGCGCCATGTCCACGTCCTCGCCGGTGACGCTGCGGACGACCTCGGGCCCGGTGACGAAGATCCGGCCGTGGTCGGACATCACCACGATGTCGGTGAGCGCCGGTCCGTACGCGGCGCCCCCCGCGGCCGGGCCCAGCACGACGGAGATCTGCGGCACCCGCCCGGACGCGCGGACCATGGCGGCGAAGACCTGGCCCACCCCGTCGAGGGCGACGACGCCCTCGGCCAGCCGCGCCCCGCCAGAGTGCCACAGGCCCACCACGGGGAGGCGCTCGCGCACCGCCGCGTCGATCGCGTCCACGATGCGGCGGCAGCCCTCGTTGCCCATTGCCCCGCCCATCTTCGTGGCGTCGGTGGCGAAGGCGATCACCGGTGTCCCCTCCACCACCCCGCGACCGCTCAGCACACCGGACCCGTCGCGGGGAGCCAGCAGCGCCAGCGTCGCGCGGTCGAACAGCGAGCGGAGCCGTACCTCCGGGTCACGGTGGTCGGTGGCGGCGGGCTCCACGGGTATGGACGTGAGGGTCACTCCAACCTCCAGGCTCGAAAGAGGGCCGCCGGGGTCGGCTCCAGGCACGTGCCAGCGGTGGCCGCAGCCGCACCAGCGCCGACCAGCGTGGCGCGGGCCACTCGAACGTCGGTCGATGAGGCATCTGGCTGCCTGGCGGTCCGGCTACCGGGGCCCGATCACGCTCCACGGCGCCCCTCGCGGCCGGCTCGAGCGCCGCTGGCGAGAGCTCGCCACGCCGCCGGCCTGCCGGGCGGTTGAGCGTGCGGCGCAGGGGTGGCCGACCGGTCCGGCCAACGATGGGACTGGTTTCCATTAACAGGAAACCGGCAGGACAGAAATCAGGTCGCCAACAACCACGTATCGTGGCCACCTTTCAGCGACACGATCCATTTACCGAGGTCTACGGCATCCCATCCCACGAGATAGGTGACCGACGGTAGCCGGAGGGCGTCGTTACCCTTCGGATCATCCAAAATTGTCCGGTGCAGAAGATCTGCGTCGACAAAGTCGGGCATTGAGGGACGATGGGGATCGAAAAATTACTACGTCCCTCTTATGCTTACGCCACCGGCGCCACTCGCCGTACCCAGGACGGGCGCCGGCTCGCCGACATCCGCCCGGCCCGCCAGAAACTTTCACGACCGTCAATGGTCGAACACCGCAGCTAGCGGCCGGATCGAGGCAGGCTCAAGGCGTTGCCCGGCAGGCTACGCGCTTGCCCACGGGTGTGGAGTGCGGCATAGTTGACAGCATATTGATGGTCAACTCTGGCTAGGAAGCATGGACCGCGCGCCCTCCCCAGTCACGCGCCTTGCTTGCGGCAAGCCAGGAAAGCTGCGGCATCGGGTAAATGCATGACGCACCCACGGTAAGTCGGACTCACCTGCGGGGGATGCCGTGACCTGCCTGGCTCTCGCCGAGCCGCCAACCCACCGGGGGGCGGCCCGCCGCCCCGGCCGGTCCCCGCCGAGCACCTGGGCGAAGGCCCGCCACACCGGCGTTGTGCCGCCCAGCGCGTCGAGTGCCCGGTAGGGACACCGGCGCGCAGCTTGATCGATTACTCGCCTGACGAGGAGCGCGCGACAAGCAAAGGATACGAACGTGGTGCAGATCAACGTGTTGGGCCCCCTGACCATCTCGGTCAATGGGGAGAGGGTGACCCTCACCGCTCCGAAGCCACGCCGGGTACTGGCGCTGCTCGCCACCTCGGCGAACAGCGTCGTACGCAACGAACAGATCATCGAGGAGCTCTGGGAGACCAAGCCGCCGGTCAGCGTGACCACCACGCTGCAGACGTACGTCTACCAGCTGCGCAAGTACCTTCATCTGAACGCCTCCCAGCCGAGCGCGTGCGCACCGGACGGCCGCCGTCTGGGCGGCGCGCTGCACACCTTCGCCGGCGGGTACATGCTCTCCCTCGGGCCGGACGCGCTCGACTCGCTCCAGTTCGAACGGCTCGCCCAGCGCGGGCGGGCGCAGCTCGAGGCGGGCCGGGTCGCGGAGGCGGCCGAGACGCTACGCGCCGCGCTCGCGCTCTGGCGCGGGGCTGCGCTGGTTGACGTGAACCCCGGCCCCATCCTCCAGGTGGAGGTGCTGCGGCTCGAGGAGACGCGCAACAGCACGCTCGAGGCGAGGATCGAGGCCGATCTCCGGCTCGGCCGCCACCACGAGCTGCTCAGCGAGCTGGTGCGGATCGTCGCGCAGCAGCCGACCCACGAAGGGTTCCAGGGCAAGCTCATGCTCGCCCTCTACCGCGCCGGCCGCCGCTCCGGCGCCCTGCACGCCTACCAGCAGGCCCGGCGGGCACTGGTCAAGGAGCTCGGCGTGGAGCCCTCCAGCGAGCTACAGCGGCTGCACCGCATCATTCTCGCCGGCGACCCGTGCCCCGGGGTGACCCGGACCGGCCCCGGGCCGCAGCAGCCTGGTGCCGAGCGGCTACCCGAGGTGCGGACCAACGGTGAGGCCCGGCCCACGCCAGGGACGGCCGGAGCGGAGCCGGTGGCGCCGCAGGGCGCCGACCCGGTGCCCGCCCCGCCGTCGCACCGGACCCAGCCACCCGCGCAGCCGGCCGAGCCGGCGTCGCGGCGGGCCGAGCCAGAGCCGCCCCGCGTCCAGCCTGCACCGGCGCGCACCACGCCCAGACCGCCTCGGACCCAGGCTGTGCCGCACCGGGCCGCGCCGGCGTCGCGCCGGACCCAGGCGTCGCCGCACCGGGCCCAGCCCGTGCCGGCGCTGGTGCGCTGGCAGAGCCAGCGGCGCCCGAAGCCCTGACCCGGCAGCGCCGCCGCGACCGCCGCCACCGGCAGGTCACGGCGGCCTGCGCCGGGTGGGGTCGAGCTCCGCGGCGAACAGCGCCGCCGCCGCCTTGAGGATCTCGTTGGTACGCCGCAGCTCGGCGTTCTCCTTGCGGAGCCGCTGGAGCTCCTCCTGGAGCCCGCCAGCGGGCGCCTGCTCTGCCTGCTCTGCCTGCCCGGCGCGGTCGGCCTCGTCCCGTCGCACCCAGGTGCGCAGGGCCTCCGGATGCACGCCGAGCTCGCGCGCCAGCGCGGCGATGGTCGGGCGCGGGTTGGCCTCGCGGTAACGCAGCACAGCCTCGGCCCTCAGCTCGTCCGAGTACTTCTTCGGGGCTGCCACCGAGGTCTCCGGCATCTCACCGCACCCAGGGCTGTTCGACCTCGGTCAGCACCCGGCGCACCTTGTCACTACGCTCCCGCAGGCCGGCCAGCTCGGCGCGTACCTGCTCCCGCTGCTACCTGGTCTGCTGCTGCGCCTGGGCGGCCGGCTCCGCAGCCGGGCGACCGCCGCAACCCCCGATGCCGCCTCAGGCCATGTCATCGCAGTCCCTCCTCGGTGTCCGGGCGCCGGCCCGCAGTCGTCAGTGTCCTGGCCACGTCGGCGACCACCTCAGGGGTGAGGGAGAGCACGAACGGCGTCACCTCCACCATCCGCACTGCCTTCCCCTCCTTCGAGAGCAACATCCGGCTCGACACCAGGCCCGCCGCGGTCAGCCGGCCCAGGTGCGCGTGCACCAACGGGCGGCTGAGCCGCACCTCGCGGGCCAGGTCGCTGACGTGTCGAGGCCCGCTCGCCAGGGTGGCCACGATCCGCAGGCGTTGCGGGCTGGCCAGCGCGGCCAGCAGCCGCACCAGCTCGTCCCCGGTCAGCCCGGCTTCGAGGTGTCTGACCTTCTCCGTCGGCATGTCAATAAATACTTACACATGTCAATGTAGACCGTCAACGACGGCCGTGGGGCCCGGGGGGCCGGCTAGCCGGGGCCGGTCCGTCCACCCGGGCGCGCCAGCAGCGCCGCGCTCTGGAAGCCGCCGAAGCCGCTGGCCACGCTCAACACCACGTCCATCCGGTGCTCCCGGGCCACCAGCGGGACGTAGTCCAGGTCGCACTCCGGGTCAGGATGGTGCAGGTTCGCCGTCGGCGGTACGGCCTGGCGGTCCAGCGCCAGCGCGCACGCCGCCAGCTCCAGCGCGCCGATCGCGCCCAGCGAGTGCCCGATCATCGACTTGATGGAGCTGACCGGGACCTGGTGCGCCCGCTGGCCGAGGCTGCGCTTGAACGCCGCGGTCTCGTGCCGGTCGTTCTGCTTCGTCCCCGACCCGTGCGCGTTGATGTAGTCGATGTCGTCCGGGTTGACCCGGCCCTGGGCCATGGCCGAGCGGATCGCCTCGGCCATCTCCCGGCCGTCGGGCTTGAGCCCGGTCATGTGGTAGGCGTTGCTGCGGCTGGCGAAGCCGACCACCTCGGCGTAGATGTGAGCGCCCCGGCGCCGTGCGGCGGTGGCCTCCTCGATCACCAGCACCGCGCTCCCCTCGCCCAGCACGAACCCGTCCCGGTGCGCGTCGAACGGGCGCGACGCGGTGGTCGGGTTCGCGTTGTTGGGGGTGGTCGCCTTGATCGCGTCGAACGCCGCCGAGCTGATCGGCGAGATCGGCGCGTCCGTGGCGCCGGCGAGGACCACGTCCGCCGACCCCTCCTCCACCAGCGCAGCCCCGTGGCCGATCGCGTCCATGCCGGAGGTGCAGCCGTTGGACATCAGGATGGTCGGGCCCTCGGCGGCCACCTCCCACGCCACCTCCACGGCGAGCGTGCTCGGCACCATGTAGCCGTAGAGCTGCGGCACCGCGTACGCCGGGTCCACCAGCCACAGCCGCCCGTCGTCGGAGAGCACCGTGTACTCGGTCTCCAGCCCGATCGTGCACCCCACCGCGCTGCCGATGCTGACACCCACCCGGGCCGGGTCGATGTCGGCGAGGACCAGGCCGCTGTCCGCCACCGCCTCGCGGGTGCACACGACGGCGAACTGGCCGGCCCGGTCCAGCCGGCGGATCATCTGCGCGGTCAGGCCGTGCTGGCGAGGGTCGAAGTCCACCTCGGCGGCGAGCTGGGAGCGGAACGGCGTGGGGTCGTAGAAGGTGATCCGCCGGGTGGCGGTGCGCCCGGCCATGAGCATCTCCCAGTAGCGCTCCCGGCCCACGGCACCCGGCGACACCACGCCGATCCCCGTGATGACAGCCTTGCGGCTCATCCAGGCCCACCCACCGACGGCAGGGGCGCGTGGACCGCCACGGGTGGCTCCAGGTCCACATGGCCGAGCGCCGGCAGCGGCGCCAGCGGGGACAGGTGGAACACCATGTGCACCCGCTCGTCGCCCACGTTGACGGCCTTGTGGCGCTCGCCGATCGGGACCATCAACGAGTCGCCCGGGCCGAGC
>DASSUC010000255.1:0-52323 GCA_035707405.1 Micromonosporaceae bacterium | reverse complement strand
GACGATCACCACCTTGCCCGAGGTGGTCCAGTGCACCACCTCCAGCGAGACGAACCGGTGGCCCATGGCGAACAGGCCGCCACCGAGCCCGGCCAGGAAGGCGGAGAGCACGAACGCGGTGATCTTGTAGCGGTGCACCGCGTACCCCAGGGCGCGGGCCCGGGCCGGGTTGTCCCGGATCGCCACCAGCACCCGGCCGAAGGGCGAGTTCACGATGCGCCACGCCGCCCACAGCCCGGCCAGCACGATCGGCAGTGCCGCGTAGTAGAAGAAGTACTCGTCGGAGAGGTCCAGCCCGCCCAGCGTGCGGGGCACGCTCTGCAGGCCGTTCTCACCGCCGGTCACCGACCGCCACTCGTTGGCGATGAAGTAGGTCATCTGGGCGAAGGCCAGCGTCACCATCGCGAAGTAGATCCCGGTACGGCGTACCGCGAGGTAGCCGATGGGCAGCGCGAGCACCGCGGCGGCCAGGGCCCCGGCGAGCACCGCAACCGGGAAGGGCACCCCGGTGTGCACCGCGACCAGCCCGGTCAGGTAGGCCGACGATCCCCAGAACGCCGCGTGCCCGAAGGAGAGCAGCCCGACATAGCCCAGCAGCAGGTCGACCGAGACCGCGAACAGCGCCCAGCACAGGATGTCCACGGCCACCGCCGGGTAGAGCCCGTTGGGCAGCCAGAGCGCGAAGGCCAGGCCGGCGGCGAGCAGGGTCCACCGCACCCAGGCCGGCGCGGCGGCCACCGCGGCCGTCGCCGACCGGGGCCGGGCCGGCGCCGGCGCCGCCGCGCCGGCGGTGTCCACAGCGGACGAGGTCATGCCACCGTCTCCTCCCGCCCGAACAGCCCGGTCGGGCGCCACAGCAGCACCACGGCCATGACCAGGAACACCAGCGTCTGGGTCAGCAGCGCCGGGGCCCGGAACGCCTCGGTCCACGCCTGCACCAGGCCGATCAGGAAACCCGCGGTGACCGACCCGAAGATGGAGCCCAGCCCGCCGATCACCACGACCGCGAAGACCACGATGATCAGGTCCGCGCCCATCAGCGGGTTCACCGCGCGCATCGGCGCGGCCAGCACCCCGGCCAGCCCGGCCAGGGCCACACCGAAGCCGAAGACCGGCGTGACCCAGCGGCCCACGTCGATGCCGAGGGCCCGGGTCAGCTCCGGCCGCTCGGTGGCCGCGCGCACCACCATGCCGACCCGGGTGCGGGTGAGCAGCCACCACACGCCCGCGCAGGCCGCGATCGCGACACCGAAGACGAACACCCGGTACGCGGGGAAGTCGAACAGCCCGAGCGGCACCTCCCCGGCCAGCTCGGCCGGCTGCGGATAGCTGACCGAGCTGACCGTGTACCTGGCCTTCACCAGGTCCTGAAGGATCAGCGTGAGACCAAAGGTGAGCAGGAAGTTGTAGAGCGGGTCGAGGCGGGACAGCCGGTGGATGAACGCCCGCTCGAGCACGATCCCGAGCACCCCGAGCGCGAGCGGGACCAGCACAAGCGCCCACCAGAAGGGCAGCCCGACCTCGGTGAGCAGCACGTACGCCCCGAACGCGCCGAGCATGTAGAACGCACCGTGCGCGAAGTTGACCACCCGCAGCATGCCGAAGATGACCGCCAGGCCGAGCGCCAGCAGCGCGTAGAAGCCGCCGCTGACCAGCCCGTTGAAGGTCTGTTGCAGGAAGTTCACCACGGCTGCCCCACCTCGCCCCCGTTAGCGCTCGACCCCGTCAGAGCTTGCAGTCCGGCGACGGGGTGCGGAACGCCTCTGCCGCCGGGATCGTGGAGACGATCTCCTCGTAGTCCCACGCCTGGCCCACCTGCGCCGACGGCTTCACCCGCGCCAGGTACGCGTCGTGCACCACCCGGTGGTCCTCGGCGCGGACCTTGCCGTTGCGCAGGAACAGGTCGTCGATCGTCTTGCCCTCCATCGACTCGACGATCTTGTCCGCGTCGTCGGTGCCCGCCGCCTGGACCGCCTCCAGGTACTGGGTGGCCGCCGAGTAGTTGGCCGCGTGCGCGAACGTCGGGCGTACCCCGGTCTGCTGCATGAACTTGTCGGCGAAGGCCCGGTTGCGGTCGTCGAAGTTCCAGTACCACGCCTCGGTGAAGGTGGTGCCGGCGAGCGCGTCCGGCGTGAGCGAGTGGATGTCGGTGATGAACATCAGCCCGACCGCGAGGTTGAGGCCCTTGTCCCGCAGCTTGAACTCGTTGTACTGCTTGACCACGTTGACCAGGTCGGCACCGGCCTGCATGACGCCGAGCGTGTCCGGCTTCGGGTTGAGCGTGGTCGCCTTGAGCAGCTGCACCGAGTAGTCACCGGTGTTGTTCGGGAACGGCGTGGGCTCCCGCGCCACCACGGCCCCGCCGGCCTTCTCGATCGCGGCCGAGAAGGACTTCTCCATGTCCTGCCCGAACGCGTAGTTCGGGTAGACGATGTACCACCGCTTCGCACCCTTCTGGGTGGCCGTGGTCCCGGTCCCGTTCGCCAGCATGTAGGTGTCGTACGCGTAGTGGAACGTGTACTTGTTGCACGCCTTACCGGTCAGCTCGGTCGTCGCCGCGCTCACGTTGAAGTAGAGCTTCTTCTTGGCCGCCGCCACCTCGGCCACCTTCAGCGCCGCCGACGAGGTGGGCACGTCCAGCAGCGCGTCCACGCCCTTGCGGTCGTACATCTCTGCGGCCTTGCTGTTGGCCACGTCCGGCTTGTTCTGGTGGTCCGCGGACTCCACGGTGATGTTCTGGGTCACCGCCTTGTCGCCGTACTTGGCCTTGAAGTCGGCGATCGCCATCTCCACCGCCTTGACCGAGTTGCGGCCGGACAGCGCGGAGTAGACGGCGGTCTGGTCGTTGAGCACGCCGAGCACGATCTTGTCGTCGGTCAGCTTGCTCTCGCCCCCGCCCCGCGGCCCACCGCCGCCGCACCCGGCGGTGGCGAGCAACGCGGCGACAGAGACCACGGCGACGGTTGCGGCCTTTCGCATGGCTGTCCTCCCAAAGCGGTTCAGATCCCGAGGTACGCCAGCAGCTCGCGTTCGCGCTGGCGTACCTCGGAGTTGTCCAGGGCCTGCGCGAGCCGGCCCTCGGCGAGCAGGTAGTGCCGGTCGGCGACGGTCGTCGCGAAGTGCAGGTTCTGCTCCACCAGGAGCACCGTGACGCCGTGCTCCTTGGCCCGGCGCAGGATCTCACCGACCCCGGCGACGAGCAGCGGGGAGAGCCCCTCCGTCGGCTCGTCGCAGAGCAGCAGCCGGGCGCCCATCCGCAGCACCCGGGCCAGCGCCAGCATCTGCTGCTCCCCGCCGGAGAGCTTGCTGGCGGCGAAGCCGCGCCGGGCGTGCAGCGCGGGGAACGCGTCGTAGACCTGCTCCAGCGACCACGGGCGGGGGCCGACCGCCGGGGGCAGGGTGAGGTTCTCCTCGACCGAGAGGGTGGCGTAGGCGCCCCGGTCGTCGGGCACCCAGCCGATGCCGAGCCGGGCCCGGCGGTGCGGCGCCATCCTCGCCACATCGGCGCCGAGCAGGCGCACCGCGCCGCGCTGGCCGGCGTGCAGGCCCATGACGCAGCGCAGCAGGGTGGACTTGCCGGCGCCGTTGCGGCCAACCAGCGTCACCACCTCCCCCTCACCGACCGTGAGGGAGACCTCCCGCAGCACCTGCGCCTCGCCGTACCAGGCGGAGAGCCGCTCGATGCCGAGCATCTCCCGCCGGCCATCGCCGGCCGTGGGGCCGGCCCCGGCTCCCGCAGCGTTGCCGGCTGGCTCAGGGTCAGTGCGCACCGTTGGCACCCCCCAGGTAGGCGGCGATCACCCGCTCGTCGGCGCGCACCTCGTCGTACGCCCCCTCGACGAGCACCCGGCCGGCCTGGAGCACGGTGACCCGGTCGGCCAGCGCACCGACCACGCTCATGTTGTGCTCGACCAGCACCACGGTCCGCCCGGCGCGGACCCGGCCGATCAGGTCGACCGTGCGCTGCACGTCCTCCAGGCCCATCCCGGCGGTCGGCTCGTCCAGCAGCAGCACCCGCGGCTCCAGCGCCAGCGCGATGGCCAGCTCCAAGGCCCGCTTGCGGCCGTAGGGCAGCCGGTCGGCGAGGGTCCGCGCGTCGTCGCCGAGGCCCACCATGGCCAGCAGCTCGTCGGCCCGCTCGCGGTGGCGGCGCAGCAGCTTGGCCGAGCGCCAGAACTGCCAGCCGAGCCCGCCGCCGGCGGCCAGCGCCAGCTCGACGTGGTCGCGGGCGGACAGCTGCGGGAAGAGGCTGGTGATCTGGAACGACCGGGCCACGCCCAGCCGCGCGATGCGCTCCGGCGGCAGCCCGGTGATCTCCTGCTCGACCAGCTCGATCCGCCCGGCACTGGGCGCCAGGAAGCCGGTGAGCAGGTTGAACAGCGTGGTCTTGCCGGCGCCGTTCGGCCCGACCAGGGCGTGCACGCTGCCCTCGGCGACCGCGAGGTCGACCCCGTTCACCGCCCGGAAGCCCCGGAAGTCGCGGGTGAGGCCGTACCCGGCCAACACCGGTGGCGCGGTGCCCGCAGCCGTCACGCCGGTCCCCCTTGCCCTGTCCCGTTGCCTTTGTTCGGGAACCGTACGTGCGCCATGGCGACCGGAGCCATGTGGCCCGCGTACACAATCGGGCCCTGTCCCCTGGGCCCGCACCCCATCGCACGCCGGCAGCCACAGGAGCCATCCCGCCGAGATGTGATGACCCCACATTCCGTTGTGTCGATGTTTAACTTACCGTGCGTAATCAAAGGTGACGACGGTCACACCACTGCGCGTCACCACCCATTCCCCAGGAGGGCGCCACCATGCCCCGTCTCAGCTGGCCGGCCGGTGCGGCGCTGACCGCCGCCGCCCTCGCCGCCGTTCTCACGGCCGCCGTCACCGTCGCCGGCGTCACGATCACCAGCACCGCCGCCTACGCCGCGAGCCTCACCCCGGTGACGGGCTTCGGCAGCAACCCGGGCAACCTCGAGATGTACGCGTACCGGCCGGACGGGATGGCGTCCGGCGCGCCGCTCGTGGTGGCCCTGCACGGGTGCACCCAGAACGCCACCGACTACTTCACCAACTCCGGCTGGCGCAAGTACTCCGACCTGTGGCGCTTCGCGCTGGTGCTGCCGCAGCAGAAGTCGGCGAACAACTCCAGCTCGTGCTTCAACTGGTTCGAGGCCGGCGACACCGCCCGCGGCCAGGGTGAGGCGCTGTCCATCAAGCAGATGGTCGACTACGCGGCGAACAACTACGGGATCAGCCGGTCCCGGGTCTACGTCACCGGGCTCTCCGCGGGCGGCGCGATGACCGCGGTCATGCTCGCCACCTACCCGGACGTGTTCGCCGGCGGCGCGGTCATCGCCGGCATCCCGTACCGCTGCGCGACGAGCACGTCGAGCGCGTTCAGCTGCATGAACCCGGGCGTGGACAAGACCCCGGCGCAGTGGGGCGACCTGGTCCGCGCGGCGTACTCGTATACCGGCACCCGGCCGCGGGTGGCGGTCTGGCACGGCACCGCCGACACCACGGTCGTCCCGATGAACGCGACCGAGCTGCGCGACCAGTGGACCAACGTGCTCGGCGTGTCCCAGACGCCGACCTCGACCCAGTCCCTGCCCGGCAACACCTCGCTGGAGATCTACGGCGACAAGGTACGCGTCTACCGGGTCGGCGGCATGCCGCACGCCACGCCGGTGGACCCGGGCACCGCGCTGGAGCAGTGCGGCACCGCGGGCACCTACTACAAGGACACGATCTGCTCGTCGTACTACATCGCGGTCAACTGGGGCCTGGGCGGGAGCAGCTCACCGCCGCCGTCACCGACCGCGTCGCCCAGCACCTGCATCCGGGCCTCCAACTACACCCACGTGCAGCAGGGCCGCGCGCACCTGTCCTGGGGGTATGTCTACGCCAACGGCTCCAACCAGTACATGGGCCTCTACAACACCTACACGTACCACGGGCTCAAGCAGACCGGCGCCAACTACTGGGTGATCGCCGACAACGAGTGCTGACCGCTGTCAACCTGTGCCGACGGTTGTCCTTGCCCGACGCTAGCTCCGCCGGCAAGTGCCGATGTCGCCCGGTCCCGCCTATGCCGCGCTCACTCGGATACCCGACCGAACGCGGCGTAGGCGGCGGTCTCCGACGCCCAGTCGCACGCAGCGTTGTAACGGAGGCCGGTCACGACGGACCGGCGTTAGGGCGGCGCCGTGGTGGCGCGGGAGACTACGCCGTTCCCGCTGCAACGGAGGCCGGTCGCGATGGACCGGCGTTGGGATTACGGCAGAGCCGCCCGAGGTGCTGCAGCAGCTGCAACGGAGGCCGGTCGCGATGGACCGGCGTTGGGAGGGTGTTGGTCTTCCCGCTTCCCGTCGCGCCGATGACGCTGCAACGGAGGCCGGTCGCGATGGACCGGCGTTGGTCGACTACCTGTTCGTCGACGAGGCCCACACCTACAAGCTGCAACGGAGGCCGGTCGCGATGGACCGGCGTTGGAGCCCGGCGAGGACGTGGACATGGCCGGGCGTGGGTGGCTGCAACGGAGGCCGGTCGCGATGGACCGGCGTTGGTCCCGGGGACGGTGGACAAGGTGTCCTTCAACGACGCTGCAACGGAGGCCGGTCGCGATGGACCGGCGTTGGAGGCAGCCCAGCAGCGGCGCCGTGTCGCTGTCCCCCGCTGCAACGGAGGCCGGTCGCGATGGACCGACGTTGGGCCCTCCCTTGACGGTGATGTCGAGCGACGGGACGACGCTGCAACGGAGGCCGGTCGCGATGGACCGGCGTTGGGACATGGCCCGGTCGGCGTCTGGCCCACCGCGAGCGCTGCAACGGAGGCCGGTCGCGATGGACCGGCGTTGGCTCGACCACGGCGTCAGCGCCGGGCGGGTCGTCGACGCTGCCGCAACGGAGGCCGGTCGCGATGGACCGGCGTTGGCGTGGCCTTCCTGTTTCCCGACCGCTCAGGAGGCGCTGCTGCAACGGAGGCCGGTCGCGATGGACCGGCGTTGGGCGGCACACGGCCACACGGCCGCGAGCGCTCTGCAGACGCTGCAACGGAGGCCGGTCGCGATGGACCGGCGTTGGTTGTAGCCACGGCCGGTGTCCTCGTTGTCGCAGCCCTCGCTGCAACGGAGGCCGGTCGCGATGGACCGGCGTTGGCGGCTTGTCCCCGTGGCCCGGGACTCTCGTCCCCCGGGCTGCAACGGAGGCCGGTCGCGATGGACCGGCGTTGGCCGTTCGTTGACTTTCTTCAGACGCTAGCAGTTCCGGAGCTGCAACGGAGGCCGGTCGCGATGGACCGGACCGGCGGGGTGGGCTTGAAGCTGCAACGGAGGCCGGTCGCGATGGACCGGCGTTGGGCGTACCGGACGGGTCAACCGGCGCCTCGTCGGCGTAGCTGCAACGGAGGCCGGTCGCGATGGACCGGCGTTGGTGCTCGGTGGCCAGGCCCAGGCCGATGGACTGGCGGGCGCTGCAACGGAGGCCGGTCGCGATGGACCGGCGTTGGGCCGCGGTAGACCCCTCGGTGGTCCAGGATCGTCCCGCTGCTGCAACGGAGGCCGGTCGCGATGGACCGGCGTTGGGGCGGTGACCGCCCAGGCGGTCGCGCTCGCGTCGGCGCTGCAACGGAGGCCGGTCGCGATGGACCGGCGTTGGGCCGGCCTACCCGCGTCGTTCTCCGGCGTGGCACTCGGGCTGCAACGGAGGCCGGTCGCGATGGACCGGCGTTGGGTCGTGCTCCGTCGGGTCCAGGCCGAGCTGGCGGAGGCTGCAACGGAGGCCGGTCGCGATGGACCGGCGTTGGCTGTCGTCGACGGGGCCGGCCGCGCTGGGGCCGGGGCTGCAACGGAGGCCGGTCGCGATGGACCGGCGTTGGGGGCCGCCGGTGGGTCGGTGCTGACCCAGCGTGAAACCGCTGCAACGGAGGCCGGTCGCGATGGACCGGCGTTGGGCCCACCGCCGCTGCGGGTCCTCGACGAGCTTGGGGTGGCTGCAACGGAGGCCGGTCGCGATGGACCGGCGTTGGGTCGGCGTACCCGCGCGCCGCCCCGCCTGCGCCGCAGCTGCAACGGAGGCCGGTCGCGATGGACCGGCGTTGGCGACCTGGACGGCGCCGACGAGGTCCCGCTTGTCGCGGCTGCAACGGAGGCCGGTCGCGATGGACCGGCGTTGGGGCCGGCGATGACCGGCCCGATGGTGATCTTCCCGCCGCTGCAACGGAGGCCGGTCGCGATGGACCGGCGTTGGGGCCGGTCCAGGACGCCGAGGGGTACGTCACGTCGTCGCTGCAACGGAGGCCGGTCGCGATGGACCGGCGTTGGGGGTGCGCCCGTCGCCGGTGCCGCGGTGCTCGAAGTCGCTGCAACGGAGGCCGGTCGCGATGGACCGGCGTTGGGCCTTTGGCGCCGGGGATGGCGCGCCAGTAGTCGCAGCTGCAACGGAGGCCGGTCGCGATGGACCGGCGTTGGCGACCGCACGCTGACGCTGGTCGCGTCGTAGGCGGGGCTGCAACGGAGGCCGGTCGCGATGGACCGGCGTTGGGCACCGCCGTGATCGTGGTTCCGGCCGAGAACACGTGGCTGCAACGGAGGCCGGTCGCGATGGACCGGCGTTGGCGGTCACCTGCAGGGTGTGCCGCCGCATGGCCCGCGGGCTGCAACGGAGGCCGGTCGCGATGGACCGGCGTTGGTGGCGTCCATGTAGTCGGTGCGGTACCCCTTCTTCGCGAGCTGCAACGGAGGCCGGTCGCGATGGACCGGCGTTGGGACGGTGCGCTGGCGGAGGCGGCGTACGCGTTGGCGGCGCTGCAACGGAGGCCGGTCGCGATGGACCGGCGTTGGGCCTCTGTGGAGTTGTTGTTCTCCGACAAGTATGCAGCGTTGCTGCAACGGAGGCCGGTCGCGATGGACCGGCGTTGGGGCTGAGGAGGGCCCGGCGATGACGTTCGTGCACGCGCTGCAACGGAGGCCGGTCGCGATGGACCGGCGTTGGTGTGACGTGGCACTGCTGCTCGACGAGGCGGCCGTCGTGCTGCAACGGAGGCCGGTCGCGATGGACCGGCGTTGGTGGTGAGCGGCACTCGCTACGCCACACGTGAGCACCGGCTGCAACGGAGGCCGGTCGCGATGGACCGGCGTTGGCGCTGCCGGGGGCGCCGGGCACCACGCCGCCCTGGTGGCTGCAACGGAGGCCGGTCGCGATGGACCGGCGTTGGGGTTGAGCACACCCTGATACTGCGTAGATGCACTTGCCGCTGCAACGGAGGCCGGTCGCGATGGACCGGCGTTGGAGCTGCCCCAGTGGCCGGTCCGCGCGGTGTCGGCCGTGCTGCAACGGAGGCCGGTCGCGATGGACCGGCGTTGGGGTTGTCAAGCTGGTTATATAAATGACTAGCGATTAACTCCAACGCTACCCGTGCCAGCTAAGTCCACAATTAGACTGGTCCGACAGTTCGGAACCCTCGGCATTTCGCTGGTCACTTCAGGTTCCTAGATCCATATCGCGAGGCGGGCGGGGCTGGATCGCCCATTGCCCCTCTCTCACCCCGGGTCCCCAAGATTGTTTTGTTGTCAAGTGACGAGGGAGGACTGAGGGGCGACGATCACGCCACGCTAGAAGCCACTCGCGTCAGGGACAAACACCCCGTACCCGAAGTGGGAGAGCTGGCCCAGCATAAGAGGCCCATCGACTGCCTCGTCCAACTCCAGCCTCAGCCCCAGGCCGGACCGCGCCTTGTCCATGCGTTCCTGGAGCCGGTAGCGCCGGTAGCGCCGAGCCCACGCATCCGTCAGGGCGTCGCCGGGATCAGTGCGGACGACCCGCGCCGGAGCCGGCAAGCGCCGGTATGCCAGCTCTCTGGCAACGTCCGCGCCGATGTAGCCGTCAAGGGTTTCGCGTCGGCCACGGTGGCGCACCGGCAAGTACGGACTAAGGCTGCGCCAACCTCGGGCAGGACCGCATAGCTCTGGTGCGACCGTTGCGATAGGCCCAGCTGCCTGTAGCAGGAGCCTAGCCTCGGGGAAGCCTCGGATCCCGTTCTCGCGGAACCTGCGGCCGGACAGCGGCTGGAGGGCGGCGTCCAGAATGGCGGTCACCTCGGGGGTGGTCAGCTGCGCCGGCACCCACACGATGAGGGCCGTGACGGTGCCGGCCCGGTCGGGCAGTGGGATCCAATGGGAATGCTGGTGGTGAGTGGTTGCGCCACGACGGCCGAGGACGAGATCGGCGTCCGGTGCATCATCGGGTAGCCGCTTGGCAACGGCGTGGTGCAGCGCGTCGGCGAGCAGGACAGCCTGTTCGGCGCGGAACGGGGCGCGGCTGGTCACGGCGAACCGTAAGGCTTCAACGGTGCGGGGCTCGGCCAGTTGTCGAGATGGGATCGGCTGCGGGTCCGGCTCTAGATATGTGACCCACCGCGTAGCGGGGGGCAGGGTACGGCGGGAACGCCGCATCTGTGTAGTCGTGACCTCCAATGCCGGCCGGCGCACGGGCGACACCGGCGCCAGCAGCCGTACGGCTGGATCGTCGTCGCCGACCCAAGCCTTTGCCGGCCGCCACCAGGCTACGTCGACAGGAGGGTTGGTATCCAGGAGGCGGGCATGGCAGATCGCGTCGGCGCGTCCGAGGTAAGGCAGGAGTTCGGCGAGCTTGGCTAGCGTCGCCCGTTGCCCTGCGGTCAGGTCAACCGGCCACTGGACCAGCAGGTCCTGGTCGCGGGGGAGGGACAGATAGGGGTCGAGGGTTAGGGCGGTGTTGCCGGCCTCACGCCGGGAGTGGTTGGTGTCCGGCAGGTAGTGCCGGGTATGGCTGGCCGCTACTGGCGGGGTGCGATACGCGGGCGGGTCGCCGAGCGCGGCGAGGACGGCGTCGAGGTCGGCCGAGGGCAGGTCGGGCCAGCGTTCGTACCAGACCGACACAAACGCGCGCAGCAGCCGCCACGGTGCGGGCGGCCACACCCGGAGCGGGACCGGCCCATGGACGCGGCGGCGCGCGGCGGCTGGCTCGGGTTCGACCCGGCCAGCGAGGCTGCGGTCGAGGCGGCCGAGCACCGCCTGGGTAGCCGGCTGCCACCGAGCCTGAGAGAGTTCCTGCTGGTCACCGACGGCTGGAAGAACGCCGGCAACTTCGTCCACCAGCTGGCCGGCACCGCCGAGCTGGCCTGGCTACGCGACACCGAAGAGGCCCACTGGATCAAGGCTTACGCCGGGCTGGCCGGGGAGGATCCGGATGGCGGCGACGAGCCCGGGTACCCGGTGCTGAAGCGGTCGCTGCGCCTGTCCACCAGCGCCGACTCCGCGGTCGTCGTCCTCGACCCGGGCGATGTCGGCCCGGACGGCGAATGGGCCGCCTACTTCCTCGCCTCCTGGACGGGCACCGGACCGGAGCGCCACGGCTCGTTCGCCGACCTCATGCAGCACCTTTACGCACGGTTTCACGCGCTGCGCCGGCCACCGGGCCGGACCAGGGACCGGTGGGAGGAGCAGGTCGAGCAGGCCCGCCGCGCCGCGCTCGCCGGCGAGGTCGACGGCCCCGCCGCGGTGTTCGAACGGGCGCAGCAGTTCGGCGTCGACCGGGCCCGGCTGCTGCGGTTCCAGCAGCGGGCAATGCAGGGTGACTGGTACACCGTGCAGCTGGCCCATCTCGTCGCCGCCGCCGGCCCGGGCGTGGATCTCACGCAGGACCCGTTCTTCGTCGCCGAGCTGCTGCCGTTGCTGTTCGTCGAGGAGAGGCTCAGCCACACTCGCCGGCGCTTCACCCTCGGCTGGCTCGACCAGCGCAGCCACCCGCGGACCCGGCAGGCGGTCGCGGAGTACGGGCACCAGCTGGAGGATCCGGCGTTCCGGCCGCCACTGGGCAACCCGGAGTTCGACCGTGCCGTACGGGCCGTCCTCGACCGGCTCCCGGACACCCACATCCGGCAGCAGCGGGATCCGCACTGGCAGGCGCGGCTCGACGCTGCCTGGCCCGAGCTACGCGCGGCGATAGCCCTGTGGCGACCTGTCGACGACAACCACATCGCACCTGTCGTGCTCTTCGCCGAGCCGATCCTCGCCCAGATCATCACCCCGGAACGCGGTCGCGAGATCCTTGCCACGCCACGCGGATAGCCGCGCAGAGCCTGCCGGTGCGGATGCTCAGCCCGCACCGCCGATGCGCACAGGGCCGTCAGGTGGATGGGTTCCGGCGGCCGCGCGGAGGTAACGTCCGGTAAGACCAGCGGTACCCAGGGAGTCCGTCGGGGGGTGGACGTGATGGTGCGCCGCAGAGCCCTGCTTCGCCTGCTCGCCACGATCATGATGGCCGGCCTGGTGGCCACGCTCGGGGCCACCGCCCCGGCCGCAGCAGACGGGCCACCGGGGCCCGGGCCGTATTCCAAGATCTTGCTGGGGGCGGGTCCGGCGGTCGTGACCTGCTACGACGCGGATGGCACGTTGCTCTACCGGGACGCGGCGTGGACGCTCGAGCCGCTCGTACGAGGTCCGCTCTTCGCCCCTGTGGTGCTGTGGCTGAGCGGTCGGGACAACGTGCCGGTGCTGCCGCTGGAGTTCACCAGCACGGCCTACCCGATGATGTGGGACACCGTGGACAGTGGACCGGCCGAGTCCGGCCTCATCGAGTCGCTGCACGGCCGCCCCGCCGGCTACGGTTCCGTGCCCACCGACACCGCACCGCGGGTCACCTGCGGGTACGACCACTTCGGCTGGTTCCAGTTCGGCGAGTACATCCTCACGGCCGGGCTGGCCGAGGCGCTCGGCCTGCCGGGCCGGCTGGTCGGCCGCACGCTTCGCTTCGAAGGCGAGGGCTCGGTACGCTTCAGCGTCCCGCGCTACCTCTTCCCGCTCACCGCCGGTGTCGTGGTACCCACCCTGAAGACCCCGGACTACCTGCGCTACGGCAAGCGAGCGCTGCCCACGGTCACCTGCGGCCGGGACGGCCGGCTGGTCTACCGGGGCGCCGCCTACACGCTCGCCCCGCTGGTGCGCGGCTACCGGTGGGCGCCGATGGCGTTCTGGATCTCCGGCGACCGCATCGTCATCCCGCGCTGGGCGCTGTCGCGGGTCACCGGCACCTGGCAGACGGTCTCCGGCACACCGGCCCGCAGCGGGCGGCTCGACGCCACGTACGCCGGCCGCCCCACCGGGTACGGCGGCCGGCCGCTCAACCCGACCGCAGGGGTGGAGTGCGGCTGGAGCGGCACGCACGCCACCACCACGGTCGTCTCCCCCGCGCTCGCCTACCAGCTGGACCTGCCGGCGGAGGTGATCGGCCGCCAGGTCTCCCTCAGCGGGGCCTACACCATCCAGGCGTTCAGCCCGAACTGGCTGTTCCCTCCGGCCTGACCGCGTCCCTCCGGCCTGACCGCGCTGTCGCAGGTCGGCTACGGCCTCCTACCCAGCCAGAGCCGCGTCCAGGGCGCCCGGCGGCCGGAGCCTGCTCCCCGACCGCCGGCGCTCCGCACGTCCGGCGCCTCCTCCGGCCCGGGGCGCTCTGCGATCGGTGGTTCGGGCGTCTTCGCCTCCGGATCCGTGCTGGGCAGCTTGTTCAGGATTGACTGCGCCCGGTTGTCGACGAACCCGGTCAGCGCCTGTTGCGCATATCCGAAGACAAGCGCGTAGGCGAGGATCTGACGCTGCGAGTCGAGGTTGGACAGTCCTGGCGCGAACTCCCCACCCAGCAACAGCATCCCCACCACCGCCGTCAGCGCGCCGGCGGGCACCTTCAGCATCGCCAACGCGACCGGGATGCTGTACGGCGTGGAGCTGCCGCGCAGGTTGCGGACGGCGAGCAGGGCGGCGAGGGAGGCGCCGATCGCGCCGATGCCCGCCACGATGGGCAGGTCGATGGGGGCCGGCTCACGCGGAGTCTCAGCTCCGTCCTGGGCTCCTCCGGTGCCCACCGCAGCCTCTTCAGGCTCCACGCTCTCACCACTGGGGCAGACCCGCCTATCGTCCTGGGCGACGCCGGTGCTGCTGGTCCTGTCCGGGCTGAAGCACAGCGGGAGCGCGTCAGGCCGCAACGCGACGCTCACCACCATGAGCGCCAGGAACACCAGGACGAGCGCGGCGGTCCCCCAGAGGATGTTGCGGAAGTTGCGCAGCCGGGTGTACTCCTCGTCGGAGGCGTCGTACGCCGTCTCCATGGCCTGCTTCAGAGCAACCCGTCCCGCCAGGGACCTGCAGCTGACCAGCGCCTTCTCCGCCGCGGTCCGACGCGGGTCAGTCCGGCCCATGACGATCCCGATCCGGGCCAGGACGTCCTCTTTCACGGTGTCGACCTCGGTGTCCGACAGGAGGTCCACAAGGGACACCTTTGCGGCGTGCAGGCTGCGGTACGCCCGCTCGACCTGGGTGCCGCGCAGGTACTCCATGAATCCTCGGCGGCCCCGGAGCTTCGTCCTGTTCCACCGCTGCTTCCCGGTCCGCCGGCAGGCCGCGCGGACCTCCGCCAGGTGGCGGTCGATCGCGGCTTTGCTGCGCTCACGCTGGCAGGTCAGCGCCACCCCGTTAGCCGTTCTGCGCGCGCTGTTGGCGCAGTTGGCCGCAGCCGAGCAGTTCGCCAGGGCGACCAGCGTGTGGTGCTCCAGCCGGTTGGCCTCGACCCAGGCCTGCACCGTCCACTGCTCCGGCCACAGCTGCTCCGGTGACAGTGGCTGTGCCGGCGGAACAGCGGGCGTTGCCGGGGCCGCCGGGGCACGGGCAGCGGACGATGCACCTGCGTTCTTTCTCATGTTGCTACCCCCCATCTCGCGTGAGGTTTCTCCGATATCAGGGGGGATTCGGTAATTGTGCTCACGCGATCACGAGCAGGGACAGCGATTTACGCTGTCAGGTCCGCGACTCGGCGGGTGATCAGGAGGGCGCGGGCACGCGGCCCTACGGAGGTGCGGGCGCCCCCGGGGGCGCCTCGACCGGGCGGCGCTGCGGCACCATCGGCAGCGGCCCGGTGCCGAGCGCCGCCTTCGGCTCGGTCTGCAGCTTCATACCCGGGACGGGGAGCAGCCGCCAGCGCGACGCCAGGGCGGCCAGAGCCAGGGTGGCCTCGGCCATGCCGAAGCTGTCTCCAATGCACTTCCGGCTGCCCGCGCCGAAGGCGAGCATGGCACCGCGCGGCACCGCGCTGGCCCGCTCCGGCAGCCACCGGTCCGGGTCGAAGCGCTCCGGGTCGTCGTACAGGGCGGGGTTGTGGCCCAGCACGTAGGGGCTGAAGAAGACGATCGTCCCCGGTCTCAAGCGGCGCCCGGCGAGCTCCACCTCGCTGGTGGTGGTCCGGCTGAGCAGCCAGGCGGGCGGGCACAGCCGCAGGGTCTCGGTGAGCACCCGCCGGATGTAGTCCAGTTTGGACAGGTCGTCGTGGCCAGGAGCGCGGCCGGCGAGGACCTGGTCCACCTCGCGGTGCAGCTGCTCCTCGACCTCCGGGTGCTCCGCGACGAAGTAGCACGCCCAGGACAGCGTGCTGCCGGTGGTCTCGGTGCCGCCGATGAGCAGCGTCATCACCTGGTCGTGGATCTCCTCGTCGGTGAGCGGCTCGCCGGTCGCCTCGTCCCGGGCCTGCAGCAGTGCGGACAGCAGGTCACCCTCGTCCCGCCCGCGCCGGCGGTGCTCCCGGACGATCTCCTCGATCATGTTCCGCATCCGCACCCGGACCTGCTGGAAGCGGCGGTTGTCAGGGGTGGGCAGCTTCTCCGCCCAGCCCAGCGGCGCCACCATGCGCTTGTACACGCCCCGGGTGATCACCGGCAGCGAGCGCAGCACCTCGGCCGCGGCCCGTTCACCGAACAGGTTGGAGAACATCGAGCGCGTGGTGATGCGCATGGTGAGGGTGTGCATCGCCTCGCTCACGTCGAGCACCCGGCCAGGCTGCCACGACGCCAGCTCGCGCTCGATCTCCTCGCAGATCAGGGTCGCGTACCCGGGCATCCGGGCCGCGTGGAACGATGGCTGGACCATGCGCCGCTGCTTGCGGTGGCTCTTCCAGTCGGAGCTGAACAGGCCGTTGCCCACGAGCAGCCGCACCTTCTCGAACAGCGGGCCGCCCTTGTCGAAGGTGCGCGACTCCAGCAGGACCTGCATCGCGAGGTCGGGGTGGCAGGCCAGGTAGGCCCGGCGCGGGCCCAGACGCAGCTCCACCAGGTCGCCGTGGGCCGGCGCCGCCCGCAGCAGCTCCAGCGGCCGCCGCCGCAGCGGCAGCGCATGGCCGAGCAGCGGGAGCGCGCCCGGAGCAAGACCCACCGTGTACGCCCGCGGGGCGGCAGGTTTCGGTGCCCGCGTGTCCTCGGGCACCCGCGGGCACCTGGCCTGCTCCGCATCCGACACCGTCCCGTGGCCTGGTCCGGCCTGGTGGCCGGGGGCCTGTCTCAGCCGGGCCACCGGTGCGGTGAGGCTGAGCCACCCGGAGGTGGCGCCGTCCCACACGAAGCCGTCGCCGAAGTAGCGGGGGGTCAGGTACTCGAACTCCTGGCTGCCGCCGATCAGGTAGTCCAGGCCGCGCAGGTACGCGCGCACGTCCTCGCGCTCGCCGAGCCGGCCGTCCAGGACCTCGTCGCGGGCGGCGATGTAGGCCTTCTCGTGGTGCTCGACCAGCTCGCACAGCCGGTCGACGGCCGACTGCAACGCCATCCCCTCGCGCTCGCGGAGCACCCGGATCGTGGTCATGGTGTCCTGCTGCTCATGCTCCTTGCGCCAGGACAGCAGGTCGTTGACGAGGATCAGCTGGCGCATCCCGTGACCGTGCACCTCTGCCAGCTCGGGCGAGCCGGTGAGGTCGGTCAGGTCGACCCCCAGCGAGTACTCGGTCAGGAGCTCCAGGAACGCGCACCCGAAGCTGTCCGTCCGGATGGCCATGCACGTCTCGTAGTCCGGGATCTCACCGTTCAGCTTGGACCGGATCTCCGCCGCGCAGCCGCGCAGGAACGCTTCCAGGCTGCCGGTGAACCTGGGCACCTGGGCCGGGGTGAGCCCGGAGCTGATCCGCAGCCACATGTCCTTGGCCGCCCGCCCGTACGGGAACTGGTCGCTCGTCTCGGCGTCCCCCCGGAACTGCGCCATGACCCGGGCGAACACCTCCCGGGCCCGGCTATGGCTGGCGCCGAGCTCGGAACGGTCCGACACGAAGCTGTCGATGACTGTGACGAACTGGTACCAGTCAGCGATGTTGCGGGCGCGCTCCTCGCTCGCGGTGGGCACGGTCAGCGGCCCGTAGAGGCCGTTGCGCTGGCGCAGGAACCGCAACAGGTCCTCCTCGCCGGCGAAACAGCCGCTCAGGAGCTGGCACACCCAGGCGTTCGAGGCCATCTCGATCTGGGCGGCCTTCGGGTGGTAGGCGACGGGCAGCATCCGCGGGAGCTCGGGCAGGAAGAACTCCTCCTCCCCCGGGGTGATATAGCCGGCGTCTCCCGCAACGCCCGGCTCGCCCTTCTCGTACCACAGGCCCTTGACCTGCTGGTTTCCCATGCCCCGCCTCCGTAACGCCTCCCTGACCAGTGAATTCTCGACACGGTAGCGGATCAGCGACGCGGGCACGCCCCTGACCAGGCGCACTTTCACCCGGATGGCTGCCTGAGCAGGAAGTTCTACCGAGGCGTTCGCCCTGCTCAGTAACGGTGACCTGGACAGAACGCAAAAACGGCAAGATCTGGCCAGCTCACGTCAGCGGTAAGCGGCGGCCTGGATCCCGTACAGCTCGGCGTACGTGCCGCCGGCGGCCATCAGGTCGTCGTGGCTGCCGGCCTCGACCACCCGGGCGCCGTCGAGCACGACGATGTAGTCGGCCATCCGCACGGTCGAGAACCGGTGCGAGACGAGGATGCTGATCCGGCCGTTCCCGGCGGGTCGCCCGCTCGCCAGGGCCTGCGGGCCGGCGCCCCGCACCGCGTCCGCGTACCGCTCGAACAGCGCGTGCTCGGTCTCGGCGTCCAGCGCCGCAGTCGGCTCGTCCAGCAGGAGCAGCAGCGGCTCGTCGCGCATGAACCCGCGGGCGAGGGCGAGCTTCTGCCACTGGCCGAAGGAGACCTCAACACCCTCCGGCCAGGTGGGGCCGAGCTGGGTGTCCAGGCCCGAGGCGAGCCGCTCCACCACGTCGGTGGCGCCGGCCCGGTCGACCGCCGTACGCACCGACGGCTCGTCGTCCACACGGGGCACGTCGCCCAGGCCGACCGACGCCCGGGCGCGCAGCTCGAAGCGGAAGAAGTCCTGGAACGCCCCGGCCAGCCGGGCCCGCCACTCCGGCGCGGGCATGCGGGCCAGGTCCACACCGTCGACCAGGATCTGCCCGCAGGTCGGCTCGTAGAGCTTGCAGAGGAGCTTGACCAGGGTGGACTTGCCGGCGCCGTTCTCGCCGACGATCGCCACGACCGACCCGGCCGGCAGCTCGAGCGACACGTCCCGGAGCACCAGGCGGTCGGTGCCGGGGTACGCGAACGACACGTGGTCCAGCCGTATGCCGCGGGTCAGCCGGTCGGGCACGGGCGCGTCGGCCGGGGCCACCAGGGATGCGGCGTACTCCTCCAGCCAGGCCAGCCGGCGGGAGCCGTCCATCCACATGCCGCGCAGGAAGCCGATCTCGCCCACCGTGGCGCTGACGTACGCCGACAGGCGCGCCCCGGCCGCCAGCACCAGCAGCACGTCACCCGGGGACGCGCGCAGCCCGGAGGAGACGAGGACTATCGCGCCGACATACCCGGCGCCGAACACCGCCCAGGCCAGCGTGTGCCAGGCGGCGCTGCTCCAGCGCGCGGCGGAGACTACGGCGTACCAGCGCTGCCACTCGGCCAGGCCCTGCCGCAGCAGCCGGGGACCGGTCCCGGTGAGCCGCACCTCCTTGCCGGGTGCGGCGGTGGTGACCGTGACGAACAGGTGGCGCGCCAGCCGGCGGGCCGGTGCCGCCCGCTCGTCGGCGCTGCGCTCAACGGCCGGCCGCCAGCTCGCGGTGAGGACCGTGGGCAGGGCGAACAGGACGAGCAGCGCCAGCACCGGGTGCACCGACATCAGCAGCGCCACGGTGATGCCCAGCCGCAGGATCCAGCCGCAGGTGGAGAACACCGACATGTACATGTGGTCCAGCACGAACGTCTGGTCGCGCAGGACGGCGAGCCGGTCCAGCAGCGCGGGGCGCTCCTGGTGGGCGATGGTGGTCACGGACGCCTGGAGCCGGGCCACGTGGCCCTCCAGGGCGATGGTGACCCGGTCCCGGAAGCGCCGCTGCACCCGGGTGCTGACCGTACGCAGGAACCAGGTGGCCACCGCGGAGCCGGCCAGGCCCAGCGCGGCGGCGAGCAGCAGCCCGCGGTCGGAGCGCAGCACCCCCTCGCCGAGCAGCTTGAGCCAGACCGCGATCAGCGCGTCCGGCAAGGCGGCGAGCAGCGCCAGCACGAAGGCGGCCACCAGCAGGCCGGGCTCGTGGCGGTAGCCCAGCCGGCACAGCCGCCACATCGAGGAGAGTGCCGGGGGCAGGTCGTCCGGAGTAGACCCGGCGGGCCGGTCAGGTGAGGACCTCATACTGCACCTCCTCCTCGCCCTCGATCATGCTGAACGGCCGCGCCTGCAGGTCGAACATGGCCCGGTAGCGGCCGTCAAGCGCCATCAGCTCCTGGTGCGAGCCCAGCTCGACCACCTTGCCGTGCTCGACCACGCAGATCCGGTCGGCGTGCCGGACCGTCGAGAACCGGTGCGAGATGAGGATCGTGGTGCACTGCCGGGTGGCGGCGAGGATCCGTTCGAAGATCTCGGCCTCACCGCGCACATCGAGCTGCGCGGTCGGCTCGTCGAGCAGCACCACACCGGCACCGAGCTGCACCGCGGCGAGGGCCCGGGCCAGCGCGACCCGCTGCCACTGGCCGCCGGACAGGTCGGTGCCGCCGTGGTACGCCCGGGCCAGCACGGTGTCGAGGTCGGCCAGGTCCGTCGCTCCCGCCGCGGCCAGGGCCTCGCGGACCACCTCGTCGGGCGCACCGGCCGGCGCGACGTTGTCGCGCAACGGCAGCTCGAAGCGGGTGAAGTCCTGGAACACCGCGGTGACGCGGCTCCGCCAGCCGGCCAGGTCCAGCCGGCGCAGGTCCACCCCGTCCACCTCGATGGCTCCGGACTGCGGGTCGTAGAGCCGGCACAGCAGCTTGGCCAGGGTGGTCTTGCCGGACCCGTTGCGCCCGACGATGGCGAGCGACGACCCGGCCGGGATGGTCAGGTCGAAGCGGTCGAGCACCGGCTGGTCGGAGGACGGGTAGCCGAAGGTGACGCCCCGGAACCGGATCTCCGCCGCTGGCATGCCGTCGGCCGGCCGGGGATCGGGGGCCTGCGGCAGCGCGCCGGCCGAGGCCATCGCGGACTCCAGCCGCAGCACCGCCGCCACCGGGGCGGACGCCCCGTCCAGCGACCAGTTGAGCCCACCGAAGGCGATCATGCTGGTGCCGATCGCGGCCTGGGCGAAGATCACCGCCGGGCCGATGCCCAGCCCGCCCGCCGCGGCGGTGGCCAGCGCCCAGAACACCACGGCGTTGCCGGCCAGGACGATGAGCAGGCAGCCCAGCACCGGCCGCTCCCGCAGCTTGGTGGCGCGGTACTGCAGCTCGTGCAGGCGGGCGCGGCGGGCGGTGAACCGCTCGATGGTCCACCCCGCCAGGCCGAACAGCCGCAGCTCCTTCGCTGCGGGCGGATCCACCGCGAGCCGGTACGCATACTCCGAGTCGCGCTGGGCGCTGCGCACCTCCTCGGTGTTGCGGTCGCGCCAGACCGCGCTCTCGCGCAGCAGCCAGTGCGTGCTCAGCCAGGCGCCGGCCAGCACGATCGGGGCCCACCACCGGAAGCCCGCGAGCACCACGGCCGAGGCGAGGCCGGCCAGGAGCTCGATCAGGCCGACCGCGATGAAGTCCATCGACAGCGCCAGCGGCGGCCCCTGGATGCCCAGGTCGAAGTCGCGGGCCATGGTCAGGTCGTCGGTGAGCCGCTGGTCCTCCAGGTGGCCCATGCCCGGCGGCCCGACGCACGCCCGCGCCAGGCGGTCGTTGAGCCAGGTGGCGGTCTGGTCACCCAGGTTGGCGCTGATCGCGGTGTGGATCGGGTTGAGCACCTGGAGCGCGACGAACAGCGTGCCGGTGAGAGCCAGCGGCCCGGCCAGGCCGGCCCCGGACTCGACGGCGCCGACCAGCACGCCGATGGCGATCGCGAGGGCCGCCGGCAGCACGCTGCGCGCCACCAGCACCGCCCACCAGGCCGTCGCTAGCCAGCGGTTGGCCCGCGGCAGGACCGCGAAGAACTGCCACTCCTTGCGCGCCCGCAGCCGATCCATGCTCACCGCCTCCGCCGGGACGATACTCGACCCCTCCGACAAACGGTCGCGGTTGGCGCGGCTGCGAGGTTCAGTCGGCGAGCCGGATCAGGAGGTCTGTCTCCCACCGGTGCGGGTCGGGCTGCTCCCGCGGGTCGGTGCGGTAGGCCTCCAGCCGGCAGCCCCAGCGTTCCCCCTGGCCGGTCTGGGCCACGTCCGGACGGAGCCCCTGGTCCGCGGCCCAGCCGAGCAGCGCGGCGGTTGCCGCGGGAAGCCCCTCGGGATGGCCGCGATGGGTGACGCGCGCGTACCGCCCCGCCGGCAGGGCGCCGGCGACGACGTCGCCGTCACCGGCGACCGCCTGTGCGACCGGCACGCCGGCGGCCATCTTCAGCTCCCCTTGGGCGCCGATGACCTCGTACCGCAGGAACGGCGCGCCGGCCGGCTCGATCCCACGGCCGGCCAGCCAGCTGAGGATCCCCGGCAGGCGGTCGGCCACCGCGCCGATGGTCTGCGCGGTGACGGTCCCGCGGACCGCCAGGCAGGGCTGCTCCGCCCGGTGCTCGATCGAAGGCTCGGCCATACCCCTATCATCGACCGGTCGCCGTGGGACCGCCATCGATGTCAGGTGGGGGCCCTACGGGCGCACCGGGCCGAGACCGCGGTCGCGGTCGCCGGCCCGGCCGGCATCCCGACGTAGCGCCAGCGGGGGCCGGGTCACCGGTGGATGGCGCGGGTGATCTCGCCGGCAGGCACCGGCCGGCCAAGATACCAACCCTGGCCGGTGTCGCATCCGGCGTTGCGCATGCGGCGGGCCTGGGCGGCGTTCTCGATCCCTTCAGCGGTGATGTCGAGGCCGAGCGTCCGCACGAGCGACACCGTGGCGGCCAGGAAATCCTGGTGGTGAGCCTGCGCCCGGCGCGGCGGCTTGATGAAGCTGCGGTCCAGCTTGATCCGGTGGATGGGCAGGGCGCGCAGGCAGGCCAGGTTGGAGTAGCCGACCCCGAAGTCGTCCAGCGCGATCTTCACCCCCAGGCCGGCCAGCGCGGCCAGGGTCCGGGCGGTGGCCCCGGCGACCTCGATGAGCGCCCGCTCGGTCAGCTCCAGCTGCAGGCGGTGCGGGGCGAGGCCGGAGCGGTCGAGGATCTCCGCGACCCAGCCCACCACGCCGGGGTGCCTGAGCTGGCCGGGGGCGAGGTTGACGCTGACGTACGGCGGGTCCGCGACCAGCTCCTGCCACTGCGCGGCCTGCCGGCACGCCTCGGTCAGCAGCTGGGTGCCCAGCGGCACGATCAGGCCGGTGTCCTCGGCCAGGCCGATGAACTCCCCGGCGTCGAGCAGCCCCCGTTCGGGATGGTGCCACCGTACGAGCGCCTCCACGCCGACGAGCTGCCCGCTCGCCAGGGCGACCAGCGGCTGGTAGTGCAGGACGAACTCGCCCTGGCGCAGGGCGGCCGGCATGGCTGCGGACAGGCGGTAGCGCGCCACGTCCTGGGCACTGCGTTCCGGCTCGAACAGGCACCAGCGGGCCCGGCCGTCGGCCTTGGCCCAGTGCAGCGCGATCTGGGCGGCGCGGACCAGGTCCGCCGGGGTGCTGCCGGTCGCGTTCGCCTCGACGATGCCGGCGCTGGCGGTCATCGGCAGCTCGGTGCCGTCGAGGTGGAACGGCTCGGCCAGCACGGCCAGCGCCAGGTCGGTGATCTTGATCGCGTCCTCGGCGCAGCTGGTCTCCTTGACAAGGACCGCGAACTGGTCGCCGTCGAGACGGGCGACGAGGTGACCGGGCCGGTCGGGCAGGTACTGCAACCGCTCGGCGGCGGCCCGGAGCAACCGGTCGCCGACGTCATGCCCCAGGCTGGCGTTGACCGAGGCGAACCGGTCCAGGCCGACGCAGCACACGGCCAGCCGGGACCCGTCCTCCGCGGAGATCAGCCGGTCGCTGAGCCACTCGGTGAGCAGGGTCGCGTTGGGCAGGCCGGTGAGGGTGTCATGGGTGGCGAACTTGCGGAACCGGGCCTCGCTGGCCCGTAGCGCCTGCTCGGCCCGGGACTGTGCGGTCATCGCCGCCAGCCGCACGGCGTCCTGGGCGTCCAGCGTACGGTCGCGTACGGCGGCGACAAAGCCTGCGGTCACCGCCTCGACCAGGGCGTTGACCCGGGTGGCGGCGATGCCGTCAAGCCCGAGGTCGATCGGCAGGCGGGTGTGCATGAGCGTGACCGTGCGGCTGAGCACCTCGGGCATGGCGTAGCCGCAGCCGACCAGGTCGGCCCCGACCCGCTGGCCGGCCCTGGCCAACCGGTCCGCGTCGAACGGCTCGGCGGACAGGGCCGCGGCGAGCCGCGCCGTCAGCGCGATGGCGACCTTGCTCCGCTCGGCCGGGAGCAGCGGCACGTAGTCGGCGCTGTTCAGCGCCCTCCCCCAGACCCGGGCGAAGTCGCCGACGCCGTTGCGCCCCTGGTAGCTCGTGGCGACGGCGGGCTCGCCGGTCACGTCCCGCGCCCCGAGCAGTGGTAGACACCTACCCGCCGCGGACGGGCAACACCATCCGTAACCGCGCCCAGCCGTCCCATCACACCCTCCCGTCGCACCTTACACCGCCCGTACGCTGCGAAGATTATCTGTCCTGGATCTAGCAGAAGGCACAACCGAACGGTCCGGCTGTACGGCGGGTCAGGTACGGCGGGCCAGCCGGGCGCTGTCCCCCTCAGGTGGGTGGGTCAGGGCTTGCGGCCCACGCCGGCGTACATCATCAGGCGCTCCGGGCGGTCGCCGACGTCCTCCGGAGAGTCCGGGCGCCACTGGGCCGACCACACCACACCCGGTTCGACCAGCTCGAGGCCTGCGAAAAAGCGCAGGACCTCATCCCGGGTACGCACCGTCACCGGCGTCGTCGTCCGCCTGGTCGCCGACACCGCGGCCCGGATCTCGTCACCGCGCTTGTCGGCGGTGCCATGGCTGATCGCCACGTAGCTGCCGGGAGCCAGCGCATCCCGCAGCCGCGCCATGAGCCCGTACGGGTCGTCCTGGTCCGGGACAGCCGGCAGGACGGCCACGAGGATGAGCCCCACCGGCTGGTCGAGGTCGAGCAGCGCCCGCGTCTGCTGGTGGTCGAGGATCGCCTCCGGACGGCGCAGGTCCTCCTGGACCACCGTGGCCAGGTCGTTGTTGGCCAGGATCTGGCGGCTGTGCATCACTGCCACGGGGTCGATGTCGACATACACCACCCGGGCCTTGGGGTCCAGCTTCTGGGCGATCTCGTGCACGTTGCCGACGGTCGGGACCCCCGACCCGATGTCCAGGAACTGGCGGATGCCGGCCTTGACCATGAACCGGACTGCCCGGTGCAGGAACGCCCGGTTGGCCAGTGCTATCTCCCGGAAGTCGGGCAGCATCGCGAGCAGCTCGCGGGCGTACTCCCGGTCGGCGGCGAAGTTGTGCGCCCCGCCCAACAGGTAGTCGTAGGCACGCGCCACGCTCGGCGTGTTGAGGTCGATATCTTCAGCTACCCAGTCCGGCCGCGCCATTGTTGCCCCTCCTGCCGACCCCCGTGTGCGGCGGGACGACCCGACGATTATCGAGGGACCGGGAACCGGCGAGCCATCGCCGAACGGGCGGACTGACCGGGCGTTCGTGCGGTGACCAGCCCCCGTCCAGCCCTCCCGGCTCAAATAGGCAGAGCCCGCCGCTCCACCGGAACCTGCCGGCGGGACCGTCCACCGCCGGTCCCAGATCTGCACGCGGGCCACTGTCCTTGGCTTGGTCGGCGCCGGTGAGGTCGCACGACCAGTCTGACGGGAAGGCAATATATAGCATGTTATGCTAACATGCCGAGAGTCCGACGCGGATTGGTGGTGTCCCGGACGGTCAACTTTTCTTGGCAACCTGGTCAACGACACTGGGCCTCGGCGGAGGTCACACGAAATACCGCGCTTCGGCTCTTGGGTAGGTCCTGGGCAACTCGCGCCGCGTCCGCGCTCACTGCGTAGTGCCGCCGCGCCCGACCCACAGGAGCCTTGGCACTTTTTTGGCACGATCGCCCAATGTGGTCGGTCCATTCCATCGTTCGAATGACAAGTCAACGACAGTAATTAGATAATGTTGAATTGATCGTGAGACTGCACTAACTTCGTGGACAAATGTTTCAGCGCACTACCGGGGGGTAGGTATGCGTCTTCTGTCGATACATGCGCTCACTGGGGCGGCTCTCGGGCTGGGGCTCGTGGTGGCAGGGGGAACGGCTCCCGCTGTGGCCAGACCCGCGACTCAGCAGGTCGACGAGGCCACGGTGGCCGGGCTCGCCACGTTGGCCGGTGACTTCATGACGCGGCGCACGAGCGCGCTCGTCTGGGGGCCGGGCGCCGCCAGGGGGGACGAGCCGCTCGCCAACAACGTCGCCCATGAGTCCGCGGCAGTGCTGGCCGCCGAGCGCGCAGCACTGGCTGAGCTGGTCGAGCGCCGGGACGCGCTCAGCGACTGGGGAGAACGGTACACGGACAGCTCGTCGGTGGTCACCGTTCAGCGGGTAACGACGCAGGGGAATACGGTCACGCTCGATGTCGAGGAGCTCAGCCGGCTGTCGTACGCGAAGATCAGCGGTCATGAACCGGAGTACACCGCCTTCGCGGCCGACCGCCGGTTCGTGTTCAACCGGTACGGGCCGACGTGGCGGCTGGACTCCGCCGAGCTGCTGGGGAACGGCGCGCCACCGGTCAACGAGCCGACTGGGGCGGGTCGCGAGGAGATGCGCACCGCGCTACAGCGGTCGGGCCAGGCGATGACGGCCAAGCCGGCGCAGGTTACGCGGACCGATGTCGGCCCGCAGGGCGAGCCGATCACTGTCTCCTACAACTACTCGGCGATGGCGGCATACGCCGAGCGGTACTGGCGCTACTACAACACCAGCTACCGCAACTTCAACAACAGCGGCAACCAAGGCGGCGACTGCACCAACTTCGTCAGCCAGATCATGCGGGCAGGGGGCTGGACAGATGACACCGGCTGGTACCGCGACCCGTGGAACTGGTGGTACAACTCGCTCAACCAGACTTGGAGCTGGATCAATGTAGGATACTGGTTCCAGTTCGCCGCCCAGTACAGCCGCCGCACCTACATTCTCAGTAACGTCTGGTACATGGGGTTGGCCGACGTACTCCAGGCCGACTTCAGCAGCGACGGCGTGAAGGACCACTCGATGACGGTTTCGTACATCGGCGACCAGCCGTACCTGACCTACCACACCAACGACACGTACCGGCGAAGTCTCAGCAGCATACTGGCCACCTCGCCGACCGGCACCTGGTGGGCGCACCGGACATGAGCAGGACCGCTGCCAAGCCACGGCAGGCGTCGAAGACGGTCTCCGTCTCGGCGCTTGCCGCGCTCGTTCTCGCCACGCTCGTCATCGGCGGTGTCCTGATCTGGGTGCGCCACGACCTGCCACCCGGCCAAGGGCGGGACCCTGGACAGCCCGCCGCCGAGCGGTACATCCACGACTACGTGAGCGCCCTCAACGCGAACCAGGCGGTAGAGCTTGGTCGGCTCCTTGACAAGCCCAGCGACTCGTTCGAGGTGCGGGAGCGGCTGCGGCGCTACGGCGGGCGCGGCTTGGGCGCGGTGCGCGTCTCGATGGTCACCGACTTCCCCCGCGTCTACCAAGTCAGCATCACCGCGCAGGCGGCCGACGGGAGCACGGTGCGCATGCGGGAGGTGATCGAGTGGGCGACCGACCGCTGGCACATGGCGCCTGTCGTCGTCCCCAGCCCGTCGTAGGGACGGTCGCCCGCGACGCGGCCGGCACCGGCCTTGGTCATACCGTGTTGGCGGTTGAGCCAGGGGCACCCCTATTTCTCCCCGCGAGCCACCCCTAATCTTTGATCACCCCTACCCCTATGCCCGATCGACGCTGCGGCAGGACTTGACTCTGCTCTGTATCAGGCGATGAACTGCTGGAACGACAACTACCGAAGGGGGCGGTGTTGAGCGCAGCGCCGGACACGGACGACTGGCCTCGTCGGCCCGCGTGGTTCGCGGAGTATTTTCCCCGTTACATGGCGGCGCACACCAAGCCGGGCACACGCTGGTTCCACGTCGCCGGGACACTGGTCGGCGCTGTCCTGGCCACCATGGCAGTGGTCCGCCAGCGTCCCGAGCTCTTCGCTCTCGGCGCCCTGGCGCTGTTCGCACTGGCCTGGTGCGGGCACTTCGGGATCGAGCGCAACCGGCCCGCCGGCTTCCGCAACCCGGTCCGCGCCTTACCCGGCGACCTGACGCTCACCGTGTTGATGCTCTCCGGGAAGCAGAAGACGCTCGATCGTCTCAGCGAGCAGGGACGGACACCGCGCACCTGACGCGCGCCGCCCCGCACGGACGGCGTTCGGCAAGCTCACGCACCAGCTTGGCGATGTCCTTTGAGGACAACAGCCGCGGAGGACCATCCACCGCGGTCGACCTGCGTGACCCGGCGCGCGCCGGTAGAGCCGTCCAGTACCGCCATCGCGTACCGCACCGACGGCAAGAGGAGGATCGATCGTGCCATCCGAGCTTCACGAGGCCTTCCCCGAGCTGGCATCCGACCTGCGCCTGGTACGGGGCGAGATGCGACGCGCGGCGACCGAGATCGACGACCGGGTGCGCAACCGCCTCGACCACTTCCTGAACCGCACCGGGCGACTGTTCCGGCCCAGCCTCGCCCTGGTCGCCGCCTACCTGACCGCGGGCCCGCTGTCCGCCGCGACACGCCCCCACGTGGTGCGGGCCGCCACGGCGGTCGAGTTCCTGCACGTCGCGACGCTCTACCACGACGATGTCATGGACGAGGCGGCCACCCGCCGCGGCGCGCAGTCGCTCAACTCCCGCTTCGGCAACTCGACCGCCATCCTCTCCGGCGACTACCTGCTGGCCTGCTGCATGCGGCTCGGGTCGCGGCTGGGCACCGGGGCCACCGAGGCGATCGCGGATACCCTACGCACCATGTGTGCCGGGCAGATCATCGAGACGGCCGACCTGTTCCGGGCTGAGCGCACCGAGGACGACTACCTCAACGCGATCAACGGAAAGACCGCCAGCCTGCTGGCGGCCAGTGCGTTCCTCGGCGCCCTCGTCGCCGGTGGCTCCCCGGCCGCGGTGCGGGCGATCAGCGAGTACGCGCGCCACCTGGGCCTGGCGTTCCAGATCTGGGACGACATCCGCGACATCCGGGCATCGTCGAGCACGACCGGCAAGGAACGCGGAAAGGACCTGCGCAACGGCGTCTACACGCTGCCGGTCATCTACGGGATGCGCACCGCACCGGACGAGCTCGCGCCGCTGCTGCGGACGCTCGCCGACCGCAAGGCCGACCCGTGGACCGAGCGGCGCATCAGCGACCTGGTTGAGCACTCGGGCGCGCTGGACCAGGCGGTCGGCGCCGCCGGGCAGCACGTCCAGCAGGCGTTCTCCATCGTGTCCGATGTGGAGTGCGAGTGGGCCTGCGCAGATGCGACGGACCATTTCGTCACCATCGCCCGCGCCGTCATCCCCGAGCTCGACCGCATCTGGAACGGCGCCACGCCCGGCACCGCGGCCTCGTACACGGCACAGGCGTCGTGAGGGTGGTGCTGGCGTGATGAGAGCCGTGGCGACCGTGCTGATGGTCTCAGCCGGGCTCTGCTGGAGCGCCACCTACCTGCTGATCATCCGGCAGGGCATGCGCGACCGCACGTACGGCATGCCGATCGTCGCCCTGTGCGCGAACATCTCGTGGGAGCTCATCTTCTCCTTCCTGCCGTCGCAGCTGGTGGCGCAGCGCGTCATCAACGTCGCCTGGCTCGGCCTGGACGCGGTGATCTGGTGGCAGGCGCTGCGGTTCGGGCCACGCGAGTTCCCGCGCATGCCACGCCGCGTCTTCTACGCGATGTTCGGGCTGGCCCAGGTGGTGGCGTTCGGCACTGTCCTCGCCCTCACCTACGAGTTCGACGACTGGAAGGGCTACTACGCCGCGTACGGGCAGAGCCTGTTGATGTCGGCGCTCTTCCTCGCCATGCTCGCCAGCCGCGGGTCGCTGCGTGGGCAGTCGATGAGCATCGCGGTGACCAAGCTGTTCGGCACGGTGTTCGTGTCGATCGCGTTCACGGTGTATCCGCTCGAGCACGGTGACTCCGTACTCCTGCCTTTCCTCTACGTGGTCTGCGCCGTGCTGGACGTGGCCTACGTGGTCGCGGTCTTCCTCGTGGGCCGCGCGGAGCGGGCCGGCGCACCGGTCGCCAGCGCAGCCGGCCCGGCCGCCCCGGCCAGCAGCGGCGACACTCCGCTCGCCGCGCCGGCCTCCGGCGGTGAAGGAAAGGGCAGCGAGCGGCAGGGCGGTGAAGGAAAGGGCAGCGAGAGACAGGGCGGTGAGATGGCCGGCAGCAGGGGGCCCGGCAGTGCGGCGGAGGGCTATCGCGGTGTCGACTGACCAGCATGCGGTGACCGTCGTCGGCGGTGGGCTGGCGGGCATGACCGCCGCGCTGCACCTACGCCAGCTGGGCTGCGCGGTGGAGCTGCTCGAGGCGCGGGCCGGGCTCGGCGGTGAGGCCGGTTCGACGCTCATCGACGGTCGCTGGGAGGACCACGGGTACCACGTCTTCTTCCCGTGGTATGTCAACACCTTCCAGCTCCACGCCGACCTGGGCATCACCGGCAACTTCCGGGACAGCCACCGCTACTACCAGCTCCAGCCCGGCGACTACCCCAGCTTCCACCGGCGCTGGTCCGGCCTGTCGCGCGAGCTTCGCCTGTCCGACCTGCGGTCGGGAAACCTCTCCGGCGCGGACCAGATCCTGTACTACTACACGCTGCTCGACCTGGCCTCGCAGCGCTACGAGGCGGCCGGCTCGGACGAGTCGATCGGTGACTTCCTGCGCAGCCGCTGGTATATGACGCCGGCCGCGACAGGCGAGATGGAGCGCCTGGTCAAGACCTCTGTCATCACCCTCGACGAGCACTCGGCCCGGTCCATGCGCCGCGCGATGTCGTTCTTCACCCGCCACATGAGCCCGCTGTACCGGATGCCGTGCGCCCCGCTCGAGCACGCGTTCATCGCGCCGTTCCGGCGCCGGCTGGAAGAGCTCGGGGTACGGGTCCGCACTGGCGTCCAGCTGGACCGCGTCGAGCTGGCCGGTGACCGGGTCACCGCGCTGCACCTGCGCACCGCCGAGGGCGCGGTGCGCCAGCCGGTGGGGCCGGCCGGCCCGCAGGGTCACGGTCACGACGTCGTGCTGGCGATCCCGCACCACGCCGTCACCGGGCTGGCCGGCAGCGCCGAGCTGCTGGAGCGGGCGGGCCTGCCGCCGGGCGCCTTCCAGGCCCTGCGCTCGGAGGCGCTCGCGTCGCTGCACCTCTACTTCGACGAGCCGGTCCCGCACCTGCCCCGGGACCACATCCGGCTGGTCGGCTCCCGCTACGAGCTGACCTTCGTCGACATCGCCCGCAACTACGACGACCTGAAAGGCAGCGTGCTCAACTTCTGCCTGGTGCCGGAGGAGCTTGTCGACCGCGAGCCCGAGCACGTCGCGCGCACCGTGGTCGCCGAGGTCAAGCGCTTCATCCCGACCGTCGACCGGTCCGGCGTCACCCATGTGGTGTTCCAACCGAACGTCGACGCTCCGTTCTACAGCAACGACACCGGTTCCTGGGACCGCCGCCCGGATCCGGCCACCGCGCTGGACAACCTGTGGATGGCCGGCGACCATGTCCGCTCGCCCATCGACATCGGGGGCATGGAGAACGCGGTGACCACCGGCCTGCTCGCCGCCGACGGGGTGCGCGCCGCCCGCCGCCTGGCCGCCACGCCGGTGCCGGTCAGGTACCCCAAGGAGGTGACGCCGCGCCAGGCGGCGTTCGTACGGGCGCTGCTGACCCCGGTCGCGATGCTGGCGAAGCGTACGGCGGACCGACGCGCCGGCTGACGGCTGCGCCAGCGGCCCGGCGGGACCGCCGGGCGCGGTGCCCCCGGCGGCGACGGCTGCGCGCTCAGCCCGGCCGGTTCACCGCGCGGTGCAGCGTGGCCACGCCACCGGTCAGCCTGACCACCTCGTGGCCGGTGAACCCGGACCTCGCCAGCAGGTCGGCGACCGCCGACACGCCGCGGTAGCGGGTGATCTCCTCGCGCAGGTGTCCATATCCGGCCCGGCCGGGCAGCCGGCCGACCAGCCCGAAGACGGCCAGCCCGGCGCGGTAGGCCGCGCGCAGCAGCGGCTGGTCGGGCAGTGACAGCTCCAGCAGCACCAGCTGTCCGCCGGGCCGGACCACGCGGTGCAGCTCGCGCACTGCGGCCAGCTGGTCGGCGAAGTCGTCCACCGCGAACCCGATCGTGGCCGCGTCGAACCCGTCGTCAGCGAACGGCAGCCGCTCGGCCGCGGCGAGCACCAGCCGGACCGGGTGCCCACCGTCGAGACGGGCCTGGCCCGCCGCGAGCATGCGGGCGTTGAGGTCGCAGCCGACCACCTCGAACCCGGCCGGTGCCTCCCGCGCGATCGTGCGCGCCAGCGCGCCCGTACCGGTGGCCACGTCCAGCACCCGCGCGCCCGGCGGCAGCCGCAGGGCGCGCGCCGCCCGCCGCCGCCAGCGGCGGTCGAACCCCATGCTGAGCAGCGTGTTGAACCGGTCATAGTACGGTGCGACCCGGTCGAACATCGCCTGTGGCGTGCTTGGACGGGCCTTGCCCGTCCCGGTCTCGCCGGTGCTACGCGCCATGGCTCACGCTCCTTGGATGGCCGCGATGTCCACCTTGGTCTTCAGCGACGGCAGGGCCAGGGCGGCCACCGCGGCACAACCGATGAGCAGGCCGGACACGACGAACGCGCTGTGGTAGCCCAGGACCATCGCCGCCGGTGGGCTGGACCCGCTGCCGAGGTGGTGGGTGAACCGGTCGGTGGCGAGGGTGGCCAGCGCGGCCACCCCGATCGCGCCGCCCACCTGCTGGGCCGTTGCCAGGACGCCGGAGACGATCCCGGACGCGGCGTCGGCCACGCCGCTGACCCCGGCGACCACCACCGGCACGAACGCGAACCCGAAGCCCGCGCCGGACAGCAGCAGCGCCGGCAGCATCTCGCCGGCGTACGAACCGTCCACAGTGGTGCGGACCAGCAGCAGCTGGCCGGCGGACGCCAGCGCGAGCCCCCCGACCGACAGGACCCGGCCGCCCAGCCGCGGCATCAGCTGGATGGACAGGCTGGAGCAGACGGCGAAGACGAGCCCGAACGGGATCCAGGACACCCCGGCGCGCAGCGGGGACCAGCCGTGCACGAGCTGCATGTGCTGGGTCAGGAAGAAGAAGAGCGCGTAGAGCCCGGACGCGGCGAGGATCATCGCCACGTTGGCCAACGCGATCGGGCGCCGGGAGAGGACGCCGCGCGGGATGAGCGGCGCCGCGGCACGCCGTTCGCTGAGCATGAACGCAGCCAGCAGCACCGCCGCGCCGGCGAGCCCGCCCAGCGTCTGCCACGAGCCCCACGGCCGGTGCGAGGTGCCGATCACGCTGTACACGAGCAGGACCAGCCCTCCCGTCACCAGCGCCGCGTCAAGGCCGCCGAGGCCACGGCCGCGGGTGCCGCCCGCGGCCTCCTGCCCCCGCGGCGCGCCGGCGAGCAGGAGTACGGCGATGACCAGGCCGATCGGCACGTTGATGAAGAACACCCAGCGCCAGCCGACGGAGTCGGTCACCACGCCGCCGAGGATCACGCCGAGCACCCCTGACACGCCCGTCAGCGCGCCCCATAGGCCCAGCGCGCGGCGGCGCTGGTCCGGCTCGGTGAACGTGACGATGAGGATGCTCAGCGCGGCCGGCCCGAGCAGCGCGCCGCCGAAGCCCTGGGCGCCGCGGGCCACGATGAGCACCTCGGACGACTGCGCCAGGCCGGCCACGAGCGAGGCGAGAGTGAACACCGCAAGGCCGCAGAGGAAGACCGCACGCCGCCCCAACAGGTCCGCCCCGCGCCCGCCGACCAGCAGGAACCCGCCGAACAGCAGCATGTACGCGTCCACCACCCAGGCCAGCGACGCCCCACCGAAGCCGAGCGACGCTCCGATCGAGGGCAGCGCCACGTTCACCACGGTGTCGTCGAGGATGATCATCAGCTGTGCGCCGCAGGTCGCCAGCAGCACCAACAGGGCGCGCGCGGGCGGCACCGGTCGCGGTGGCGCGGCCCGCTGCGGGCCAGGCACTGCCGTGGAGACCGATCCGCGCTGCGTACTGGCCATCCGTACCTCGCATCCGGCCGTGGATAATTTTCTCCGAGTGTATAAACTCTAGGACGTGACCAAGGCCAGGGCAACGAGGCCCACCCGGGACCGCCTGCTCGACGCGGCGGTCGCGGTCCTGGCCCGGGACGGCCTGCACGCCCTGTCCCACCGCGTGGTGGAGCGCGAGGCGGGAGCCACCCACGGCTCCGCGACGTACTACTTCGGCACCCGGCACGCGATGCTCGTGGAGACCCTGCACCACGTGGCCCGCCGGGACGAGGAGCTGGTCCAGCGCGCACTGTCCGAGCAGCACGGCCGCCCGGCCAACCTGGCCGCGCTCGCCGCCGGCGACAACGGCCTGGAGCAGGTCGTCCAGGACGTGCTCGCGCTGTTCAACGGCCGCCGGCCGGAGACGCTGGCCCGGTACGAGCTGCTGCTCTACGCCGCCCGGCAGCCGGAGCTGCACGCCGAGGTGGCCCGCTGGCGCGGCTTCTTCGCCGCGCTCATCGAGCCGATGCTGGATCGGCTCGGCGTGGACCAGCCGGCGAGCGCCGCCCGCTGGCTGCTGGCCACCTTCGACGGCAACCTGCTGCACCAGCTCGCCAGTCCCGACCCCGACCTTGCCGCGCAGACCCCGCGCTACCTGCAGGCACTCCTGCTGGCCGTGACCGGGCGGTCCGCGACCGGACAGCCCGCGACCGGGCAGTCCGCGACCGGACGGGAGGTGCGGCCGGGAGAGCCCTGACGAACGCACCCGATGCCCGCCGCTGTCCGACAGATCTCCCATGGAGGTAGAACGCTGTGGCAACGCGCCCACCGGCACCCAGCACCCCGTCCCTCCCGGACCGGGCCCGCGACACCGATGACGGCTCCCGCATGCCGCCCGGCCCGAGGCTGCCGCCGGTCCTGCAGACGCTCCAGATGGCCCGTAACGCTGCGCGGTACCTGCAACGCTGCCAGCAGCGGTACGGCGACTGCTTCACGGTGCACGTGGTGGGTGGGGAGCGGCTGGTGTGCGTGGCCCACCCTGACCTGGTCCGGCAGGTGTTCACCGGCGACCCGGACGTCTACCACGGCGGTGAGCACAACGCGGCGCTCGGCATCGGCACGGTGCTCGGGTCGGGGTCGTTGCTGGTCATCGACGGCGAGGAGCACCGCAGGCAGCGGCGTCTGGTCTCGCCACCGTTCCGAGGGCACGCGGTGCGGCGCTACCAGGACACCGTCGCCGCCATCGTCGAGCAGGAGATCGCGCGATGGCCGTTGGGTAAGCCGTTCGCGCTCTACCCGCACATGCAGAGCATCGCACTTGAGGTGATCCTGCGGGCGGTCATCGGGGAGAGCGAGGGCGACCGCCTCACCGAGCTCCGCCGGCTGCTGCCGGAGGTCGCCGCCTTCGACCTGCTGCCGTTGCAGTTTCCCGCGCTGTTCCAGGTGTGGCCGTGGCGGCGGTACCGGCGCATCCAGGAACGCACCGACGAGCTCCTCCACGAGCTGATCGCCGACCGTCGCAAGGCCCCCGACGTGTCCGAACGCGCCGACGTGCTGTCGATGCTGGTGGGTGCGGGAGGCGACGACCGGCTCACCGACGACGAGCTGCGCAATGTCCTGATCACCTTCCTCATCGGTGGCCACGAGACCACCACGACCGCGCTGTCCTGGACGTTCGAGCGGCTGATGCGCCACCCCGAGGTGATGGCCCGGCTGGTCGCGCTGGTGCGCGGCGACGAGGACGACGAAGCCTACGTGGACGCCGTGGTCCGCGAGACGCTGCGAGTGCGCCCGGTCATCTCACTCGCTGGCCGGAAGCTGGCCCGGCCGGTCGAGCTCGGCGAGTTCCGCCTTCCGGCGGGCGTGAACGTGCTGACCGCCATCGGGCTGGTCCAGGGCTCGTCCCGGTGGTTCCCGGACAGCGAGACGTTCCGTCCGGAACGGTTCCTGGACACCAAGCCCGACCCGTACACCTGGCTGCCGTTCGGCGGCGGGCACCGCGGCTGCCCCGGCGGGACGTTCGCCAGCTACGAGATGAAGACCGTGCTGCGTACCGTGCTACGCCGGCTCGATGTGACCGCGCCCTACCCGCGCCCGGAGCGGCCCCGGATGCGCCACGTCACGATGGTCCCCGACAAGGGCGCCCGCGCCGTCGTACGCGCGCTGGCCTAGCGCGCAGCGATGGTGATGATCTCTGGGCTGGTGTCGGCCAGCGGCTGCCGGTCCCAGTCGCCGTACTGCTCCTGCACCGCGAGGCCGGCACCGGACAGGAGCATCGACAGCGTCGCCGCGTCGAGGAACCGCAGCGTGCTCCGGCTCACCTGCGGCCCGCCCAGGCCGGGGCCGGTGAAGGTCGTGGTGAACGAGACCAGGTCACCCGCTGGCGGCGCCTGCACCTGGGGCTCCATCCGGACCACGCCCCCGCGACCGTCGCTGGCCTCGACAGCGTTCTCCGGGGTCCACCGCTGCCATGCCCGAGCCGGCGGGTTACGGGTCTCGAACGCGAACCGGCCACCCGCGGTGAGCGCCGACCGGACCGCGGCCAGCGCCCCGCGTACCTCGTCGTCGGTGACGAGTACCTGGAACGCGTGGCCGGTCATCACGACAAGGTCGAACTCGCGGTCCCATCCGGTGGACGTGAGGTCACCGAGGATCCACTCGATGTCCGACCGCCTCCGTGCCTGCTCCAGCATCCCGACGCCCGGGTCGAGCCCGCACAGCCGCCCGGCGTGACCGGCCCGGCGAGCCTGGTGCAGAAGCATGCCCGTACCGCAGCCCACGTCGGGCACTGCCGGCGCGGACATCACCAGCGGCAGGTAGAACGCGAGGTCGTCACGCTGCTCCCACGGGCAGAACAGGTCATACAGGGCCGCGAGGCCAGCATCGGCGAAGAAGCGGTCGACCACCCGACCTGCGTACCAGGCATCCCACCGGCCGCGAACGGATAACCGCGCCGCCCGCCGGACTCCAGGAACAACTGAGCGTGACCGCTCAGCTTTAACCTGTCACCCATTCGGGCGAAAACCGCGCAAGTACGCGCCCGATCTACAGCGGTTGTGCTGGCTTTACCTAGTTACGGTGGCGAGCCGCAAGCTGTGGCGCTCGTCCGAACGGGTACGCCGGACAACCAGCCGGAGAGGCAGGGACGTGCCGCCAACGGGAGGCCGGTCGTGGAGCCAGCTCAGCACGTAGGCAGCCCGCCACCCTGGGGAGAGACCCGCCCGTTATGCGCTTTATTTTCCGGAGCGCACCCCGACGACGTCGAGCTTGGCGCTGGCGGGCTCGTCCAGCGCATGGTCCAACGTGGACACGTGGTCTGGTTCCTCATCCTGACCGACGAGCCGGGATGCGCGGACACCCGCCGGGCAGAGGCGGTGCGGTCCGCCGGGCGGCTTGGCGTGCCGGGCAGCCAGGTGATCTTCGCCGGCTTCACCGATGGTCACCTTCGTGCCGACCGTGAGTCGGTAGCCCTGGTCCGGCGGTTGGCCGCCGCGGCGCGCATCACCGCGGATGTCGTGGTGACCCACACCGCCGCGGACAGCCACAACGACCATGGACAGGCGAACGCGCTGCTGCGTGCCGCGTTCCGGCGCGGAACAATGCTGTTCTACCCGATCCATACGTCGGCAGAGCCGTCCCACATCTCGCCCCGCCTGTTCGTCTCCCTGGCAGGCCGGGTTGGCGAGGTGAAGAGCGCCGCGCTGGCCGAGCACCGGTCCCAGCTCTGGCGGATCAACCGGGGCCACCGCGGCGCGTTCGAGGCGCAGCTCGGCCACATCGCCGGGCTGGACCGGGCTGAGGCGTTCGAGATCGCGCTCCAGGTGGGCGCGGGTGACGTGCTGGCAGAGCTCACCGCGTTGAACGACTCGGCGTTCCACAGCTTCTGGCTACCGCTGATCCGGCACGAGCCGCTGTTCCTTCTCTACGACGCGTATCTCGGCCAGCCGAGGTCGGTCGAACGGTACTCCCGGCACCACGAGAGTGCCGGGCGGGACACGCTCCGGGAAGCCTTCGCGGATCACTGGTTTCCCCGCTCGCCGCTCCGGGAGCGCCCCGCCACCCAGGACAACGAGCCGATCGCCGCGATGGAGCATCTCCTGCTGGTCGGTGGGCCGGTGAGCAACCCCGTCGCCCGGCGGCTGCTCAACCGGGACCCCGCGGTCGACTGGGTGGTCGAGTACGGCGGGGGCTCGGTCCACCTGCGCCGCAGAAGCACCGGCGTGCGTGTCCATCCACGACATGACCGGCACGGGCTGCTCGTCGAGGACGTCGGCGTGCTCACCGTCGTACGACCGGCTCTCAGCCCTGGGAAGAGCCTTGTCGCGTGCGCCGGCGTGCATGGCGTCGGCACGCAGGGGCTGCTGCGCTTCCTGGCGCAGCCCCAGTCCAACCGGACGCTGGCCGATCAGGCAGCGAGCGGGGCACGGACCCAGGTGCCGGTCCGGATAGACGCGTCCAGCCTGGAACTCAGGCCGCTCGCCGACGCCCACCAGATGGCATCGCCGGGCCGCGCGGAGCAGGACACCGGAAGGAAGGGGGCAGGGTCGGGTGCACGGCCCCGGTAACCCGCCCGGTCACCGGACCCGACCCCTGCCCATCCACATCAGCAGCGCCCATCCACATCAGCAGCGCCATCCGCATCGGCGACCGCCGTCACAACGCGCGCGCCAACCGGCCGGCGAGCAGGCGGGTGAAGCGGGACGGGTCGCGCAGCTGCCCACCCTCGGCGAGCACGGCCATGCCGTGGAGCAGCTCTGCCGTCTCCCCCAGCGCCTCCTCATCGCCGCCCTGCCCGTGGGCGTCCCGGAGGCCCGTGACGAGGGGATGCGTGGGGTTGAGCTCGAGAATGCGCTTGATGGGCGGCATGCCCTGGCCCATGGCGCGGTACATGCGCTCCAGCGCGGGCGTCATGTCCAGCGTGTCGCCCACGATGCAGGCCGGCGAGGTGGTCAGGCGCGACGAGAGCCGGACCTCCTTGACCTCCTCCTTGAGCCTCGCCGTCATCCAGGACAGCAGCGCGGCGAAGTCCTGCTGCTGCTGCTCGCGTTCGGGCTCGGCGCTCTTCTCCTCCTCTGTGGCGTCGAAGCTGACCTGTCCCTTGGCGATCGACTGGAGCTGCCTGCCGTCGAAGTGCGGGACCTGCTCGACCCAGACCTCGTCGACCGGGTCGGTGAGGACCAGCACCTCGTAGCCCTTGGCCCGGAAAGCCTCCATATGCGGCGAGTTCTCGATCATCGACCGCGACTCGCCGGTCATGTAGTAGATGTCCTTCTGGCCTTCCTTCATGCGTTCCACGTACTGCCGGAAGGTGGTCGGCTGGTCCGGGTCGTGGGTCGAGCCCACGGAGACGATGTCGAGGATCGCGTCCCGGTTCTCGATGTCCTCGATCAGCCCTTCCTTGACGACCCGGCCGAGCTCGTTCCAGAGCGTCCGGTACTGCTCCGGCCGCTCGGCCATCATCGCCTTGACCGCCGAGAGCACCTTCTTGACCAGCCGGCGGCGTACCTGCTGGATCTGGCGGTCCTGCTGGAGGATCTCGCGGGAGATGTTCAGCGACAGGTCGTGCGCGTCCACGACGCCCTTGACAAAGCGCAGGTACCGCGGCATGAGCGCGTCGCAGTCCTCCATGATGAACACGCGCTTCACATAGAGCTGGACCCCGCGCTTGCTCTCCTGCATGAAAAGGTCGTACGGCGCATGGGACGGGATGAAGAGCAGGGCCTCGTACTCGAAATGCCCTTCGCCCTTCATGTGGATGGTCTCGAGCGGGTCGGTCCAGTCGTGGCTGACGTGCTTGTAGAACTCGTTGTACTCGTCCTGGCCGACCTCGTCGCGGGAGCGCGCCCACAGCGCCTTCATCGAGTTGAGCGTCTGGACCTCGGACGTGGTCTCGCCGCCCTCGCCCGTGCGGGGCACGCTCATCCGGATGGGCCAGGCGATGAAGTCGGAGTACCGCTTGACTATCTGCCGGATCGTCGACTCGGCGGTGTAGTCGTACAGGTGGTCCTCGGCGTCCTCGGGCTTCAGGTGCAGGGTGACCGCGGTGCCCTGCGGGGCGTCGTCCACCGGCTCGATGGAGTAGGTGCCCTCGCCGGTCGACTCCCACCGGGTGCCTTCGCCCTGGCCCGCCCGGCGGGTCACCAGCACGACCTTGTCGGCGACCATGAAGGTGGAGTAGAAGCCGACGCCGAACTGACCGATCAGGTCCGCCGAGGCCGCCGCGTCCTTCGACTCCTTCAGCCTCTGTAGCAGCTCGGCCGTTCCCGACTTGGCGATGGTCCCGATGAGCTGGATGACGTCGTCCCGGGACATGCCGATCCCGTTGTCGCACACGGTCAGGGTGCGCTGCGCCTTGTCGACCTCGATGTCTATGTGCAGGTCCGACGTGTCGACCTCCAGGTCCTTGTCGACCAGCGACTCCAGGCGGAGGCGGTCGAGGGCGTCGGAGGCGTTGGAGATGAGCTCACGCAGGAAGATGTCTTTGTTGGAGTAGATCGAATGGACCATCAGCTGAAGCAGCTGCCGGGCCTCGGCCTGGAACTCCAGCGTCTCGCTCCGGTTGCTCACGGGACTCCTTCGTACGTGTCCGGACAGGTGGTTCGCAGAAAGGATACGAACAGGTCCGCCGGTCCGGCAGGGGCCCCGTCCAGCCGCGGGCCGCGCGTCCCGTCGAGGTCTACTCCGGGCCTGGTGGGGGGCGCGGCGCAGAACTTGTCAGGGGGGTCGACGATACTCAGAGCCGATACGGACGGACTCGTGCGAGCCCGGCGGGCCGGGGGGCCCGGGAGAGGAGTTAGGGCATGAGCGGAGTACGGCTACTAGTTGGCACGCGCAAGGGCGCGTTCGTGCTGACCGCGGACGGCGCGCGCCGGGACTGGGAGGTCAGCGGCCCGCACTTCGGCGGCTGGGAGATCTACCACGTCAACGGGGCACCGACCAACCCCGACCGGCTGTACGCGTCCCAGTCGTCCGGCTGGTTCGGGCAGCTGATCCAGCGCTCGGACGACGGCGGCAAGACCTGGGAGCAGGTCGGCAGCGACTTCGCCTACGAGGGCAAGACCGGCGACCACCTGTGGTACGACGGGACCCCACGCCCGTGGGAGTTCAAGCGGATCTGGCATCTCGAGCCGTCGCTCCACGACCCCGACACCGTGTACGCCGGGGCCGAGGACGCCGCGATGTTCCGCTCGACGGACGGCGGGCGCAGCTGGCAGGAGCTGCCCGGGCTGCGTACCCACGACTCGGGGCCGCGCTGGCAGCCGGGCGCCGGCGGCCTGTGCCTGCACACGATCATCCAGCACCCGACCAACCGGGAGCGCATGTACATCGCGATCTCGGCGGCCGGGGCGTTCCGTTCCGACGACGCCGGTAAGACGTGGCAGCCGATCAACCGGGGCCTGCGCTCAGGGGAGATCCCTGACCAGGACTCCGAGGTCGGTCACTGCGTGCACCGCATCGCGATGCACCCGTCCCGGCCGGACGTGCTGTTCATGCAGAAGCACTGGGACGTCATGCGCAGCGACGACGCGGGCGGGTCGTGGCACGAGGTCAGCGGCGACCTGCCGACCGACTTCGGGTTCCCGATCGCGGTGCACGCGCACGAGCCGGAGACCATCTACGTCGTCCCGATCAAGAGCGACTCCGAGCACTACCCGCCAGAGGGCAAGCTGCGGGTCTACCGCAGCCGCACCGGCGGTAACGACTGGGAGCCGCTGACCAGCGGCCTGCCGCAGGCCAACTGCTACGTCAACGTGCTGCGCGACGCGATGGCGGTGGACGCGCTCGACCCGTGCGGCATCTACTTCGGCACGACCGGTGGCCAGGTCTACGGCTCGGCCGACGGTGGCGACACCTGGGCTCCGGTCGTCCGTGACCTGCCGCCCGTGCTCTCGGTGGAAGCCCAGGTACTCCCGTGATCCGGGTGGTGCTGCCGGCCCACCTGAAGAACCTGGCCAGGGTCGGCAGCGAGGTGCAGCTGGAGGTGGCCGGGCAGGTCACGCAGCGCGCGGTGCTGGACGCACTGGAGGCCCGGTACCCGATGCTGCGCGGCACCATCCGCGACCGCCAGACCGGGCGGCGCCGGGCGTTCGTCCGGTTCTACGCGTGCGAGGAGGACCTGTCCAACGAGTCGCCGGACGCGCCCCTGCCCGAGCGGGTGGTGACCGGTGAGGAGCCGTTCCTCGTGGTCGGGGCGATGGCCGGCGGCTAGCGGCGCGGTCCATCCCGCCGCCGGCGCGGCCCTGCGGCGGGCACGACCCACCAACCGTGGCGGAGCCTGCCGGGGACCGGCAGGCTCCGCCCACCAGCTCCATTCCTGGCCCCACTCCATTCCTGACCGCCGGGTGACCACTCCGCCCCGGGAGACCGCTCCGCCCCGGGGAAACCCGTTGGTCGCGGCGCAGGGCGCGGCTACCGTGCGGCTGTGCCCCGGATCGTCACGCTGGTGCTGGTCGACGGTGCCGGCACGCCGCTGGGCGTGCTGCCGCCGTATGAGGTGGCGGAGCCGTGGTGGCAGGACGTGGTCGGCGTGGTCGCCGGCGCGCGTGACCGGTACGGCATCGAGGTCACCGTGCTGCGCCTGCTGGGCGCGCAGCTGCCGGCTCCGCACGGTGGGGCGGTGACCTACCTTGCCGAGTGCGGGACCGGCCCGCCGGCACAGGCGGTGCCGTTCGATGCCGCAAGGCTGGGGCCGGGTACGCATCCGCTGGGGGAGCACCCGTTGCGGGCCCTGTGGGCCCGGCCGGGTGGTCCTGCCGCGAGCCTGGCGTGGGCTGCCGGGCAGCTCGCGCGGCTGGGCTGGCAACCTTCCTCCGCCACCCAGCAGCGCACCTGGAACCTGTCGGCGATCTGGCGGCTGGACGGCCCGTCCGGCACCGCCTGGCTCAAGCAGGTGCCGCCGTTCTTCGCGCACGAGCCGGCTGTGCTGCGCTGGCTCGGCACCGTTGCGCCCGGACGCGTGCCCCCAGTCCTCGCCGCCGACGAGGGCACCGGGCGGACGCTGCTGGCGCACGCCGCGGGCGAGGACCGCTACCTCGCGCCGCCGGCCGAGCTCGCCGCTCTCGTCGACGACCTGCACCTGATCCAGCGCCAGGCAGTGGGGCAGGTACGGCTGCTGCTCGCCGCCGGCGTGCCCGACCGGCGATGGCCGGCGCTGATGGGCAAGGTGCGGGACACCGTGGCCCGGCACGGCCCGGGCCTCGGCCCGGAGCTGGCCGCGGCGCTGCGGGCGCTGGTGGACGGTCTGGACGCGCGGCTCGCCGCGGTCGACGAGTGCGGCCTGCCGGACACGCTCGGGCACGGCGACTTCCACGCCGGTAACGCCCGCGGCGACGGGAGCGACCGGACGCTGATCGACTGGGGCGACTCGTTCGTGGGGCATCCCGGGTTCGACGCCCTCCGCATCGTCGAGCAGCAGCCGCCGCCCGTGGCCGCGCAGCTGCTCCGGCACTGGGCCCGCCGGTGGCGGGACAGCGCACCCGGGTGCCAGCCTGAGCGGGCGCTGGACCTGCTCGCGCCGGTGGCGGCTCTCAGCATGGCCGCCACGTACGCCGGTTTCGTGTCCGCGATCGAGCCCTCCGAGCGCCCCTACCACGCCACGGACATCGGCATCGCGCTCCGCGCGGCCGTCACCGCATGAACCGCCCAGCTGGGACCCGGACAGCAGCACCCCGGACAGCCGCGACCCGCCACCGTCCTCCTCGTCACCGTTGTCTCTTCACCTGCGGCCTCGTCACCTGCGGCGTCGTCACCGGCGGCCGATGACCACGGTGGCGGCCAGCCCCTCGTCAGTGGCGACCGAAGGGGTGAGCCCGGCCGCGGCGAACAGGCTGGCCGCGGCTTCGGCCTGGTCCGCTCCGGTCTCCACCAGCAGGTGCCCACCGGGGGCGAGCCACCCGGGGGCTCCGGCGGCCACCCGACGTATGACGTCGAGACCGTCGACCCCACCGTCCAGCGCCACCAGCGGTTCGTGGACCCGGGCCTCCGGCGGCAGCAGGCCGATGGCTGCGCTAGGCACGTAAGGCGCGTTGGCCACCAGCACGTCGACGTGGCCGCGCAGCCGGAGCGGGAGCGGGCCGTACAGGTCGCCGGCGTACACTTGGCCCCCGGCGGCGGCGAGGTTGCGCCGGGCGCAGCGCACCGCAGCCGGCTCGATGTCCGCCGCGTGCAGCGCGACGCCGCCGACGCGGGCCACCACCGCCGCGCCCACCGCACCCGAGCCGCAGGCCAGGTCCACCACGGTCGCCCCCGGTACGGCCACCGCGGCGGCCCGGAGCACCAGCAGCTCGCTCCGGCGGCGCGGCACGAACACCCCGGGGTCGACCAGGATACGCAGCCCGCAGAAGTCGACCCAGCCAACGACGTGCTCCAACGGCAGCCCGGCCACCCGCTGCTCCACCATGGCCAGCAGGGCGGCCAGGGTGTCCGCGGAGTCGACCAGCAGCTGCGCCTCGTCCTCGGCGAACACGCAGCCAGCGGCGCGGAGCCTGCCGGCGATGGCGACCCGGCCCGGAGGCGGGGCGGCGGATGTCGACACGGGTGGTCCTTCGGGGACGGCCCTGCCTCCCCGGCAGCAGCGGTTGAGGCTCCCACGTTACCCAGTGCCGCACCGGTGGGCTCGCCGCACCGGCCGCCGTCGGGCGGCGCCCATCGGGACAGCGACGTAGGTGGGGCCGGTGGGCCGTCGCGCCCGTCCGGCGGGGACCTTGGGCCCTGGCTGCCGCGGTATCCGGCTGCGACGGTAGGTAGCTGGGGACCCTACCGAGAGGAGTGCCGGTGGACTTCGTGCAGCCGACGACGTTGACCGAGGCGCTTGCGGCCAGGGCCGCGCTCACTGACGGGCTCCCGGTAGCCGGCGGCACCGACGTCATGGTGGACCTCAACCTCCACCGGCGCAGCCCGCCCGCGCTCATCGACCTCGGCCGGGTTCCCGACCTGGCTGACATATCCACACAGGACGGTTGGCTGCGGCTCGGCCCCACCGTCACGTATGACCGGCTCATGACCGTGCTGCGGGACGACCTCCCCGCGCTCGCCCTCGCCGCCCGCTCGATCGGCTCGCCGCAGATCCGCCACCGCGGCACGCTCGGCGGCAACCTGGGCACCGCCTCCCCCGCCGGTGACGCCCATCCGCCGCTGCTGGCCGCCGGTGCCGAGATCGAGGTCGTCTCCACGACCGGGACCAGGCGGATCGCGGTGACGGACTTCTTCGTCGGCCCCAAGCGCAACGCCCTGGCACCGGGCGAGCTGATCAGCGCCGTACACGTGCCGCGCGCCCGCGGGCCGCAGCAGTTCGCGAAGGTGGGCCCCCGTAACGCCATGGTGGTCGCGGTGTGCTCGCTCGCCCTTGCGCTGCACCCGGACCGGCTCCGGGTCGGCACCGGCATCGGCTCGGCCGGGCCGGTGCCGCTGCCGGCGACCGACGCCGAGCGCTTCCTGGAGGGCGTGCTCAGCGAGGGCGGCCTGTGGGAGGCGCCACGACCGCTGGACGTCGCGGTGCGGAGCAGGTTCGCCGACCTGGTCGCGTCGGCGGCCCGGCCCATCGACGACGTACGCGGGACGGCCGCCTACCGCGTCCATGCGCTGCGGGTGCTGGCCGGCCGGCTCCTCGACCGGGTCTGGGAGGGCTACGAGAAGGCGGGACCGCGATGAGACTGCGTCTGACCGTCAACGGTGAACCGCGCCTGATCGACGGTGTGGGCGGCGACGAGAGCCTGCTGAGCGTCCTGCGCCGGGTACTGCGCCTGACCGGTGCCAAGAACGCCTGCGAGCAAGGGGAGTGCGGCGCCTGCTCGGTCTACCTGGACGGGGCTCTGGTGTGCGCCTGCCTGGTGCCCGCCGGTCAGGCGGCGGGCACCGAGGTCGTCACGGTGGAAGGGCTGGCGGCCCGCGGCGAGCTCGACCCGGTCCAGGAGGCGTTCGTGCAGGCCGGCGCCGTCCAGTGTGGGTTCTGCACGCCTGGGCTGGTGATGGCGGTTCACGACCTGCTCCGCCGGGTGGGCGACCCGACCGATGCGCAGATCCGGGAGGCGCTGGCGGGCAACCTGTGCCGGTGCACCGGCTACCAGAAGATCATCAGTGCGGTCCAGCTCGCGGCGGGGAGGGTCAATGGCCACCACGACGGTTAGCCGGACCCGCGGTGGGGTCGGCGAGCACACGGTCCGGGTGGATGCCGCCGCCAAGGTGAGCGGGGCGTTCCAGTACGCCAGCGACCTGCGGGCCGACGGGATGCTGTGTGGCGCGACGCTGCGGTCGCCGTACCCGTACGCCCGGATCCGGGGTATCGACGCCACCGCCGCGGCCGCGCTGCCGGGGGTCCACGCCGTGCTGCTCGCCGCGGACCTGCCGGGCCGGCGGACGTTCGGGCTGAACCTCGACGACCAGCCGGTCCTCGCCGACGGGCTGGTGCGCTACCACGGGGAGCCGGTGGCGGTCGTCGCCGCCGAAACACCCGAGATCGCGTACGAGGCCACGACGCTCATCGCCGTCGACTGGCAGCCGCTGCCGGCCGTGACCGACATGGCGGCCGCGCTGCGGCCGGACGCGCCGCGGCTGCACGAGTCCGGCAACGTGCTGCGGCACGTGCACATCGTGCACGGTGCACCCGACACCGCCGGGGCGGACGTGTGGGTTGACGGCTACTACGAGACCGGCGTGCAGGACCAGGCGCCGCTCGGCCCGGAGGCGGGGCTGGCCGTACCGGCCGATGACGGGGGCGTGGACCTGCGCGTGGCCACCCAGTGGCTGCACGCGGACCGGGAGCAGATCGCCTCCTGCCTGGCCCTCCCCCAGGCGCTGGTACGGGTCAGCCTGGCCGGGGTGGGCGGCGCGTTCGGCTCCCGCGAGGACATCCACATGCAGGTCCACGCGTGCCTGCTCGCCCTGCGTACGGGCCGGCCGGTCAAGATGAGCTTCGGCCGCGAGGAGTCGTTCCTGGGGCATGTGCACCGCCACCCGTCCCGCATCTGGCTGCGCCACGGCGCGACCCGCGACGGCCGGCTCGTCACGGTCAAGGCCAGGCTGCTGTTCGACGGTGGCGCGTACGCCTCGTCCTCGCCCGCGGTCCTGGCGAACGCGGCCACCTTCGCCGCCGGCCCGTACGAGGTGCCCAACGCCCGGATCGAGGGGACCGTCGTCTTCACGAACAACCCGCCGTGCGGCGCCATGCGCGGCTTCGGGGCGCCACAGGTCTGCTTCGCCTACGAGGCCCAGATGGACCGGCTGGCCGCGGCCCTGCGCCTGCACCCGCTGGAGCTGCGGCTGCGCAACGCCCTGCGCACCGGCTCCGTGCTGCCCACGGGCCAGGTGGTGACGGGCAGCGCGCCGGTGCGCGAGCTGATCCAGTGGTGCGCGGGTGCCCCCATGCCGGTCCTCGAACCTCCGTACGCCCGGGACCAGGTGCACTACCCGGGAGGGACCGGGAACGTGACGCACGGAGAGGGGCTGCGGGTCGGCGTCGGGTACGCGGTGGGGTTCAAGAACACCGCGTTCAGCGAAGGGTTCGACGACTCCGCGGCCGCGCGGGTGACGCTGGGCCTGGTGGGGGACGCGCCTGTCGCGGAGATCCACACCGCCGCGGCGGAGGTGGGACAGGGCCTGACCACGGTGCTCACCCAGGTCGCCCGCACCGAGCTCGGCGTCGAGCGGGTGGTGGTGCACACCGCCGACACCAGTGTGGGTAACGCCGGGTCGACCTCGGCGTCGCGGCAGTCCATGATGGCCGGTGGCGCGGTGCAGGCGGCCTGCCGCATGGTTCGCGACCGGCTGGTCGCGCGAGCGCGAGACCAGCAGGCGCGGGACCAGCAGGCGCGAGATCGGCGGGCGCGGGACCAGCTGACGCGGGACCAGTGCGCGGCGGACGGCGAACCGCTGCCGGAGCCGGCGGAGCTCTGCGACGGCCTGCTGCTCGCGGCCGGGGTGCCGGTCGCCAAGCTCACCGACCTGCTGGCGCAGGCTGAGCCAGTCGCCGCGACCGCGGTCTACCGGCACCGACCCACCACCGGCTTTGACGACGCCGGGCAGGGAGACATCCACGCGGCCTTCACGTTCGCGGCCCAGCGCGCCGTGGTCGAGGTCGACACCGAGCTAGGCGTTGCCCGGGTGCGCCACGTCGCGGCGGCGGTCGACGCCGGGAAGGTGCTCAACCCGGTGGGGTTCGAGGGCCAGATCGAAGGCGGCACCGCCCAAGGGCTCGGCCTTGCCCTGATGGAGGAGCTCCGGGTGGAGAACGGGATCGTCCGGAACCCCTCGTTCACCGACTACCTGGTCCCCACGATCCTGGACGTGCCGCTGGTCGAGACCCACGCGGTGGAGCAGCCGGACCCGGGCGCTCCCTACGGGCTCAAGGGTGTCGGCGAGGTGCCCGCCGTCGTCTCCACCGCGGCCATCGTCGCCGCGCTGCGCGACGCCACCGGTCGCGCCCTGAACCGCGCCCCGGTCACCGCCGACGACCTGGTCGGCCTGCGTCCCCCGCCCGCGTCCGCCGGGCCGCCCCCAGTCCCCGACGTGCCGGGACAATGGCCGGTCCCCTACTACCCGCACCCGCAACCCGCCCCCGGCAAGGGCTGACGTGCCGCGCGGCAACAGGGCCAGCACGACGGTCCCGGTCGCCAGCACCGCCAGCGCCGCAACGGGGTTGAGGTGAGGTCGGGTACGGCCCGACGGTGACGCAGGTGACCAGGGCGACCGCCGCCGCGGCGGCCAGCCCGACCGCGACCGGGCGCGGCAGCAGGCCCGAGTACCAGCAGAGGCCCAGCTGGTGCAGGGCGAGCCAGACGAGCGCGAAGTTCAGGGTCGCCAGCGCGTCGAGGCCGGCGGTGAAGCGCAGCAGGTCCACAACGACCGCCGCCGCGGCCAGCAGGACGACGACCCGCGCTCCGGAGCGGCGGTGGGCGGACAGCATGGCCGGCGCCAGGGCCGCCACTCCCAGGTAGATCCCGACGAACCACAGCGGTTGCGTGACCAGCCGCAGCGCGGTCAACACAAGCGGCCCATCGGCGCCCCGGGTCGCTCCACCCGCCCGCACCAGCAGGCCGACCCCGACCCAGACGCCGATGAGCACGAGGGTCGGGCGCAGCAGTCGCGAGGCGCGCGCACCGACGAAGGCGGCGTAGCGGCCGGGCCCGCTGACGCCACGGCGGTCGAGCGAGGCCAGCGCGTGCCCGTGGGCGACGCCGCCGACGAGGAAGAACAGCGGCATGACCTGGAGCACCCAGGTGAGCAGCTGCAACGGCGGGGCGGAGACCAGCGCGTTGCCCACCTCACCGCCCGGGCCGACATCGGCCATCAGCCAGTGCCCGATGATCACTACGAGTAGCGAGCCGGCGCGCAGGGCATCGACGTAGCGGTCGCGGGTGGCCGCAGGCGCGGTCCCGGCGCCGGCGCCTTCGTATCGCCTCCCGGACTGGCCCATGCCACACGTCCATGCCACACGTTCCGCTGGCTACCGACGCGGACAGCGGCTAACGGAACAGCCGCGTCAGCATCCGCTGGGTCCTGCGGCTGTAGCTCGGCTGCCCGCCATGGCCGACCTTGACCGCCCGGTGGTCGGCGCGCGACTGCCGGCCGTACAGCCCGAGCCGCTCCCAGCCACGCCGTAGTCGACGTACCTTCGTCGCGAGTCTCACCGGACCTCCTTCGGCTCTGGCCTACCCCCATCGTCCCGCGACCGGCGCCGGCAGCCAGGTGCCGAAGGTCCCTGGTGCACCGCACGCCGCCGCACCGCATGGCAGGCGCTCATCGAGGCGTCCCGTCAGGCGGCCGCGGTCGTCGTCGGCCAGCGTGGCCAGGGTGGTTTCGCCGGGCTGTGGATGGGCTCGGTCAGCCAGGCCGTCATCCGGCACGCCCACTGCCCGGTGTTCATCGTCGGATGATGCGGGCGGGCTAGCGCCGCACCCCGGTGAAGAGCACGGCAACACGGTGGTGCTCGCCGACCTCACCGGAGCGCCGCAGCTGGAGCAGCCCGGCAAGGCCTGACGACCCGGTGTGGTCCACCCGGATGCCGGTCCTCGCCACGGCCAACCGGTTGGCCTCGACGAGCAGCTTCTCGCCGACGACCAGCGGCCGGCCGCCGGTGCTCAGCATGCCCTCCACAACGGCCCGCCAGTCGTAGGTCTCATCGTCGAGGATGCCCGTCGCCACGCTCTTGGGCTCCTTCTCCCAGGCCCGCATGAACGCCGACCGGTGGGCGGCGGCCTCGGCCACCGCCCTGCGCACCGCATCCTCGCCGGGCTGGTCCGGCAGCAGCGCCCGCACCCGCACGTACGCCTGCTCCAGGGGGTGGACCGCGAGGGTCTGCACGGTGTGGATGCGGGGGAGCCGGTCCAGCGCGCCGAGCTGCGCCGCCTCGCGCAGCGCCTGGATGCAGGAGCTGGCCAGGGCTCCCCCACCGACCTGGATCACCAGGTGGTCCAGGTCGCCGGGCCCGTGCGCCAGGCCGGTCACCAGCTCATAGCCCAGGGTCTCGCCGCCCTCGATGGCCAGCCCGTTCTCGTTGCCCTGGGTGGTGAACGGCAGCGCCCCGCCGGCCAGCTCCTCCCGCAGCCTCAGGTACGCCGGGTCCCCGAGCGCCCCCGGCTGCCGGGGGCAGACCACCACGGTCGCCGCCAGCTCGCGCAGCCGGCCGACCACGCCCGGGTCAGCGTCGGGCGGCACGAACGCGGTGAGCCGCCAGCCGCCGGCCCGGGCCACCACGGCCGCGGCCAGCGCCGCGTTCCCGCAGCTGGCGATCGCCAGGCCGCGGCGGCGACCGGCGTCGAGGAGGCCAGTCTCCTCCATGACCGCCAGGTGGATGAGCACACCCATGAGGTGCCTGGCCTTGTGCGAGCCGGACACGTTCCCGGTCTCGTCCTTGACCCACACCCCACCGGCGGCGGAGAAGCCCAGCGAGTCGCTCAGCTCGTCGCTGCGGAAGAAGGGCGTGACCCGGAAGCCGTGGCCGTCGACCGCGGCGACCGCCGCGTCGAGCGAGGTCACCAGCCCGCGGTAGCGGGCGTCATCCACGCCGCGGGCCAGGGCCACGTGGTACGGGTGCAGCAGAGCGCGGTAGCGCAGGAACGGGTTGTCCTCACCGCCGCGAGGGAAGTGGGTCACCTTCGGGCCGAGGACCCGGACCAGCACATGGTCGGCGTCGTCCGTCCCGGCCCGCGGGCACCGGAACGGGTAGGGGTCCGCCGGGTCGGCGACGTAGCCACACCCCGCGCAGCGGACTGTGCTGGCCGGCAGCGTCATCCCGCCACCGCCAGGCCGGTCCGCTGGTTGACCTCCTCGATCATGGCGTCCCATGCCGGCAGCAGGTCCCGCAGGCCGGTCCAGAACTGCTGGTCCCGCCGGGCCTCGAAGTCGGCCAGCGCCACCCCCTGCTGCTCGACCCAGGTGAAGTAGCCGAGGTTGAAGATGCGGCGGCGCTCGGCGAGCGTCGCCTCCAGCAGGTGGTCGGTGCCGGCCCCGAGCATCCAGCGACCGAAGGCCTCGGCCGCGTCGACCCTGTCGAAGCCGCCCGGGAAGTCGCGGGAGATGATGCGCTCGCGCTCGCTGCCGTACATCCCGGCCCCGTCGGTCGCCACCGTGACGACCACGTCGTGCGGGCCCAGCCCCAGGTACTTCGCGGTCTTCACCGCGGCCAGGATGTTGCAGATGCTCGACATCCCGAAGGCCGGCAGCGCCGCGAGGACCGGCTCCGGGACCCGGCGCCGGCCGCGGAGGTACGCGATGCCCTCCCCGGCGGCGAAGAGCACCGACAGCTGGTCGGTGGCCCGGTCGGACACTCCGGCGACCAGGTCGGTGCTCATCACGTTGTGGATGAGCGGGATGTGCTTGTCCCCGATCCCCTGGATGTTGTGCTCCCCGAACCCGTTCGCCAGCATCGTGGGGCACTCGAGCGCCTCCACGGCGACGGTCCTCGCGCCGTACCGCTCCTTGAGGTAGTCACCGGCGCCGAGGGTGCCGGCCGAGCCCGACGCCGACGTGAAGGCCCGCAGCCGCAGGCGCGGCTCTGCCTCGGCCATCGACTCGAACACAGCCCCGAGGGCCCGGCCTGTGCACAGGTAGTGGACGAGGTGGTTACCGAGCTCCGAGAACTGGTTGAAGATGACGTTCTCCGGGTCGGTCGAGAGCTCCGCGCACCTGTCGTAGATCTCCTTGACGTTGCTCTCGGTCCCCGGCGTACGGATGATGTCCCCGGCGTCGGCGACCCACTCCTCCAGCCAGGCGAACCGCTCCCGGCTCATCCCCTCCGGCAGCACCGCCACCCCGCGGCAGCCCAGCAGCCGGGAGATCGCGACGCCGCCCCGGCAGTAGTTTCCCGTGGAGGGCCAGACGGCCCGGTGCCTGGTCGGGTCGAACTGGCCGGTGATGAGGCGGGGGACCAGGCACCCGTACGCGGCGAGCACCTTGTGCGCGCGGATCATCGGGAACAGGTCGCCGATGGCCACCACGATCCGCGCGTCCACGCCGGTCAGCTCCCTGGGCAGGACCACGTGCACCGGTACCGCCTCCTGGCCGGTGCGCCCGGAGTCGTTGTACCAGTGCACCCGGAAGAGGTTCAGCGGGTCGGCGTCGTCCGCCTTCACCCCGGCCAGCGCGTGCCGCACCCGCGCCGGGATGCTGCCCGGCGCGGCCAGCTGGGCGAAGGTGGGCAGCAGCACGCCCGCCTCCCGGAGCCGGTCGACCGTACGGCGGTAGGCCCCGCGGTCGACGACATGCCGCTCCAGCCCCAGCGACGTCACCCGGCCGTCCATCGATGCCACCCTTCTCACCTCATGGTCAGCGCCAGCACGGCCTTCTGGGCGTGCAGGCGGTTCTCGGCCTGGTCGTAGACTGCCGACCGCGGGCCGTCGACCACGCCGTCGGTCACCTCGACGCCGCGGTCGGCGGGCAGCGGGTGCATGAACAC
>DASSUC010000254.1:0-2479 GCA_035707405.1 Micromonosporaceae bacterium | reverse complement strand
CGAGGGCCGCATCGTGGCGGTGGGCCGGGGCCACGCCGGCCGCTACCACCGCTCCACCCGGCGCGTCGACGGCGGCGGCTGCCTGGCCACGCCCGGGCTGGTCAACACCCACCACCACCTCTACCAGTGGGCCACCCGCGGTCTCGCCCAGCAGGCCGACCTGTTCGGCTGGCTGCGCGAGCTCTACCCGGTCTGGGCCGGCATCGACGCCGAGATGGTCGAGGCCGCGGCGGCGGCCGGGCTGGGCTGGCTGGCGCTGTCCGGGTGCACCACGACCACCGACCACCACTACGTGTTCCCGCGCGGCGGGGGTGACCTGCTCGCCGCCACGGTGGCTGCGGCCGGCACGGTCGGCCTGCGGTTCCACCCCTGCCGCGGCTCGATGGACCTCGGCGTCTCGGCCGGCGGGCTGCCCCCGGACGAGCTGGTGGAGGAGACCGACGCGGCGCTCGCCGCCACCGCCGAGGCGGTCGACCGCTTCCACGACCCGCAGCCGGGCGCGATGGTACGCATCGCCGTCGCCCCGTGCTCGCCGTTCTCGGTCACCGGCCGGCTCATGCGCGAGGCCGCCGAGCTGGCCCGCTCCCGCGGCGTACGGCTGCACACCCACCTCGCCGAGACGGTGGAGGAGCAGGCCTACTGCCAGGAGCACCACGGCTGCACCCCGGTCGAGTACGCCGAGCAGCTGGGCTGGCTCGGCGACGACGTGTGGCTGGCGCACGGGGTGCACCTCGACGCCGCCGCGGTCGGCCGGCTCGCCGCGACCGGCACCTCGGTGGCCCACTGCCCCAGCTCCAACGCCCGCCTCGGGGCCGGCACCGCACCAGTACGCGAGCTGCTCGACGCCGGCGTGGCGGTTGGTCTCGGGGTGGACGGCCCGGCCTCCCAGGAGGCCGGGCAGCTCGGCGCGGAGCTGCGCCAGGCGCTGCTCGCCGCGAGGCTGCGCGGCGGGCCGGCGGCGCTGACCGCGCGCGAGGCGCTGTGGCTGGCCACCTCCGGCGGGGCGCGCTGCCTCGGCCGGGACGACGAGCTGGGCACGCTGGCCCCGGGCCGGCTCGCCGACGTCGCGCTGTGGCAGCTGGACGGCCTCGGCCACGCCGGCATCGACGACCCGGTGGCCGCGCTGGTGTTCGGGCCGCCGGCGCCGCTGCGGCTGCTGCTGGTGGGCGGCCGGCCCGTGGTGGAGCGGGGGGAGCTGGTCACCGCCGACGGGTACGACCTGGCCCGGCAGCTGCGCAAGGCGGCCCGCCGGCTGGCCCGCCGGGCCCGCAGCACCGTGGTGAGCGCGAGGAGCGAGCCGTGAGCGCGAGGAGTGAGCGAAGCGAGCCCCGCAGTCGCGAACGAGACGTTGCCGTGAGCGCGAGGAGTGAGCTAAGCGAGCCCCGCAGTCGCGAACGAAGGACGTTGCCGTGAGCGTGGTCGAGCAGGCGCTGGTGGCGCCGGTGAGCGGCGGGGTCGGGGAGAGCGCCACCCGGCCCGACGGCACGCTCAAGACGCGGGGCGAGTTCGCGTTCTCCTCCGACCTGTGGGCCGACGACATGCTGTGGGGCGCGACCCTGCGCAGCCCGCACCCCCGGGCCCGGATCGTCAACATCGACCTCACCGGCGCGGTGGCGCTGCCCGGCGTCTACGCGGTGCTCACCCTCCAGGACGTGCCGGGCGCGAAGCGCTACGGGCTGGAGATCGCCGACCAGCCGGTGCTCGCCGAGACCGAGGTGCGCTACCAGGGCGAGCCGGTCGCCATCGTCGCGGCCGACCACCCGGAGACCGCCCGCCGGGCGGCCGGCCGGATCACAGTGGACTATGAGGTCCTGCCGCCCGTGGTCGACCCGGAGGCCGGCGAGGTCCTTCGCCACGTGCCGATCCGGCGCGGCGACCCGGCCGCCACCGCCGAGGTGGTGGTCACCGGCGAGTACCAGCTGGGCATGCAGGACCAGGCGTTCCTCGGCCCGGAGTCCGGGCTCGCGGTGCCGGCCGAGGACGGCGGGGTCGACCTCTACGTCGCCACCCAGTGGCTGCACGTCGACCAGTCCCAGGTGGCCGCGTGCCTGGGCCTGCCGCCGGAGAAGGTGCGGCTGACCCTGGCCGGGGTGGGCGGGGCGTTCGGCGCCCGCGAGGACCTGTCCATGCAGGTGCACGCGTGCCTGCTCGCGCTGCGTACCGGGCGGCCGGTGAAGATGGTCTACTCCCGCGAGGAGTCGTTCTACGGCCACGTGCACCGGCACCCGGCCCGGCTGCGCTACGAGCACGGCGCCACCCGGGACGGGAAGCTGGTCTACGTGCGGGCCCGGATCATGCTCGACGGCGGGGCGTACGCCTCGAGCTCCACGGCGGTCTGCGCCAACGCCGCCACCCTCGGCATCGGCCCGTACGACGTGCCCAACGTCGTCATGGACTGCTACGTCGCGTACACCAACAACCCGCCCTGCGGCGCGATGCGCGGCTTCGGCGCGGTGCAGTCCTGCTTCGCGTACGAGTC
>DASSUC010000253.1:0-15282 GCA_035707405.1 Micromonosporaceae bacterium | reverse complement strand
GCGATCGCACGCTCGCGGCCGATGCCGAAGGCGAACCCGCCGAACTCTATGAGGAGGTTGTCACGGGGCGCTAGCTGCTCGACGCCCCGCGAGGTCGTCACGTCGTCGGCACCGAGGACCACGACGGCGAAGTCGGTGGTCTCGACCCGGTGGATCAGCGCCTCGAGCACATACTCGCCCGGCCTGGACGCGTCGGAGGTCCAGACCTCGGCCTCGCACACACCATCGAGGGCGCGACACAGCTCCTCGGCGACGTCGAGCATCTCGGCCGACGACGCGATGAAGACGGTCGGCCTGGCGCCAGCGGTACGGTGTCTGATGGTGGTGGCAGCCATACAGGAACGGTAGATAGCTCCTATCTGATGGGCAATGAGAACGCCACTAGGACCATCGAGGCACAGGATGAGAACGTTCTCGGCTCCATGCGTCCAGCAGCCGCACGCTGACGGTCAGGGAGTGCACGCCGAGTGCTGCGCCGCTATGATGCCGTTCATCCAGTGCCCGCTCAAAGCCCCCGGAAATGTGTTCAAATGGCTGCCGATGTGAACCAAGTCAGGGCGACCCGCCGCGGCACGCTCAACGCGGTAGCCGTCGACTTGGACGTGTGGCAGTCACTGGTTCGCTTCGCGGCGACCGCGCTGGTCGACCGTGCCGGTGCGTCACGCGCCGACCTCGCGTCCCGGATGGGCAAGACGAAGAGCAACTTCCACGGCGCACTGCTCGGCCGGAGCGGTCGGATCGACGAGGCACCAACGAAGTCGTTCTGCCAAGACCTGCAGAAGGTGCTCCACACGTTGCACGGCTCGGTGGGCAACGGAGGACACCGGCCGAGCCTGACCAGCCTGTACGAGGAGCTCGACGAGACCACCGACCCGGACTCCGGCGTGCGCGTACTGGCGGCCTGGTTTCCGGACCTGTGCGCGCCCGGTCCCGTCCGGTCGCCCGTTGAGGCGCTCGTACGCGGCGAGGCGCTGTACGACATGATCGCCATGACGCATACCCGAGCGGAGGCAGACCGGCTACTGTCCGGCCGCAACCGGGACTTCGCCCGCCGAACCGTCAAGGACCTCCTTGCGATCGCCGGCTCGGTGCCGTACCGCGGGGTGCCGGCGACATATCTACTCGCCCGGCTCGGCGCCATCGCACTTCCGGAGATCGCCAAGGAGATCTGGCGCTCCCCGGTCGGCTTCCGGTCGGTGCGCGTGCTTGGCCGCATGCTCTGGCGGGCCCGGGTTATGAAGGCGAGCGATCTGCCGGAGCGGCAGCTGCTCCTCGACGACATCGAAGCCATCCTCGAGGACATCGAGAACCGCCCGCCGCTGGACCCGTACCCGGCGCGCAGCTTCTACGTCGAGGCTCTGCGGTGGGCGCCGGGCGAGTGGGGATGGGTGCCGCAGCGGCTGGCCAGCCGGGCTGCGAGCCCGGCCCGTCCGGTGCGCGAGCGGATGTACGCGACGATGCTCGCGCATTACAAGGAGTACCCCGAGATCGACGATCTGATCGCGCGTCTCCGGTCCGAGGGCGAGGAGAAAGGCGAGGACGGGCTCCAGTACGCGGCTGCGGTGATGGAACGCGTGCGCGAAGGCGACAGGGCGAACGCTTGGATCGATGAGGACGGTCTGGTGCCGTCGGGCGGCCTACACCAGTGGCCGCCCAACCGGCCAGAGGCCGCGCACGTCAACCGGGTTGTCGACGCGCTCGACGGGATGGATCCCGAGATCCTGCCAAGCTCGATCAAGGGAGGTACGAAGATCCTCGTCGCTGAGGCGCTGCTGACACTGGACGGCACCCGGCGGCGGCGGGCCTGCGACATCCTCGGCGTCGCGCAGCTCGCCGTTCCGGCCGCCAACGCGATCTCCACGCTGCTCGACCGCGCCGGTGACCCGGACGGCCCTCCCCGCTGGCTGTGTGAGCATGCCGCGTTCATCTTGGGCTACCTCCAGCAGCCCGCGGCGCTTCCGGCGCTTACCCGTGTGGTCGAGCACCCATACTCGTACGACAACAGTGTTGTGCACGCAGCGGCGTGGGGCATCGGCGACATCTGCGGGCAGGGTTCGCCCTGGGAGCATCGCCACCAGGTGCCCGTAGACGCGCTTACGCGCATCGCGGAAGAGGGACCGGAGGCGCCGCAGTGGGCGGCGACGTATGCGCTGGCGGTCACCCGCCAGCCAAGCGCACGGGCCACCCTCTACCGGCTGGTCGAGCACACGACCGACCGTCTCACTCGCGGCCTCGCCCGCTGGGGCGTCTGGCAGTACGAGGCCGCCAACCGGGTCGAGGAACAGATCCGGATCCCGTCGTCACGCACGCTCATGCACGGTTGACCCAGCTACCCGAGGCTCGGCGCCGGGTGCCCGGGCGGAACCACGCTCACCGGCGCGGGAACAGGGGTGCTCCCTTCCGGACCGGCAGCCCACCGGGATAGCCACCCCAACGGGCGGCGTCCGGCAGCGGGATGCCATCCGCCGGCGACGAGGCGGCGTCGGCCAAGTTCGGCCCCAGGCCGAGCCGGTGGTGGATCTCGGCTGCGGCGGCCGGGACGGCCGGGCCGGCGAGCACGGCCACGATCCGCAGCGCCTCCAGCGCGTCCCCCAGCACCCGCTCCAGTGCCGCCGACCCGGCCGGGAGCCGCCACGGCTCGGCCGCCACAACGTACGAGCTGGTCGCCGCGACCAGGCGCCAGGTCGCGGCCAGCGCCTCGGCCGGCGCCACCTCCGCCCAGGCCGTTCGCGCCTGCTCGTACGCCGTCCCGGCGGCACCGGCCAGCGGGGAGTCGGCGGCCGGTGCCGGCCCGATGCCACCACACCTCGAGCCGACCAGCGCGGTCACCCGGGCGACCAGGTTGCCGAGCGTGTTCGCCAGGTCCGCGTTGTACCGGGCGTGCAGCCCCTCGTACGAGAAGTCCCCATCCGGACCGACCGGGTTGTCCCGCAGCAGGTGGTAGCGCAGCCCGTCCGCCCCGAACTCGGCGACGAGCTCGTCCAGGGGCAGCCCGCGCAGGCCGGACTTTGAGATCTTCTCGCCGCGGGCGAGCAGGAACCCGTGCACGGTCACCCGCGCGGGCGGCGCCAGCCCGGCGGCGAGCAGGATCGCCGGCCAGTAGATCGTGTGGAAGCGCAGGATGTCCTTGCCGATCAGGTGGTGCGCCGGCCACCACCGGTCGGGCTCGGGGTCCGGGTAGCCGGCTCCGGTCAGGTAGGCGCCGAGGGCGTCGAACCAGACGTACGCCACGTGCGCCGGGTCCCACGGCAGCGGCACGCCCCAGTCGATCGAGGTCCGGCTGATCGAGAAGTCGCGCAGGCCCTGGCGCAGCAGGCCGAGCGCCTCGTTGCGGCGGGACGCGGGCCGCACCGCGTCCGGGCACCGGTCGAACCAGTCCGCCAGCGGGCCGGCCAGCGCGGAGAGCCGGAAGAAGTAGTTCTCCTCGCTCACCCGCTCGGTGGGGCGGCGGTGCACCGGGCACTCGGCCGAGTCGACGTACGCCTCGCACCCCACGCAGTAGCGGCCGTCGTACCGGCCGAGCCGGACGTAGCCGCGTTCGTACACCGTGGACAGCAGGTGCTCGACCACGATCCTATGGCGCTTCTCGGTGGTGCGTACGAAGTCGTCGTACCCGATGCCCAGCAGGTCCCAGGCGGCGCGGAACCGGGCCGCGGTGCGCTCGGCCAGCTCGCCTGGCCCCACCCCGGCGGCCTGCGCCGCGCGCTGCACCTTGAGCCCGTGCTCGTCGGTGCCGGTGACCAGGCGCACGTCAGCGCCGTGGGCTCGGTGCCAGCGGGCGAGCGCGTCGGCGATGACGGTCGTGTACGCATGCCCCAGGTGCGGGGCGTCGTTGACGTAGTAGATGGGCGTGGTCAGGTAGGTCATGGCAGCCTCCGCTGTAGGACAGGGAGGGGCCCGGAAAGAGCAGAGCGGGCCCCTCGATCGGGACCCGCTCGTTCGATCAGCGCACCGCTATGCGAGGGCCCGGTGGGGCCGGCGCATGAACAGAGCGTGGACGGCGGCGCGCACGTCGTAAAGGATAAGCCCTGACACCCGCTGCACGCGAGTGAATATTTTGGCTCGCAAATGACTCATGGAGCCAGATCTCCGGCCGGCTCGGTGATCGTGAACCGCAGGGCCACCCGGGCGAAGACCGTCTGCACCGGGGGCTCCAGGTCGAGCCGGGGCGCACCTTCGGCGTCCAGCGCCCCACCACCGCGGAAGGCGGCCAGCTCCATCATCGGCTGGGCGTCGGCCCCGACGTCGGCGATCTCCACCAGCCGGTCCAGCCGGGCACCGACCGCGTCGGCGTACTCCCGGGCCCGGCTGACCGCGTCGGCCACCGCGTCCCGGCGGGCCGCGCGGTACGCCGGGCTGTCCGGTCGCAGCGACCACCACGGGCCGTACACCGTTGTCTGGTCCTGGTCGGACAGGCGCAGCATGAGGTCGCCGAGCACGGTGAGGTCGGCCACCGTGACCGTGGTGCTGACCCGGGCCGAGTAGGCGGTGACCCGTTCGCCGCGGCCCTTGGTCTCCGGCTGGACGAAGACGCCACCGGTCTCCCGGCGCTCGACCGCGGTGCCGTGCTCGTCGAGCAGCGCCCGCAGCGCGTTGACCCGCTCGGTCAGCCGGGTGAGGGCGGCCTGCCGGTCCGGGTCCCGGGCGGCCACGGTGACCCCGAACCGGGCCAGCTCGGGTGGGACCTCGCGCTGGATCTCGCCGCGTACGGCGACGGTGGGCGACTCCATGGCGTCGACCGTACCGCGCCGGCCGCCCACGGGTTATCGGAACCGCAGGCGGGCGGCTGCCGCGGCGACCTGCTCGTCGGTGGCGGTGAGGGCGAGCCGGACGTGCCTGGCCCCGGCCGGTCCGTAGAACTGGCCGGGCGCCACCAGGATGCCCCGCGCCGCGAACCATTCCACCGTGGACCAGCACTCCTCGTCCCGGGTGGCCCACAGGAAGAGCCCGGCCTGCGAGTGCTCGACCCGGAAGCCGGCCGTGCCCAGCGCCGCGAGCAGCTGCTCGCGGCGCCGGCCGTAGCGGGCCCGCTGGGCATCGACGTGGTCGGAGTCGGCGAGCGCGGCGACCATGGCCGCCTGCACCGGTGCGGGCACGATGAGGCCGGCGTGCTTGCGCACGGCCAGCAGCTCGGCGACGAGGGCCGGGTCGCCGGCCACGAAGCCGGCCCGGTAGCCGGCGAGGTTGGAGCGCTTGGAGAGCGAGTGCACCGCGAGCACGCCGTCGTACCGGCCGTCGCAGCTGGACAGGATGGACGCGGCAGGCTCCGACCAGGCCAACGGGGCGTAGCACTCGTCCGAGGCCACCACCGCGCCCCGCTCGCGGGCCCAGTCGACCACCTTGCGCAGGTGTGCCGGAGGCAGCACCTGGCCGGTGGGGTTGGCCGGCGAGTTCAGCCAGACCAGGCGGACCCGGGGGGCCGGGCCGAGCGCGGTCAGCGAGTCGGACCGGACCGTGGTGCAGCCGGCCAGCAGCGCCCCGACCTCGTACGTCGGGTAGCAGACGGACGGGGTCACCACCTCGTCGCCCGGGCCCAGGCCGAGCAGGCTGGGCAGGGCGGCGACCAGCTCCTTCGAGCCGATCGTCGGCAGCACCCCGATGCGGTCCGCCGCCGCGCCGCAGTTGGCGGCCACCCACGCGGTGATCGCCGCGCGCAGGGCGGGCGTGCCGGCGGTCAGCGGGTATCCGGGGGCGTCCGCAGCCGCCGCCAGGGCCGCCTGCACCAGGGGCGGCACAGGGTCGACCGGCGTGCCCATGGACAGGTCGACCAGCCCGTCCGGGTACGCGGCGGCAACCGCCCTGGCCGGGTCCAGCCGGTCCCACGGGAAGTCGGGCAGCCCGGCCGACACCGGTAGCCGAGCCGGGCCGCCTGCGGTGACGGCCCGGGAGCTGGCTACCGGTGCGTTCAGTGCGCTGCCTCGCGCGGCGGCTGGGCCGCCACGAACGTCGCGTCCTTGTCGATCTTCCCGATCTTGGAGGCACCGCCCGGCGACCCGAGGTCCTCGAAGAACTCGTAGTTCGCCGTGGTGTAGTCCTTCCACTGCTCGGGCACGTCATCCTCGTAGAAGATGGCCTCCACAGGACAGACCGGCTCGCATGCCCCGCAGTCCACGCACTCGTCCGGGTGGATGTAGAGCATCCGGTTGCCCTCGTAGATGCAGTCGACCGGGCACTCCTCGATGCAGGCCCTGTCGAGCACGTCGACACACGGCTCGGCAATGATGTAGGTCACGGGTCGTCCTCTCGCACGTGCCTCGCCGCTTACCCCGCGGCGGGTACGAGCCTAGTATCTTCCGGGCCAGGGAGGTCGATGGTGTTGGGTCCGGCCGATGTCGGCCACCGCGTGGTCGTCCGCCGCGTCGTCGGCGGCAGCGCCGACCGGCCGCTCTTCACAGACCTGCTCGGCGAGCTGGCCGCGCTGACCCCGGAGGAGCTGACCGTCGTCACCCGGCACGGCCCGGTCGTCGTACCCCGCGGCGAGGTGCACCGCGCCAAGCGGGTGCCGGCGCGGCGGCGGGTGACCACCCGTGAGATCGTCGCCCTGGAGCAGGTGGCGGCGGCTGGCTGGCCGGCTCCGGAGACCGAGCGGCTCGGCGCCTGGTTGCTGCGCGCGGCCAGCGGCTGGACCGCCCGCGGCAACTCCGCCCTCGCCGCCGGCGACCCGGGCCTGCCGCTGCCGGCGGCGATCGACGCGGTGGTCGCCTGGTACGCGGCGCGGGGGCTGGCCGCCGCGGTCACCACACCGCTGCCCGCCGCGTCCCGCCTGGCGGCGGCGCTGGACGCCCGTGGGTGGCGCGCGGCGCCGCCGGTGCTTGTACAGACCGCCCCGGTCGCCGCGCTGCTCCCCGGCGAGCCGCCCGAGGTTCACCTCGCGCCCGCGCCGTCGGACGGGTGGCTTGCGGTCGTGTCCGAGCGCAAGGGCGGGCTGCCGGCCGCCGCCCGGCACATCCTCACCGCCGTGCCACAGGTCCGCTTCGCGCACGGGTACGACGACAGCGGCGAGCTGTGCGGGGTGGCCCGGGGCGTGGTCACCGACGGGTGGCTCGGGGTGTCCCTCATGGAGGTTGCGCCGGCCGCCCGGCGGCGCGGGGTGGCGCGGCAGCTGTTGCGGGCGCTGGGCGGATGGGCCCGCGACGTCGGCGCGGAGCGGGCCTACCTACAGGTCGAGGAGGGCAACGAGCCGGCCGTGGCGCTCTACGCCGGCGTAGGCTTCACCACCCACCACACGTACGTGACCTACCGCGCGCCGAGCGGCTGACCCGCCTAGCGCCGGGTGCGGACCCGCTGCACCGGGGTCTTTGCGGCGCTCATCGCCCGGCGCTGGCGGATCCGCTGGGACTCGGCGTAGCGCTTCAGCGCCTGCGAGCGGTAGTCCAGACCGGTGCCGACCACGACGATGACGCCGAGCACCGCCCCGCCGACGGCAAAGGCCAGATATTGCCAGATCAGCGCGAAGAAGGCCCCGGCGCCCTCGGCGAACGGCTGGGTCCCGCTCACGAACGGTCCGACCAGGACGGACAGCAGGCACGCGGTGAGCACCGCGGCACCCAGGTCGGCCACCATGCGGCCCATCGGGTGCCGGCGCGCCCACACGAACGCGCATACCGCGACGACCGCGGCGATCAGGCCCATCGTGACCAGCCCGACCCGGACCTGCCACGGGTCGTTGTCCGCCGCGAAGATGCGGATCCCGACCCGGGCGAGCAGGTTGGTCACGAACAGTGCCGCGGCCAGGATGCCGACCGGCTGCCAACGCTCCCTCATCGATCTACGCCTTCCAAACGTGCCGGCGGGACGTGCGTCAGCTCGGCGGCGCGCCACAGATCTGGCGCGGCTCCGCATCGTACCGCCAGGTGAACTTCTGTCGCCTGATCTCTTTACCGTTCTGCCGGAAGATGCGCCAGGCGTCTTGAGTAAACCCCGGGATGCCTGCCGTGGCAACACATTCCGGCCCCGGCGGCAGGTAGACGACCTTCGGCTGGGTGGGGTCGCGCCGCTCGCTCCACACGGTGCTGATGTCGTACCGCTTGGTGCTCCAGATCGACACCGTGATCGAGCGGTAGGTCCACGCCGTGTCGATCAGCACGCCGTACGGGGAGTCGTTGCGGAACCTCATGTCCAGGTTCGGGTAGAAGATCGTTGACTCGATCACCGGCGGGTAGCGGGAGAAGTAGAACGAGTGCGGGTGGTGCTCCACGTCCTCCAGGCCGGCGTAGTAGGCCGCGTTGAACAGGGTCGTGGTGAACTGGCTGACGCCGCCGCCGATGCCCGGCGTGAGCTGGCCGTTGACGATGACCGGGGCGTCGAGATAGCCCTCGGCGTAGCCGCGCGGGCCGGTGTGGCCGTTCAGCGAGAAGACCTGGCCCGGCTTGACCAGCGCGCCGTCGACCTCCCTGGCGGCCTGGATGATGTTCTTGCTGCGGTTGGCGGTCAGCCCGCCCTCGAAGTACGTGGTGAACGTGGACACCTGCTCCTTGACTCCGAGCCTGGCCAGGTCCTGGCTGGTCGTCTTCGGCTGGATCACGGTCAGCTGGGCGGTCAGCTCCCGCGGCTCCGGCTGCGGCAGCACGCCGAGCAGGTCGGTGGCGAGCGCCGCGGTGTCCAGCGCCTCACCGCCGGAGCTGGCCAGGATCACCGGCGCGCCGCCGGCCGGCGGCAGCATCCGGGCGTCCTTGGGTTGCTTCTCGAACCGCGCCAGCGGTGTCTTCAGGGCCGAGCGCAGCTTGGCCGGGTCCACCCGCGGCGTGATCCGCCCGCGCGCGTCCCCGGCCATGACCAGGCTCGCCGCGATCGCCTGCGGCGGGACGGTCAGGGTGCCCCGGGCCGCACCGGAGCCGGGGGCGGTCACCGCGACGCTCACCGGCGCGGCCACCGCCGGCTTGGCCAGCTCGGCCACCAGCCGGTCGATGTCCTCGCGGGTGGTGGCCGGGTCGATGTCGACGACCGGGACCGTGACCACGTCGCCGCGCAGCCAGCCGGTCACGAACGCGTCGGCCGACCGCTGCGGGTCCAGCCCCTTGCCCGGGGCCGGGTAGACCACCTTCGGAGTCAGGCCCTGGTAGGCCACGGACGGCCTGGTGATCGCCTGCCGCACCTTGGTGGCGGTGGGCTGGAGCGCCTTGTCCAGGCGGGCGGCGTCGACCGTCACCACCGGCTCCACGACCCGCTTGCCGAACAGCGCCCGCACCGGGTTGGGCCAGCCGTTCCCCACCGCCCGGTCGACGGTGGCGGCCACGTCCAGGGTGAGCCCGACGCCGGCCGGGTCGACCGTGGCGGACTGCTCGCCGACGCGTACCGCGACCGGGGCGGTCAGCCGCTCGCCCAGGCCGGCGGCGAGCGCCTGCGCCGCCTCGGCGCGGTCGCGCCCGCCGAGATCCACGCCGAGCACCGTGGTGCCGCGCGGGATGTCTCCGGCGTACGCGTACGCCGCGGTCCCGCCCACGAGCGCCACCAGTACGGCCACCGCGACGGTGGCACCGATGAGCACCTGGCGGGACGGGGTGACGGGGAGCATGGGCACACCTCGGACCGGTCGGCAGGACTGGAACTCGAAGAGATGGTAGGCCGCCAGGGATCGACCTTCTACGACAGGTGGGGCGGCTGCGGCGCGGCTCGCCTCATGACCTGCACCGGCCCCGGCGGGCCGGCCGGCTCGGGGGGTGGCCCGGCCGGCGCCGGCCCGCCCGGCCCGGCATGGCCGGCCAGCCCTGTCCCGGTCGCCGGGGGCCGGGTCACGATCCGGTACGCGCCGGCCGCGTACCCGGCCACACCGGCCAGGATCGTGCTGAGGGCGACCCAGTTGTCGGCGAGCACGATGTCGCCTTCGGTGGTGCGGGCCGACAGCACGATCATCACGCCCATCCACGCGATGCCGGGCAGGAGCGTGAGCACGCGGCTGCGGGTCACCTCGTGGGTGAACCACAGGACAGCCAGGTTCGTCAGGACCGCCAGCAGCACGGCGAGCGGGATGCGCACCCCGAGCCACCACAGCGGGGTGAGGAACGCCTCCAGCACCGCGGTCACCATGGCCGCCGCCACGCCGACCAGGGTGCCCAGCATGCGCAGCGTCACCCGGCCACCTGTGCCCCCGCCGGCCGGCGGCCTGGACCCGTCGCGCCGGCGAGCTCCGTCGAGACCCCGGCGAACAGGTCCTCCTCCCAGCCGTACGGGAGGGTGCCGGGGCCCTTCCCGCCGGCCGCCAGGACGTAGTACTCCATGCCCAGCAGCTCGGCGCCGAAGTTGCCGGCGATCGAGTAGAGCCACGACGTGTCCGGGATCTGGGTGGCGTGCGCACGCATGGCCGCGATCTTCATCCCGGCGAAGCCGGTCCCGTCTATGCAGGCGCTGACCTGCTCGTCCGGCGTGCCGAACGGGAAGTCGTCCACCTGCTCGACCTCCGCGAACGGGTTGTCGGCCGAGCCGGCGAACTCCCGCATCCCGGCCTCGACGAGGCTGCGCGGCAGGGCGGTCCAGTAGACCTTCTCGGGTCCGAAGCCGGCCGCGGCGGCCAGCTCCGTGGCCTGCATCGCCACCCGGTGCGCCTGGATGTGGTCCGGGTGCCCGTAGAAGCCGTTGCCGTCGTAGGTGACCAGCACCTGCGGGCGGACCTCGCGCAGGATCTCGACCAGGTGCCCGGCCGCCTCGTCCAGGTCGGCCCGCCAGAAGCAGCGGGGGTGGTCGTTGGCAGGGGTGCCCATCATGCCGGAGTCCCGGTACCGGCCCGCACCGCCCAGGAAGCGGTGGTCGGTGACGCCCAGGGCGGCGCAGGCGGCCCCCAGCTCGGTCACCCGGTACCCGCCGAGCTGGTCCGCCTCGGCGGAGGCGAGGCCGGCCAGCTCCGGGACGTGGATCTCACCCTCCTCACCGAGGGTGCAGGTGACCAGCGTGACGTGGGCGGCGGCGGCGGCGTACCGGGCCATCGTGGCGCCGGTGCCGATCGACTCGTCGTCGGGGTGCGCGTGCACGAAGAGCATCCGCCGGGCGGCAAGCGACGCGGCGGGCGGCGGCTCGGTGGCGGGTCGGGTCACAGGGCGACTCTACGCGGGCCGGCGCCGCCCGCCCGCCGGCGCCGCGGGTACGGCTCGTCTCGACAATGGACCCCACGCGGTCGGAACTCTGACTCGCGCGAACGCGTTTCACGCGTCACGATCCTCCTCGTGGAGTCCTCGATGTCGAGCTATCCGGAGCAGGCCGCCCGCACCCGCAGGTTCACCTATGGCGCGCCGCGCGCCGTGAGCGTGGGCGCCGACGGGGAGCGCGTGGTGTTCCTGCGGTCGGCCGGGCCTGCCGACCCGGCCGACCGGCTGTGGGTGTACGACGTGGCCACCGGCACGGAGCGGGAGGTCGTCAACCCGGCCGACCTGCTCACCGGCGACGGGGACCTGCCGCCGGAGGAGCGGGCGCTGCGCGAGCGGCGCCGGCTGTCGGCGGCCGGCATCGGCTCGTACGCGACCGACCCCGGCGCGACCCTCGCCGTCTTCACGCTGGCCGGCCGGCTCTTCCGGGCCGACCTGCGCAGCGGGGCGGTGACCGAGCTGCCGGCCAGCGGGCCGGCGGTCGACCCGCGACCCGACCCGACCGGGCGCCGGGTCGCCTACGTGACGTCGGGCGTGCTGCGCGTGGTCGACCCGGACCGGGGGGACCTGATGCTCGCCGGCGAGCCCGACACGGCGCCCGGCGACTCCCGGGTCAGCTGGGGCCTGGCCGACTTCATCGCGGCCGAGGAGTTCGACCGGTTCCGCGGCTACTGGTGGTCCCCGGACGGCACCGCGATCCTCGCCGCCCGGGTCGACGAGTCCCGGGTGCCCCGGTGGCACCTGCACGACCCGGCCAGCCCGCAGGCCGCGCCGACCGTGCTCGCCTACCCGCACGCCGGCGCGCCCAACGCCGAGGTGAGCCTGCACCTGCTCGACCTCGACGGCGGCTGGGTGGACGTGCACTGGGACCGGGAGAGCTACCCCTACCTGGTGTCCGTCCACTGGGGTGAACCGGCGGCGGGCTTTGCCGCGGGCTCCGGCACCGTCCCCGCCCTGGGCTTCGACCCGTTCGGCGACGGGCGCCACAGCGGCGGCCCGCTCATCACCGTCCTGCGCCGCCTCCAGCAGCACGGCCTGGTGCTCGCCGTGGACCCGCGCACCGGCGAGACGCAGGTGCACGCCGAGCTCGCCGATCCGCGCTGGGTGGAGCCGGTCCCCGGCACCCCGTGTTACCTGCCGGACGGGCGGGTGCTCGTCGGTGGCGAGCTCGCCCATGACGGGTACGACGCCCGGTGCCTGTTCGCCGACGGGACGCTGCTCACCCCGCCCTCGCTCTACGTCCGGCGGGTCTGCGGGCGCCTCGGCGCCGGCGCCCCGGACCAGCCGGCCCACCTGCTCGTGGAGGCGAGCGAGGGCGAGCCGGCCGAGCAGCACCTCTACCGGGTGCTCACCGCGCCGGTCGGGACCGGCCTGGAGGCCGAGCGGATCACCGGCGACCCCGGCTGGCACTACGGGTACGCCGGCGGCGACACGCTCGTCATCGGCCGGGCTGGCCTGGACCACCCCGGCGTCCGGTGGACCGTCCACCGCGACGGCGAGCTGGTCGGCACGCTCGGCTCACACGCCGCCGCGCCGCCGTACGCCCCCCGGCCGGCGCTGGAGCGGGTGACCGACCGGCGGCTGCCGGCGGGCGTGCTCTACCCGCGTACCCACGTGGCGGGCCGGCGGCTGCCCGTGCTGGTGGACGTGTACGGCGGCCCGGGCCACCAGGAGGTGCTCGCCGTCCGGTCCCGGTGGCTGGAGCGGCAGTGGTGGGCCGACCAGGGCTTCGCCGTCGTGGTGGTGGACAACCGCGGCACGCCGGGGGTGGCCCCCAGCTTCGAGAAGGTGATCCACCGGCGGCTGGCCGACGTGATCCTCACCGACCAGGTGGACGCCCTGCACGCCGTGGCGGACAAGCACCGGGACCTGGAGCTGTCCCGGGTGGCGATCCGCGGCTGGTCGTTCGGGGGCTGGCTGGCCGGGTTGGGAGTGCTCCGCCGGCCGGATGTCTACCGCTGCGGCATCGCCGGCGCGCCGGTGACCGACTGGGAGCTGTACGACACCGCGTACACCGAGCGGTACCTCGGGCTGCCCGAGGACGGGCCGGAGGTCTACGCGCACCACAGCCTGGTGGCGCTCGCCGGCGAGCCGGCCGGCGAGACCGCACCGGCCAGGCCGCTGCTGCTCATCCACGGCCTCGCCGACGACAACGTGGTGGCCGCGCACACCCTGCGGCTCTCCGCGGCGCTGCTGCGCTCCGGGCGCCCGCACGGGGTGGTGCCGCTCACCGCCGCGACCCACATGGCCGCGGGCGGCCTGGCCGAACGCCTGCTCCACCTGGAGCTGGACTTCCTGCGCCGCAACCTGTAGACCCGCGACCTCGACCCCGACCAGAAGCTGGAGCGGGGCCGCCCGGTGGGACGGCCCCGCTCGCTAGGTGGTGAACAGCCGCGTCAGCTCTTCACGAACACGTTCGTGAAGGACAGCGTGGCGATCGAGTCCGACACGTAGAGCCCGCCGACGTTCGAACCGTGGAGCAGGAAGACCCGGTCCGCGTAGATCGGCACGCACGGCGCGAAGTCGGTCATGATCTTCTTGTCGAGCGCCATCCACTCCTTCGCCGCCTGCTTCGGGTCGGAGATGACCGAGATCCGGTCCATCTCGGAGTTCATCGACGGCTCGTTCCAGTACATGTAGTTGTGGTTGCCCTTGTCGCGGATGGTGCGGCCGTCCCACAGCACCGGGATGGTGGTGCGGGCGGTCGGCCAGTCAGCGGCCCAGGCGCTCACGTAGATGTCCCACGGGTTGTTCTTGACACCGATGTCGTCCAGGAAGGTGTCGCCCGGGGTCGGCGCCAGCGTGATCTTGAAGCCGGCCCGCTCCAGGCCCGTCTTCATGGCGACCGCGCTCTGCTGCGCCTGCGGGGTGTCCGAGTGGGCCAGGGTCAGCGCCGGGGTCTGCCCGCCGAGGAGCTCCTTGGCCTTGTTCGGGTCACCGGTCGGGCCACCCGGGTACGCGTCGTACTTCTCGTAGCCGATGGTCAGCGGCGACAGGATCGTCGTCACCGGCTCGCCGAGCAGGTCGCCACCGATCGACTTGATGTACGCGTCGCGGTCGACCGCCCAGTTCAGAGCCTTGCGGACGTTGACGTCCTTGACCTTCTGGGTGTTGATCCACAGGTACCAGACGAACGAGGTCGACTCCTTGATCACGCGGTTCTGCAGGCTCGCGTCGCTCGCCACGACCGGCACGAGCGCCGGGTCGAGAGCCGTGATGATCGCGTTCTTGTCGTCGCCCACCTCGGACTTCACCCGGTTGCTGGCGGTGGCCGCGTCAATGCCGAACTTGACGTGGAACTTGTCCGGGTACTGGTGCCGGATCGGGTCGGTGGCCGGGTCCCAGTTGGTGTTGCGCTCGAGGATCATCTCGGTGCCACGCTGGAACTTGGTGATCTTGTAAGGGCCGTTCGAGAACGGCATGTTGTCGTAGTCGACGCCGGTGTCCTTCGCCGGCAGCACCGGCGAGGCGGTCGGCAGGGCCAGCGCGTACGGCAGCTCGCACTGCGGCTTCTGGAACTCGAACCGGAGGGTGTAGTCGTCGGGCGTGGTCAGGCCCGGGGGCAGGCTGGTCTTGTTCTTCTTGAAGTCCCAGACCTTGGGGAACTGCGGGTCGTTGGCCAGCCACTCCTGGAGGTAGGTGGGGCCACCGGTCAGGTCCGGGTCGAACGAGCGGGCGATGCCGTAGGCGATCTGCTTGGCATCGACGGCAGTGCCGTCCTCCCACTTGACGCCCTGCTTGATCTTGTACTCCCAGACCTTGCAGTCCTTGTTCACGTCCTTGCCGGTGTCCTCGGCGAGGTCACCGACGAGGAGCAGGCGGTTGCCGCCGGGCTCCTTGAACGCGGTCAGCGTCCGGGCGAACAGCTGCTGAATCGCCATCGCGCTGACTGAGTAGGTCCGCTGCGGGTCCAGGTGGGCGTAGTTGGTGCGGCGCAGGATGTACGCCGTGCCGCCCTTCCGCGCGCCCTCTACCTCTGCCGCGGGCCCCTTGGAGTCGGCGGGGTCCGTGGAGATACCAGAGGTCTGGGTCTCCCGCTGTTCCTGGTTTCCGCCCGATTCCTCGGTCCTGGAGCACGCGCCCATGGACACGATGATCGCGACGGCACCCGCGGCGGCTATCGCCAACCGTGGTCGCATGTCGTCTCTCCTTCGCTAACCGTGGCCCGCCGGCACAGGCGCCCACGTCTATGGCTCCCACGCAGATC
>DASSUC010000252.1:0-7496 GCA_035707405.1 Micromonosporaceae bacterium | reverse complement strand
TCCTCGGGGTGTGTCCCGTGCCGGCCGGCGGGCAGAGCCTGCTCGCCTCCGCCGGTGAGGACGGCACGGTGCGCCTGTGGGACCCGGCCACCGGCCAGACCGAACGGGTCTTCGCCGGGCACGCCGGTGGCGTGCGAAGCGTCTGCGCGGTGTCGGCCGGGGAGGACACCCTGGTCGCGTCCGCCGGTGAGGACGGCACGGTCCGGCTGTGGGACCCTGGCGCGGACGGTGCCCCGCTGGTGCTGCGCAAGCACACCGACTGGGTACGCGCGGTGTGCGCGGTGCCGGTGGACGGGCGGGACCTGGTCGCCTCCGGCGGCGACGACCGTACCGTCCGGCTGTGGGACCCGGCTACCGGCCAGCTCGTCCGGGTGCTGGTCGGGCACGCCAGCTGGGTGACCGCCGTCTGCCCGGTGCCGCTTGAGCCTGGGGGCCGCACCCTGCTCGCCTCGGGCGGCTACGACGGCACGGTGCGGGTCTGGGACCCGGCGACCGGCCATCTCGTACGGACCCTCCACGGGCACGCAGGGTGGGTGACGGCGTTGTGCGCGGTGCCGGTCCAGCCGGGCGGCCGTGGCGCCGTGCTCGCCTCGGCCGGGTACGACGGCACGGTGCGCATCTGGGACGCGACGACGGGCCAGCCGCAGCGGGTCCTGGCGGAGCACACCCGCCCGGTCCACGGGGTGTCGGCCGTCCCAGGCGGCGAGCGGGCACTCCTCGCGTCCGCAGGGGAGGACGGCGAGGTGCGGGTGTGGGACCCGGTCACCGGGCGGGTCGAGCGCGTCCTGTCTGGACACACCGGCTGGGTCTACGGGATCTGCAATGTCCTGGCAGGCGGGCGGCACCTCCTCGCGTCGGCTGGCGATGACGGCACGGTGCGGCTGTGGAGCCCGGCGACCGGGCGGCCCGAAGGCGTGATCGACGGCGGTCGCATCGGGCGGGTCGCCGGCCTGTGCACGGTGGCCAGTGCCGATGGGGACGTGCTCGTCTCGACCGGCGATGAAGGCTCGGTGCGGCTGTGGGACCCGGCCAGCGGCACGGCGAAGCGGACACTCACCGGGCACGGCGGCAGGGTGACGGCGGTGTGTCCGGTCCCCGTCGAGGACCGGCGCCTGCTCGCCTCGGCCGGTGAGGACCGCACCGTCCGGCTGTGGGATGTGGACAGCGGCCAGACCGAGCGGGTCTTCGATGACCACGAGGCCGCGGTCACCGCCGTGGTGCTCCTGCACGTGGAGGGACGTCGCCTGCTCGCGTCGGGCGACGACGACCGGACGGTGCGGCTGTGGGACCCCAGCAACGGCCGCGTCGAGTGGGTCTTCTACCACTCCGACTGGGTCACCGCGCTGTGCGCCGTCCCGGGCGAGGGGGGACACCGGCTCGCGACGGCGGCCGTCGACGGGACCGTGCGGCTGTGGGAGCCCGGCTCGGGCCAGGCCGTGTGGGGCCGGCAAGGCCATCCGGAGGCGGTGACCGCGCTCTGTGCCGTCGCGGTCGACGGCCGTCACCTGGTCGCCTCGGCGAGCGATGACCACACGATCCGGCTGTGGGAGCCGGACGAAGGCGCTCCCGTGTCGACCCTGTTCGGGCACACGGCCCCGGTGACCGGCCTGGGTGTCGTCCCGCGGGATGGGCGGGAGCTGCTGGCCTCCACCAGCGCCGACCGTACGGTGCGGCTCTGGGACCCCGGCACGGGCGCGGTCGCCCAGGTGATCCCGGTGCATCACCGGGCCCTCGCCTGCTGGTACCGGCATCCGACGCTGGTTGTCGGGCTGGACACGGGGATCCTCGCGGTCCAGCTGCGGTGACGGCCCATCTCCGATGACGGGCAGCTGCGTCAAGAACTACCCAACCTATCCGCTAAATTAGCTAACGTCGTGCTTCCCTAGGTACTTTTAGTGGTTGATGGAGCATGGTATGCGGAGCTTTGCCAACATTGACCGGCTCATCGGCCAGGTACCGGGACGGCTGGTCACAGCGTTGAGTGCTGCCGATGTCGGGCGAGGCTCGGAGGCGATGTACCGTGACCAGCTGCCCGGCCTGCTCAGCCAGCTCGCCGACCGTGCGCGCGTGGCCAGCATCACCGCCTCGTCCGCGATCGAAGGTGTTGTGGTCGCAGACCCATCCCGAGCCGATCGCATCCTCTCCGGCCGGGCCACGACGCTGCGGAACCGCAGTGAGCAGGAGCTGGCGGGCTACCGTGACGCCCAGGACTACCTCTTCCAGGGCTCCTGGGGGCCACTCAACACCGGCTTGCTGCTGTACCTGCACAAGTTGCTCTTCGGGCACACCGCTGCTGAGGGCGGCCGGTTCAAGACGGAGGACAACCTGGTTGTCGACCGGGCACCCGCAGGGGACGTCACCGTCCGGTTCCGGCCGGTCCCCGCAGCCGACACGCCTTTCTACGTAACGGAGCTGGTCGACCGTTACCGCGAGGAGGCCGCTGCTGCGCGCCATCACCCAGCCTTGCTCGTCGGCCTGTTCGCCCTCGACCTCCTGGTGATCCACCCATTTGAGGACGGCAACGGACGGGTGGCCCGGCTGGTGACCGGTGCCCTGCTCATGGACGCGGGTTACACCGTCCCCCGATACGTCAGCCTGGAACAGGCGACTGCCGGGTCGGCGGACGCCTACTACCGAGCCCTGCTCGACTCGACCCACGGCTGGCATGAGGACCGGGCCGACCCCTGGCCATGGCTGGGGTACTTCGTCGCGCTCCTGGCGGACGCGTACCGCACCTTCGCCCAGCGCACGGCCGCGGACCGCGCGGGCGGGTCCAAGCAGGACCGGGTACGCGACTACGTGCTCAAGCACGCTGCCAGCACCTTCCGGATGGCCGACATCCGGGCCGCCCTGCCCGGCATCAGCGACCAGACGATCCGGGTGGTCCTGGACCGCCTGCGACGTGAGGGCGCAGTCTCACCCGAGGGCCTCGGCAGGGCGGCGTCGTGGCGTCGAGCGCGGTAGCACCGTCCCGGGCAGCTCAGTACAGACATCGGCGGCCGCGCTGACCGGGGTGCAGGGTTATCCCTGCCGGGTGCGTCTTCTCCAGGGAGGTGCGGTGTGGACGCGACCGGGCGGCGCGAGTTCCTGGAGTTCTGCCGGGCCCGCACGCCGGCGCTGTTCCGGGTCGCGTACGGGCTGGCCGGGCAGCAGCAGCTGGCCGAGGACCTGCTGCAGACCGCGCTCGAGCGGGTCGCGGCCCGGTGGGGGCGGGTCGAGGACCCGGACGCGTACGTGCGCCGCATCCTCTACCACGAGTACGTGTCCTGGTGGCGGCGCTGGCGGCGGCGGGAGATCCCGGTCGCGGAGCCGCCGGACCGGGCCGACCCGGCCGACCCGCAGGGCGACGCCGAGCTCCGCCGGGCACTGCGCGCCGCGCTCGGCCGGCTCGCCCCGCGGCAGCGGGCGGTGCTGGTGCTGCGGTACCTGGAGGACCACAGCGAGCGCGAGGTGGCCGAGATTCTCGGGTGTAGCGCGTCGACGGTGAGCAGCCAGGCCAGCCGGGCGCTGGCCCGGCTGCGCCAGCTGTGCCCGGAGCTGAGCGAGGTGAGCCGATGAGGGAGCTGGAACCGGCCGTCCGGGCCGTGCTGCGTGAGCTGGCCGGCGAGGGGCTGCCGGTGGACCTGGGCGAGCGGGCGCTGGCCGGGGCGCGTCGGCGGGCCCGACGCCGGGTCGCCGGCGCGGCGGGGGTGACGCTGGCGGTGGCGCTCGGGGCCGGGCTGCTGCTCGGCCCGGGGGCGGGGACCGGCCACCGGCCCGCGCGGACCACGCCGGCAGCACCGGTCGAGCAGCCGGCGGCGTGGCCGGCCTTCACCGGAGTGGCCCGCCCGCCGGGCGGGCCAACCACCGCCCCTACCGACCGTCTCCTGGTCGCGGCGTACCTGTCCGCCCCGGGCGGGCCGGCGCACGTCCTCGACCCGGTGACCGGGCGCTACCGGGCACCCGGGGTGGACCGCGTGCTGGCGGTCTCGCCGGACCTGCGGCTCGCGCTGGTGGCGAGGGACTCCCCGGTGCCGGACGGGACCGGCTCCGGCCCGGTCGGGGTGAGCGAGTACGGGATCTACGACACGGTCGCCGGCCGGGTGCTGGGCCGGCTCGACCTGGCGGCCTGGGTGGACCCGCCGGCCGGGCGTACCGCCTGGCATGCGGCCTGGTCACCGCGGGGCGAAAGCCTGGTCCTGTTGGTACGGGCGGGCGTGGCCGGGCGGGGCTGGCTGGCCGACCGGCTGCTCTTCGTGGACCTGGCCACGGGCGTGGTCCGGGCGGTCGGCACCGGTGCGAGCGGCGGGCTGGAGCCGGTCGAGCTGCTCGGCTGGACCGCCGACGGCCGCGGGGTGGCGCTCGCCGCGGACCGGGTCGGCACGGACGAGGCGCCCCGGGGGCACATCGTCTACGACCTGACCGGCCGCCCCGCCGGGGCGTACCCGTGGCCTGGCCAGCACAACGCGGTGCCGGTGGTCGGCGCGGACCGGCTGGCGCTGCTGCCTGTCGACCAGGGCGGGGTCACCGTCGTGGAGGTGGTGACCGGTGCCGTCAGGGACCGGTTCCCCGGGCAGGCGGTGCGGGCTGTGCCCGGGTGGGAGAGCGCGCTGGCGTGGCGCGGCGGGGAGCTGCTGCTGCGGCCCCTGACCTGCCCGCCGGCCGGTGGCTGCGACTACGGCGCGCAGCTGCTCGCCGTCGAGGCGGCCACCGGGCGGAGCCGGGTGCTGCACACGCTGCCGCAGGCGTGGCCCGTGATCGTCGTCGCGCCGGCCCCGGCGGGCCTTCCCGCGCCCGTCGCCGCGCTCGCCTGGTAGGTCCCGCCCCGGTAGGTGCCGCCCGGTAGGTCCCGCCCGGTAGGTCCCGCCTGGTAGGTGCCGCCTGGTAGGTGCCGCCTGGTGGTCGGGGCCGCTTTCACCGGTACGAAACACCTCGTCACAGGGTGGAAACCCGGCCGCACCGCGGGTGAAACAGCGCCGGCGGATGCTCTCCCCGCAGCCAGCCTTGATGCGCTGGCGAACCGACCACCGGTGGGAGAGGAGGCAGCGTGCCGGGAACTGACACCGGGCACACCGCCTGGCTGCTCGTGTGCAGCGCGCTCGTGCTGCTGATGACTCCGGGGCTCGCCCTGTTCTACGGCGGCATGACCCGGTCGAAGAGCGTGCTCAACATGCTGATGATGTGCTTCGCCACGATCGGGCTGGTCAGCGTCGTATGGGTGGGGTACGGCTACAGCCTCAGCTTCACCGGCGACGCCGGCGGCCTCGGCCTGGTCGGCACGCTGGACTCGGCCGGGCTGCGCGGGCTGGTCAACAACCTGCCCGACGGTGGCGTGCCGGAGCTGGCGTTCGTCGCGTTTCAGCTGATGTTCGCGGTGATCACACCGGCACTGGTGGCCGGTGCCGTGGCCGACCGGGCGAGGTTCGGCGCCTGGCTGGTCTTTGTCGCGGTGTGGGCGACGGTGGTCTACATCCCGGTGGCGCACTGGGTCTTCTACTTCGGCGACGCCACCGACCCGGCCGACGGTGGCTGGATCGCCGACGGCCTGCCCGCGTTCGACTTCGCCGGCGGCACCGCGGTGCACGTCAACGCCGGCGCCGCCGCGCTCGCGCTGGCACTGGTGCTGGGGCGGCGGGTGGGCTGGCCGCGGGAGCGGTTCAGGCCGCACAACGTGCCGATGGCGCTGATGGGCGCGGGCCTGCTGTGGTTCGGCTGGTTCGGCTTCAACGCCGGCTCGGCCATCGCGGCCAACGGCACGGCCGCGCTTGCGTTCGTCAACACGCAGGTCGCCACGGCGACGGCGCTGCTCGGCTGGATCCTGGTGGAGCGGGTGCGCGACGGCCGGCCGACCACCCTCGGCGCGGCGTGCGGGGCCGTGGCCGGCCTGGTTGCGGTCACCCCCGCCTGCGCGACCGTCACCCCGCTCGGCGCCGTCGCGCTCGGCCTGGTCGCGGGCGCGGTCTGCGCGCTGGCCGTGGGGCTCAAGTACAAGCTGGGGTACGACGACTCGCTCGACGTGGTCGGTGTGCACCTGGTCGGCGGGGCCACCGGTGCGCTGCTCATCGGGCTGCTCGCGAACAGCTTCACCGGCAGCACCGGGGGAGTCGACGGCCTGCTCTACGGCGGCGGTCCGGCCCAGCTCGGCAGGCAGGCGGTCGCGGTCGTCGCGGTCGGGCTCTACTCGTTCGTGCTGGCGTACGCCATCGGCTTCGCCATCGACCGCACCATCGGGTTCCGGGTGCGGCCCGAGGACGAGGTCGAGGGCGTGGACACCACGCAGCACGCCGAGAGCGCGTACGAGCTCTCCCTGGCCCCGCGCTCGGTGTGGCCGGGCTGACCGGCACGACGCGCGGCGGTGGCGGCGCGGCCGGCCCGTTACCCTTGCTCCAGGCGGCGCCCGCCGCGGCCCACCAGGCAGACCGATCACCCAGGCAGACCGTCCACCCAGGCAGACCGACAAGGATGTTGCGCTCGTGTTTGACACCTTGAGCGACCGGCTCTCCGGCATCTTCGCCAAGCTTCGTGGCAAGGGCCGGCTCACCGACGCCGACATCGACGCGACCGCCCGGGAGATCCGGCTGGCGCTGCTGGAGGCGGACGTCGCGCTGCCGGTGGTCAAGGCGTTCATCGGCCGGCTCAAGGAGCGGGCCCGCGGCGCCGAGGTGCACCAGGCGCTCAACCCGGCGCAGCAGATCATCAAGATCGTCCACGAGGAGCTGGTGGCGGTCCTGGGCGGCGAGGCGCGCCGGCTCAACCTGGCCAAGCAGCCGCCCACCGTGGTCATGCTCGCCGGGCTGCAGGGCTCGGGCAAGACCACCCTCGCCGGCAAGCTCGCCCGCTGGCTCAAGGGGCAGGGGCACCAGCCGCTCCTGGTCGCCGCCGACCTCCAGCGCCCCAACGCCGTCGGGCAGCTGCAGATCCTCGGCGAGCGGGCCGGGGTGGAGGTCTACGCGCCCGAGCCGGGCAACGGCGTCGGCGACCCCGTGCGGGTGGCCCGCGACTCGGTCGCGCATGCCCGGCGCGCGATGCGCGACGTCGTGGTCGTGGACACCGCCGGCCGCCTGGGCATCGACGCCGAGATGATGGCCCAGGCCGCGGCGATCCGCGACGCGGTCGACCCGGACGAGGTCATCTTCGTCATCGACGCCATGATCGGCCAGGACGCGGTGGCCACGGCCGAGGCGTTCCGGGACGGCGTCGGCATCACCGGCGTGGTGCTGGCCAAGCTGGACGGCGACGCCCGCGGCGGCGCCGCGCTGTCCGTGCGCCACGTCACCGGCCAGCCGATCCTCTTCGCCTCCACCGGGGAGAAGCTGGAGGACTTCGACGTCTTCCACCCCGACCGGATGGCCTCCCGGATCCTCGGCATGGGCGACGTGCTCACCCTGATCGAGCAGGCGGAGCGGGTCTTCGAGGACGACCAGAAGGAGAAGATGACGGCGAAGCTGCTCGGCGGGGAGCAGTTCACGCTGGAGGACTTTCTGGACCAGCTCGTCGCGGTGCGCCGGATGGGCCCG
>DASSUC010000251.1:0-14011 GCA_035707405.1 Micromonosporaceae bacterium | reverse complement strand
GTCCCCGCACACGCAGCGGCTGTTCGTGGGCCACATGGGCTGCTACGCGGCGCTGCCGGGGCTGGGCGCGGCGGCCGACTTCGTCACCGCCCGCAGCCGCCCGGCCCTGCTGCTCTGCACCGAGCTGACCAGCCTGCACGTCCAGCCGCCCAGCGCCGACCCGCAGCAGATCATCGCCCACGCGCTCTTCTCCGACGCGGCAGCCGCCGCCGTGCTGCTGCCCGAGACGTCGCCCGGGTACGCCGTACGCGCGGTGGCTGCGGTCACCGACACCGCGGCGGCGGACCACATGACCTGGGACGTGACCGACCTCGGGTTCCGGATGGGCCTGTCGGCGCGCGTGCCGGAGGTCCTCTCGGCCCACGTGGAGCCGCTGGTCACCGGGTTGCTGGCGGGCCACGGCCTGACCTTCGCCGAGGTGGACGGCTGGGCGGTCCACCCGGGTGGGCCGCGCATCCTGGACGTGGTGCAGAGCCGGCTCGGGCTCTCCGCGGCGGCGATGGCGCCCTCCCGGGCGACCCTGGCCGGGCACGGCAACTGCTCGTCCCCGACGGTGCTCATGATCGTCGACCGGCTCAGCCAGCGGACAGACCCGCCCGCAACGGTCGTCGCGCTCGCCTTCGGCCCCGGCCTGACCCTCTATGCGGCGCTCCTCGCCCGCTGCTGAGCGCCGTGGAGGCGGTTCAGCTCAGCGCGGCGAGCTGCGCCCGGAAGTCGTCGACGGTACGGGCGGCGGGAAGCGTGTGCACGAGCATCCCGTCCCGGCCGACCAGCGCGACCCCTGCCGCCCCGCCCGGCTGGCCGAGCTCGAGCGCCGCCCGCAGCCGGCCCTCGGGATCGGCCAGCGCCCGTACGGGCGCCGGTGCCGGCCCGGTCGCCGGAGGGCTCGCGGCAGGGGCGCTCGCGCGGGGCGGTGCCGTGCGGTCGACCGCGAGCACAGTGATGCCGGGAGCGCTGGCCCCGGCGGTCGCCGCGACAAGATCGACGCAGGTGCACCCGTCTATGAGCAGGATCACTGCCGGCACCACGTCCGGCAGGCGTACCGGGGCGCCGGTCGAGTCGGCCAGGGTGAGGGCGGGCACTGGGCGGCGAGCCGCCGTTGCTGACGAGGCTTCGGGGTCGGCCGGGACCCGCCCGGTCCGGCCCGGCCAGGTGACGACGAAGAGGCTGGTCAGCGTGGCCATGACGGCGACCGTCATGATCAGCAATGGCAGGCCGAGCGAGGGTTGGGTGGTGCCGGGCGGCAGGAGCGGCAGGCCGAAGCGGCGGCGCCACTGGTTGCGGCGGGACAGCCGGCGCAGCTCGCGGCGGACATCCTCCGCCTCCTGGGCCAGTGCCTCTGGATCGTCGGGGACCACTACGGTGCCCCACTCGGGAGGCAGGTCGGGCAGGCCTTCTGGCTGGCCACCGTTGTCGGGCGGCCGTCCGCCGCCGTTGCCACCGCCGAGCGTGCCCATGGCTGTCTCCTTGGCCTCAGCCAACTGTCTCGCACCGGGGCGGGTGATCGCCAGGGCCCCGCGAGGGGGCGAGCACTGCGGTGGTGTTGCCCGGCCCGGTCGGGCGTCAAACGAACAATGTCCGGTTGACGTGCGCAATCCTGTGGTTAATTCGTCACTCCGTGTGTTGAAAGTGGATGCGGTGTCGGGTCCCAAGCTGCGGAAAGTGTGTTCACACAAGCCTTCTGACCTGCTGTAACGGGTGAGGGTCGGTTGGGCCGACGCGGTCGTGCCGTGTTACGCTGGACACAGCGAAAGGGGCTTCGAACCTATGGTTTTCAGTGTCGGCGAAACCGTTGTCTACCCCCACCACGGGGCCGCAACCATCGAGGCAATCGAGACCCGCGTCGTCAGGGGTGAGGAGAAGCAGTACCTCGTTCTCAAGGTCAACCAGGGTGATCTGACGGTGCGGGTGCCCGCCGAGAACGCCGAGATCGTCGGTGTCCGCGAGGTGGTAGGGGAAGAGGGCCTCACCAAGGTCTTCGATGTCCTCCGCGCACCCCACACCGAGGAACCGACCAACTGGTCGCGGCGTTACAAGGCGAACCTGGAGAAGCTAGCCTCCGGTAACCCACTCAAGGTAGCGGAGGTCGTGCGTGACCTCTGGCGTCGCGAGCGGGAGCGGGGCCTGTCAGCGGGCGAGAAGCGGATGCTCGCCAAGGCGCGGGACATCCTTGTCGGCGAGGTCGCGCTCGCCGAGAAGAGCACAAAGGACGAAGCGGAGATCCTGCTGGATAAGGTGCTCACCGAGGCCTGAGTCTCGGCATACCTAGCCTTTCATTTCGGGGCCGCCACGTGACCGCGCAGCTCGGACCGCGCGGTGACGTGGCGGTTCTCGTGCCGGCCGCCGGCGCCGGGGTCCGGCTCGGCCCGGGCCCGCCCAAGGCGCTCCGCCAGCTCGGCGGTGCGCCGCTGCTGGTCCACGCGGTGCGTCGGCTATGCGCGGCCCGCTGCGTCGGCTGCGTGGTCGTCGCCGCTCCACCCTCTGATGTGGACGCCGTACGGGCGCTTGTGGCGTCAGGTGCCGCAGCGTCGGCGGTGACCGTGGTGGCCGGCGGAGCGAGCCGGCAGGAGTCGGTGGCGCGGGCGCTCGCCGCGGTGCCGGTGGAGTTCGACGTGGTCCTCGTCCACGACGCCGCGCGGGCGCTCGCCCCACCCTCCCTTGTGGAGGCTGTGGCCGCGGCCGTACGGGACGGGCACGACGCGGTGATCCCGGTGCTGCCGGTTGTCGACACGGTCAAGGTCGTGGACGCCGACGGGTACGTCGAGCGGACGGTGGACCGGTCGGTGCTCCGGGCGGTGCAGACGCCGCAGGGGTTCCGCCGCGGGCTCCTCGCCAAGGCGCACGCCGCCGCAGGGGCCGACCTGGCCACGGACGACGCCGGCCTGGTGGAGCGGCTCGGCGTCGCAGTGCGCTGCGTGCCCGGGTCGGAGCTGGCCATCAAGATCACCCGTCCGGCCGACCTCGCCATCGCGCAGATGCTGCTGCACAGCGAGGCGGCAGTACGCTCCTAGCCGTGATCACCGCGCGGGTAGGTGTCGGCACCGACGTGCACGCGTTCTCCGCCGGGCGCGAGTGCTGGGTGGCCGGCCTGCACTGGCCGGGGGTGGACGGGCTCGCCGGGCACTCGGACGGCGACGTGGCCGCCCACGCCGCCTGCGACGCCCTGCTCTCCGCCGCCGGCCTGGGGGACCTGGGGTCCAACTACGGCGTCGCCGAGCCGGAGTGGGCGGGGGCGGCGGGCACCGCGCTGCTCGCCGAGACCGCACGCCGGGTACGGGCGGCCGGCTTCGAGATCGGCAACGTGTCGGTCCAGGTGGTCGGCGTACGGCCCCGGATCGGCGCCCGCCGGGAGGAGGCCCAGCGGGTGCTCTCCGCGGCCGCTGGCGCCCCGGTGACCGTGGCCGGTACGACAACCGATGGCCTGGGGCTGACGGGCCGCGGGGAGGGGCTCGCCGGGCTCGCGGTGGCCCTCGTCGTGCCGCGCTGAGCCCGGTGTCGGTCTGCGCTGAGCCCGGTCGGTCTGCGCTGAGCCCCGGAGCCGGTGCCGCCCGCACGGCGGGCCGGCGGTCGTGGCATTGTCGGCGGCATGGGAGTTGCGTTGCCAGATCCCGCCCGCCGGCTCCTCGACGAGCACGCGTTCTTCGTCCTCACCACGCTCAACCCGGACGGCGCGCCACAGTCCAGTGTGGTGTGGGCCAAGCGGGAGGGCGACGAGGTGGTGTTCTCGACCGTGCGCGGCCGGCGGAAGACCCGCAACATGGAGCGCGACCCGCGGGTCAGCCTGTGCGCGTACGACGCGGCGAGCCCGTACTCGTACGTGGAGATCCGCGGGACCGTGTCGATGACGACCGAGGGCGGCGACGCGTTGATCGACGAGCTGTCCCGCAGCTACCAGGGCCGGCCGTGGCGGGAGCAGCACCCGGTCACCCGCGTGGTGTGCCGGCTCACGCCGACCCGCGTCGTCACCCGGTGATTCGGCGGCAGCCGGCGTAGCTACCGGCTGACCCGCGCCGACCCTGCTGTCCAGCTCGGCAGCCGGCAATCTCCGGCTGCCGCAGCCGCCTGCCGAGGCCCAGCCATCCCGGAGAGCGAACGGGGCGGTGTGACAGAAATGTATGGCCGAGCGCCATTAGAGCGGCATGTGTGGAGTCGCGGCCTGGATGAGGTGGTGACACGGTGAGCTCCGGGCACGACCCGGTCGATCTGGCGGCGGCCGTCGCCGCGGCACGCGAGGGAGACGAGGACGCGTTCCGCGTGCTGTACCGGGAGGTCCAGCCCGGCCTGCTGCGATACCTGCGTGGCCTGGTCGGCGACGACGCGGACGACGTGGCGTCGGAGGCGTGGCTGCAGATCGCGCGGGACATCCGCACCTTCCGCGACCACGGGGCGGGCTTCCGCGGCTGGGCGGCCAGGATCGCCCGCAACCGGGCCCTGGACCACCTGCGCCACCACCGCCGCCGGCCGGTCACCATCGTGCCGGCCGAGCTGCTCGCCGAGGTGGCGGACGGCTACGCGGACGGGTACGACCTCGCGGAAGAGACCGTGACGGCGGCGGCGACCCGGTCGGCTGTCGCGCTGATCGCCACGCTGCCCCGGGACCAGGCCGAGGCGATCCTGCTCCGGGTCGTGATGGGGCTGGACGCCAACGCCGCCGCCAAGGTGCTGGGCAAGCGCCCCGGGTCGGTGCGGACGGCGGCGTGGCGCGGCCTTCGTCGGCTGGCAGCGCTCCTGGACGCCCCGGGCTCCGAACCGACGGGGTCGGCGCGGCCTGGCGGCGCGACCCCGGCAGCCGGCGTGGCCGGCCGCAGCAGGGTGACGAAATCGGCCCGGCCGACGCCTGAGGAGGTGAGATGAGCACCCACCGGCCTCGCCATCGCCACATCGACCGGGAGACCGCCGAGCAGCTGTTGCACGGCGACCCGGGAGCCCTGCACGAGGTAGGGCCACTCGCTGCGCCGCTTGCGGCGGCGCGGGCGGCGGCTTCCCCCGACGAGCTGGTCGGGGAGCAGATGGCGCTGGCCGCGTTCCGGGCCGCTCAGCTCGTACCCGTTCCTCTACCGCGGAGATCATCCATGCTCAAGATCGCGATGGCGAAGGTGCTCACGGCCAAGGCGGCTGCCGTCCTGGCGGGCCTCAGCCTCGGCGGGGTGGCGGTGGCCACCACCACCGGCGCCATCCCCACCCCGTTCGACAACAAGCCGGACGCACCCGCCCCGGCCGCCAGCCCGGCGCACTCCAACGGCTCCGACGGGGCCCACCCGTCGCCGTCGCTGGTCGGCCTGTGCCGGGCGTACGCGGCAGGGGCCACCGACAACCCGGGCAAGGCGGCTGAGAATCCGGCGTTCGCCGCACTGGTCTCGGCCGCCAAGGGCGCCGAGAACATCGAGGAGTTCTGCGAGACCGTCGACAAGGCCGGGCCCGGCGCCACTCCCGGTGCGCCGGACACCGCCGGCAAGCCGGACGACCTGCCCGTCCCACCGGTCACCGGCGCGTCGGCCGACCCGCCCGGCGGCGGCGCACCGGCCTCGGTCCCCAGCGGGCCACCGGCCTCGCCCCGCCGCTGACCCGGACGTGGGTCCGGGGTGCCGCCCCGGACCCACGTCCCGCAACCACGCTCAGCCGGTGGACGGGTCGACGTCCGCGGGCTCGCCGGTGGAGCGGCGCGCCCACGTCCACGCGTACCCGGTGTCCTCACAGGACAGTGCCGGCTCGCACAGGTCGAGCGGGCGGAACGTGTCCACCATGACCGCGAGCTCGTCGAAGAAGTCCACCCCCAGGGCCCGCTCCACGGCACCGGGCTGCGGGCCGTGCGTGAAGCCGCTGGGGTGCAGGGAGATCGAGCCCTGCCCGATGCCGGAGCCGCGCCGCGCCTCGTAGTTGCCGCCGGTGTAGAAGAGCATCTCGTCTGAGTCGACGTTGTGGTGGTTGTACGGCACCGGCACCGCCAGCGGGTGGTAGTCCACCTTGCGGGGCACGAACGAGCAGATGACGAAGTTGGGCCCGGCGAACGTCTGGTGCACCGGGGGAGGCTGGTGCAGCCGCCCGGTGATGGGCTCGAAGTCGTGGATGGAGAACGCCCACGGGTAGAGGCAGCCGTCCCAGCCCACCACGTCGAACGGGTGCTCCGCGTAGGTGAGCCTGGACCAGCCCCGGCGGTGCTGCACGTAGACGTCCACATCGGACCCGTCGACCAGCAGCGGCTCGTCCGGCCCGCGCAGGTCCCGCTCGCAGTAGGGCGCGTGCTCCAGGAACTGGCCCCGGACCGACAGGTACCGCTTCGGCGGTCCGATGTGGCCGGTCGCCTCGATGACGAGAGTCCGCAGTGGACCGTCCACCGGCACGATCCGGTGCACGACCGAGGTCGGGATGATGACGTAGTCGCCGGCGCCCACCTCCAGCACGCCGAACGCGGACTCCACCCGGGCCGCGCCGGACTCGACGTAGAGGCACTCGTCGCCGACCGCGTTGCGGTAGAGCACCGAGGGCTGGTCCGCCACGACGTACGAGATCCGGCAGTCGTCGTTGGCGAGCAGGTGCGCCCGGCCGAGGACCGGGTCCACGACGCTGCTGTCCAGCTTGTGCGTCTGGAGGTGGCGTGGCTTCAGCGGCCGGTTGGGCAGGCGGGTCCATGGCGGTGGGTCGTACGCGTCCGCAGCGACGACCGCGGTCGGCGGGTGGCGGTGGTAGAGCAGGGACGAGTCGGACGAGAAGCCCTCCTGTCCCATCAGCTCCTCGGCGTAGAGGCTGCCGTCGGGCTGGCGGAACTGCACGTGCCGCTTTGTGGGCACCTCGCCCACGCGGCGGTAGTACGGCATTGCGCACCTCCGTTTTGCCGTTTTTCCGAACGTTGGCGTCCGATATCCGGACACTATTGTCCGTCTTATGTAGCGTCCACTAGATTGCGTGAACGTGTCAACGCAGGCACCCGCCCTGTTCGCCGGGCTCTTCGACGACGCTGCGGTCTTCCCACCGGGCAGCGCGTCGCTGGCTGAGGCGGTGTCGGCGCACCGGCGGCATCGCCGTGCCTGGTATGCCGACCTGGTCGGCCCGCTGCTCGTGCCGACCTCTGCCCTGCGTGAGCTGCCGCGCCTGCTCGACCCGGGTGAGCGGCTGCCGGTGGGGCTCATCGGCGACACCGGCCTGGCCGCGCTGCCGGCCGTGCTGGAGGCCGCGGTCACCGCAAAGGGCCCGGAAGGCGCGGGCCTCGACGTACGCCAGGTCGAGGTCGCGGTGGCCAAGCGCGGGGAGGACCCCGGGCCGGGCCTGGCCGCGCTGCTCACCCACCTCGGCGCCCACCCGTCGCTGCCCGGGTACGCCGAGATCCCGCTGACCTGGGGCCTGCTGGCCGCGCTGGACACCGTCGCCCGGGCCCGGGAGGCCGGGGTACGGGTGGCGCCCAAGTTCCGCACCGGCGGCCTCGCGGCCGAGCTGTTCCCCACCCCGATCGAGCTGGCCGCGGTGATCTGCGCCTGTCGGGACCGGCAGCTGCCGTTCAAGCTGACCGCCGGGCTGCACCACGCCGTCCGGCACACCGACCCGGAGACCGGCTTCATCCACCACGGCTTCCTGAACGTGCTGGTGGCGACGGGTGCCGCCGCAACCGGGGCGGAGGTCGCGGACGTGGCCGAGCTGGTCGCCGCCACCGACCCGCTTCCGCTGGTGGAGGCCCTGCGCGACCGCCGCGACGAGCCCCGTCCACTGTGGATCGGCTTCGGCACGTGCAGCATCGCGGAGCCGCTTTCCGACCTGACCCACCTGGGACTACTGGAGGACCGCCGATGAGCTGGGTCGAGGGCGCGCAGGAGACCGGCTTCGGGGTGACCCACCTGCCGTACGGGGTGGCCGGCAGCGGTCCGGTGGCCCGGATCGGTGACCTCGCCGTGGACCTCGCCGCCGCTGAGGAGCGCGGGCTGGTCGAGGCCGGTGGCGCGCTGTGCCAGCCCAGCCTCACCCCGCTGCTCGCCGCCGGCCCGGCCCGGTGGGACGCGGTCCGGTCCCAGCTGGTCCGGCTGCTCACCGACCCGGCGCACCGCGGCGCCGTCGAGCCGCTGCTGCGGCCGGTGGCAGGGCTGGACCTGCGGCTGCCGTTCGAGGTCGCTGACTACGTCGACTTCTACTCCTCCGAGCACCACGCGACCAACGTCGGCCAGATCTTCCGCCCCGGACAGCCGGCGCTGCCGGCGAACTGGCGGCACCTGCCCATCGGCTACCACGGCCGGTCCGGCACCGTGGTGGTCTCGGGCACGCCGGTGGTGCGCCCGTGCGGGCAGCGCATGCCGTCCGGCCAGGACACCCCGGGGTACGGGCCATCGGCCCGCCTCGACATCGAGGCCGAGGTCGGCTTCGTGGTCGGCGTGCCGTCCCCGCTCGGCACCCGGGTGCCAGCGGCCGACCTGACCCGGCACGTCTTCGGCGTGGTCCTGGTCAACGACTGGTCGGCCCGGGACATCCAGGCATGGGAGTACCAGCCGCTCGGCCCGTTCCTCGGCAAGTCCTTCGCCACCTCGGTGGCTGCGTGGGTCACCCCGCTGGCCGCGCTGGAGCACGCCTGGGTGCCGGCCCCGCCGCAGCAGCCACCGGTGCTGGACTACCTGGGCGAGGCCGACCGCCGCGGCCTGGACCTGCGGCTGACCGTGGACTGGAACGGCACCACGGTCAGCCGGCCGCCGTTCGCCTGCCAGTACTGGACCCCGGCGCAGCAGCTGGCCCACCTCACGGTCAACGGGGCGAGCCTGCGTACCGGGGATCTCTTCGCCTCCGGCACGGTGTCCGGCCCCCGGCGGGACCAGACCGGGTGCCTGCTGGAGCTCACCTGGGGCGGGCAGGAGCCGGTGACCCTCGCCGACGGCAGCAGCCGCACCTTCCTCGCCGACGGCGACACGGTCACGATCGGCGCGACGGCGCCCGGACCGGACGGCATCCTGTTGACGCTCGGTGAGGTCACCGGCACGGTGCTGCCCGCCCGGCCGTAGCCGCGGCACCGCCCCCTGCCCCGTCACGCCGCTCGCGGCCGGCGCGTACGGTGTCCGTGGAGGGGGGTCGCCGATGTCAACGGTCGAGGTGGAGCGGGCGGTCGATGCGCCGCTGGAGCGCGTCTGGGCCGTGTTCACCGACCTGTGCGCCAGGGCCCGCTACCTGACCACGGTGGACGGAGTCGAGGTGGTCACCGCCGGTCCGCTGCGCCCCGGGGCGGTGTGGCGGGAGACCCGCACCGCGCCGGACGGCGCCCGGCTGACCGAGGAGTTCCTCGTCACGCAGTGCGCACCGCGCCACTCGTTCACCGTCGCCTCCCCGGGCATCGGCGCGGACTACCGGATCAGCTACACGTTCTCCCCGGTCGAGGCGGGCCGGCACCGGGGTGGCACCACGGTCCGCGTGGTCCTGGAGGGCACCCCGAGCGACGCCAAGGGACGGTTCCTGGCGTTCGTCTTCGGAGCGCTCGCGACGCGCACGATGGAGGGCGCGCTCCGCCGGGACATCGACGACCTCGCCGCGGCGGCGGTCGGGACGGCGCCGGCAGCAGATCCCCACCCGGCGGCACGCCAGCACTGTGCCGCGTGCCCCGACCCAGCGGCGTGACCGGCTGGGGCGGCTGGCGCCGCTGGGCGCGGTACGCATCGGTCGCCCTGGCCGTCGCCGTGCTGCTCGCCGCCGGCGGCCTGGTCGGCTACCGGGTCCTCGCGCCGGCCGAGATGCGCTCGCCCGCGCGGACGCCGCACCCGACCCGGGGGCCGTCCGCTACCGGCGTCATCAGCGAGCTGGGGCGGACCCCGCTCATCGTGGACGACCGGCTGCGGGTGTTCGCCGGCCCGCGGCAGGTGTGGGCCGACGGGCCCACGGCGGTCCACACCGAGGTGACGCCGTACTGGTCCTTCCGCCGGTGGCCGCAGGAGGTGACCGGGGTGGTGCTGGCGCCGGGCGTGGTGGTGACCGAGTGGTCCGACGGCGTGCTGGTCGCCCTGGACACCGGCACCGGCGAGGTGCGCTGGCGCACCGAGCCCCGGCCGGGTGCACGGGGCGGTTACGCCGGCCGGCGTACCGGTGCGGCGACCGTCTACGCGGCGCCGGCGCTGGCGGTCGCCGGCAGCGTCGTGGTCAATCTCGACAGCGCCGCGGCGCGCGGTTATGACAGCGCCACCGGGCGGCTGCTGTGGCGGCGTGAGCTGGCCGGCTGCCCGGGCGGGGGCTGGAGCGTGCCGGGCGGCTACGCGCTCGCCTGTGCCGACCTGGTCCTGCTCGACCCGGCCAGCGGTCGCGAGCTGCGGCGCTGGCGACCGCCGGGTGCGGGCGACGGCTGGCAGGCCGAGCCCGTCGCCTGCGCAGTTGGCCGGTCGCAGTGCCGTGCCCTGCGCACGCAGGACTCCGCCGGTGGGCGTACCCAGGGGTGGGTGGTCGGCGCGGGCGGTGCGGTGACCGCGGCGCCGGCGCTCGACTCGCGCACCGCCTGGCTCGCCGGCGACGTCGTTGTGGAGCCGGTCGATGCGGTCGGGTCTCCTGTGCCGGCTGGGTCTTTGACACCGTCGGCGCCCGTGGGACCGTCGACATCTCCGGGGCCGTCCGCGGGGCCGTCCGCGTCCGCGGGGTCGGCGGGTGGGGTGGGCGGGCTCGTTGCCCGCCGGGTCGACACGGGTGAGCCGGCGTGGACCTGGGCGCCCGGCGGGTCCGCCGACCGTAGCCCGGCGACCGTCGTGGCGGCCGGTCCGGACGTGCTCTACCTGGTCACCCAGGAACGCACCCTGGTCGGCATCGATCCGGCCAGCGGCCGTGAGCTGGCTCGCTTCCCCCTTGACCGGTGGCGCAACATCAGCGCGACCACACCCGACTGGCGCCCCGGGCACGTCTACATCAAGGACCGCTACCTGGTGGTGGAGCGGCTGCACCCCCGCGGTGACCCGGCAGAGGACGACAACCGGTACTACTACAGCCTGCGTACCGTGCTCGTCACGGCCTGGTGAGACGGTCCGGAGCCTTCCCGCGGTGTCACCGCAGGGCGGCCTCGGCGGCGGCGAGGAACGCGTCGCTCTCCGCCGGCGTGCCCACGGTTACCCGCACCCCCTCGCCCGGGAACGGGCGCACGATCACGCCGCGGGCCTCGCACGCCTGCCCGAACGGCACCGCCCGCTCACCCAGCGGCAGCCAGACGAAGTTGGCCTGGCTGTCCGGCACGTCGGGGACGAGCTTGCGGACCGCCGTGGTGAGCCGTTCCCGCTCGGCGATGACGAGGTCGGCGCGGCGGCGCATCTCATCAACGGCCCGCAGCGCGGCGAGCGCAGCCGCCTGGGCCAGGCTCGACGTGGAGAACGGGGTCACCACCCGGCGCACCGCCGCGGCGACCTCCGGCTGGGCGACCAGGAAGCCGACCCGCAGCCCGGCCAGGCCCCAGGCCTTGGAGAAGGTGCGCAGCACGGCCACGTTGGGCCGGTCACCGTACTCGACCAGGGCGTCGGGCACGGCCGGGTCGGTGACGAACTCGCGGTACGCCTCGTCGACGACCACCAGGGTCGTCTCGGGCACGGCGTCCAGGAGCGTGTCGAGCTCGGCGCGGCGGACACTCGTACCCGTGGGGTTGTTGGGGTTGCACACGAGGACCAGGCGGGTGTGGTCGGTGATCGCGGCGGCCATGGCCGGCAGGTCGTGCGCGTGCTCGGCGGTGTTGGGCACGCGGACGCTGGTGGCCGCGGCGGCCGCGGCGATGATCGGGTATGCCTCGAACGAGCGCCACGGATAGACGATCTCGTCACCCGGTAGGCAGGTGGTCCGGACCACGTGCTCGGCCAGCGCCACCGACCCGCAGCCGGTCGCGATCCGGTCCGGACTCACGCCGTAGCGCTCGGCGAGCGCGTGGCGCAGCTCCAGCACGCCCATGTCGGGGTAGCGGTGCACAACGGTGGCGGCCTCGGCCAGCGCCTCGACCACGCCGGGTAGCGGACCGTACGGCACCTCGTTGCTGGCCAGCTTGACCGCCTCCGGCAGGCCCAGCTCCCGGGCCAGGTCGGCGGGGTTGCGGCCAGGGACGTAGTTGGGCAGTCCGTCGAGGTCGGGGCGGGTCAGCCGGGTCATGCGGGACCTCCGGAGGGTTCGGTGGGCCGTCCGGTGTGGACGACGACGGTCTGGGCGTACCGGTCGTGCAGGGCGAGCTGCAACGGCCGGTCGATGAGCACGAACAGCGCGTCGAGGAAGTGCAGGATGATCCCGGCGCCGCAGCAATACCACAGCATGCCCGCCATGCCCATGGGGAACCAGCGCCGGAAGGACCGGCCGAAGCCGAGCCGGTCGTGGGTCTCCAGCCGCATCACCTTGATGCCGAGCAGCCGTTTGCCCGGCGTCTGCCCGGTGTTGGCGAGCGCCGGCACCTCGTAGGCGAACCAGAGCGCGAGCGCGATGAACAGGATCGTCCACTGCAGCGTGCTGAGCTGCTCGGGGGGCGCCAGGCTGGAGGTCGGTTCGCCGGCCTGGAAGCGGCGCATGAACTCGCGGTAGTACGGGATGAAGTCGCGCAGGTACAGGTAGATGAACCAGCCGTTGACGGCGATGTTCAGGGCGAACAGGGCGGCGGCGTCGACCAGCCGGGCAACCAGGCGCGCACCCGGCGTGGCCAGCGCCAGCCCGTGCGGGCGCGGGGCCGGCGCCGGGCCGGGAAACGGGTACGGCACCCCGCGCGCGCCAGGCGGCAGGGGAGGGGCCGGCCAGCCGGGTCCACCCGGCGTGATAGTGAAGCCGCTGGCCGCGGTCGCCGGAGGAGTCCCGAGCGGGACGGCCGTTGGTGGGCCGGTCGCTGCCGGCGGACCGGGCAGGCCCGGTGGCCCGGGGGTGTGCGGTGGGCCCGGCGGGCCGGGGGTGTCCGGTGTGCTTTCGGCGCTCGGCAGGCGTGGTGCGTTGGGCGGACTCGGCGGGTGCGGCGGGTGCGGCGGGCCAGGCGGTGGCGTGGCGCTGGCCGGCAGCGGCTCGCCGAGCCACCCTTCGCCGTCCCAGTACCGCTGGACCGTGCGGTCGACCGGGTCCGGATACCAACCGGGCGCCACCGTGCTCATCGGGCCACCTTCACCACGGTCGTGCCGGCCGCCTTGTCGTGCAGGCACTGCCGGTACGGCTGGTCCCACAGCTGCCACAGCCCGTCCAGCAGGCCCAGCAGCGGTACGAGCTGCACGGCCACGCTGTCGACCAGCCACCGCTTCGCCGCGACTGTCCGGGTCAGCGGCGCCGCCGGCGCGTCCAGCCGGACGACCCGGAGCGACATCAGCCGCTTGCCGACCGTCTGGCCGGTGCGCCACATCATCTCCACCCGGTAGACGTACGCGGCGACCATCCCCAGCGCAGCCGCGCCGAGGTAAAGCCAGAGGACGGGAGCCATGGTCGAGAGCATGTCCCGCAGCACCTCGCCGGGGTCGGGCGGCGGCGAGCCCGGTGCGTCGTACCGGTCGACGAAGTCGGCCTGCCACTCGACCATCAGGGTCAGCTGGTAGAAGAGCGCGGGGAGGATGAAGATGGCGGAGACCCCGCCGAGGATGGCCGCATCGACGAGGTACGCGAGCAGCCGGTCGCCGAGCTCGGCGAGGGGTGCCCCGCCCGGCGCGGTGGGCGGCGGCGGGCGGTGACCGGGGGATGGCTGATAAGGAGCGCCTTGGTAGCCGGGTGCCGGGCCACGGCCCGGCACCCGGGGCGGTGCCCATTGCCCGTGCGGCGCCGGCGGACCGGGTAGCGGGACCGGACCCGCCGGGCCGGACGGAGTCTGCGTCACGGGCTAAGTGTTACAGGCATCGGCGGTTAACGTCTGAGCGGTCCACTGGCCTGCCCCACCCCTGTCCCGCCAGGCAATAGAACCACCTGTCGTTGGACTTTCGCGGTCACTTGGGACACATGGACGCCGGGTTACAGGTCTTGAAAGGTCAGGGTTGGCCGTAGCGTCGGCCACGCGGGGGTGGCTGTGGCCGCGCTCCTGCCCGCCGCCCCGGGGGGCACGGCATCCGGGGCCGTGCCCGAGAGGTGCCCGGGGTATGCCCGCGGGGGCGCT